>NZ_QMFZ01000011.1:0-198584 GCF_003294055.1 Burkholderia reimsis
GATATACTAGACTTACATGGTGCATTTTGGGCATTTATTAGTTCAATCGAATTTGATTATTTAGTTTATATTCTAGTTGCTTTCTTTTTAATCTCGTTCACGTGCCGGCGGTCAAGGAGCTTGATTATGTCGTCGACATGGGATGTGTCGACTATTACGAAACCGATGCGAACGGCAATGCGGTCCTCGACGAATCGACGCATGAACCAATACTCAACCCAATGGGGAATTCCCACGCGAAGTACGATATCGAGTACTCGCCTGCGACGTCGACGTTGACGGCGACCGTTCGCATCAAGATCCATTTGAAGGACCAGCATGCGGTCAAGTATGGCGCGGACGTGTTCGACAAGAAGACGGGCAAACGACGTTCGATACCGTTTAACAGCAACGGGCCGGCGCTGGGAGTCATTCTGACCGTGGTTGATCGTCCGGGAGAAATGAAGGACCCGCAGGGCGTCAAGAAGCTGATTGAAGATTGTCTCAATCGTAATGGCTACACTATGCGGCCGAAACAGTGCCCGCTTGGCAAGGCATGTACCTGCGTTGTCAAGGTGAGGGCAGAGGTGGAGTTCGTCAAGGACGGGCGGTTCCATGAGGAGGTCAATCTGTTTCCGATGGAATCGAGAGCGGATTCCGGAAACTGGGGCGAGCAATCGGTCATATGGGACAACAAGGTCGGAGACTATGTACCGGACGGCACCGTGAACGTGCGAGCACACGAAGTCGGGCATCTGTTCGGCTGGCCGGACGAGTATTTCGAACAAGGCGGCTCGGTGTACGGGAAATACATCAATTCCAAAAAACTTGTCGACGTGAAGATGAAGCAGCTCGTCGACAATTGGCAACGCACGACGGCCACGAACCTGATGGGGCAAGGTCTCGATAACCCGGTGTCGCTCGTGCCGAAGTACTATTTTTATGGTTTCCGTGATTGGTTCAACAGAAAAACGAATATCGACTGGGAGGTGCTGGAATGAGGCGATGTACGTGGGTCTGGTTGATATCGGTTTTTCTATTCGGGATAACGGAAATGGCATTGGCTGAAACAAAGGCAGACTACTTCACGATCGCAAGCAGCCCCGGGCAGATCAAGCCTGCGCCTCCGATGGCTTTCGCGTTCGACGGCAATCGTGCCGTCTACTATTCGCGTGGGCTGGATCTTGATCTCATGCCGCCGGCGAAGTATGTGGGAATCGGAAAATACACGGGAGAACTGAACGATCGATATCGACCGGCGATCGATCAGATCAAGCGAGTTCTGGCCAATCACGAAATTGCGTCGGTCCCGGGGCGGAATATCGGATCGGTCCTGAGATACTCGTTCGAGCAGGGTGGGACGCGTTACCAAGGCACGCTTCAGTTTCGATTCAACGACGAGATCACCGAGAAGCTGTCGTTTTTTTATGAACTTGCGGAAGATCTGCTTCAGCACGGCACGCCGGAAATCAATCTGCATCCGGAGCTCGCCGTGCATTCCGAGTCGGGAAATCTGGTGGTTGACCTCGTGTTAAAGAATGATGGGGTACAGGATGTCGTCATTGACGGTCCCGAGAATTGGTCGCCGCTACTTGTCCGCTCGAACGTGCAATACGTCCAGGTCGGCGGACTCAGCGACTCCGGTGTCGGGTTCGAGGTCAGACTGGACGAGAAGTATCTGAGTGCCGCTTCCCGACCCTATGCGTCGACGATTGCCGTCAAACCAGGAGCGCCGGTCAAGGTCAAATTCGTCGTGCCCTACACGGCGCTCACGTTCGATCCGGGTTCGTCCGCGCGACAAGTTCATTCGGGCACGTACCGGATCGTAGGCACAGCCAACTTCAACATTCAGTCGCCCGACGAAATGAAGGGCAAGGTGTTTACGCGGATGGACCTGCTGCCGGCCGTCGAACTGACCGAGCGGTAATACGGGCTTCGGGCATCCCGAAAGCCTTGATTAGAAACACCACCCCCCGCGAACCCCGAACCCACCCATCATGTCGACCCAATCTGACCTCATCCAGGCGTTCTTCCGCGGCTGGTCGCAGCACGACCGGTTTCTGTGGCTGACCACGCCGCTCGGCGCGGACAAGCTCGTCGCCGAGAGCCTGCACGGATGGGAGTCGCTCGATCGCGGCGGCTTCCGGTTCCAGGTCACCGCGCTGACCGAGCGTCCCGACGTGCCGCTCGACAAGCTGATCGGTGCGCCGATCCTGATCGAATGGCAGGCTGCCGACGGGCAGGACGCACGGCGCCCGTTCCACGGCCATGTGATGGCCGCGGAGCTCGTCGGCTACAACGGCGGGCTCGCGCGCGTGCAGCTCGTCGTCGAACCGTGGCTCGCGCTGCTGCAGCAGCGCGTCGACAGCTACAACTTCGTGAACGCGAGCGTGGTCGAGATCAGTGAACAGGTTTTCGCGCACTACGCGCGTGGCGCGGTCGCGCCGGCCTGGCGCTGGGCGCTCGCCGACCCCACGCGATATGCGAGCCGCAGCCTGACCGCACAGGCCGGCGAATCGGACTTCGCGTTTCTCGAACGTCTGTGGGCGGAAGAGGGCATCTTCTACTGGTTCGAACACGAGGGCGACGCGCAGTCGACGAACCTCGGCAAGCACACGCTCGTTCTCGCCGATACGAACCAGCGTTTCGACCCGGCTGAACCCGAGGTCGTCGGGTTCCACCAGACGAGCGACGGCGATCCGCGCGGCGGCATCCGGCACTTCCTGAACGCGCGCCGCTGGCGCATCGGCAGCGTCGCGCGCGCCAGCTGGGATCATCGAAGCCTGTCGACTCGTCCATCCGGCGTGCGCGCGAACGGCGCGGTCGTGCCGGGCGAGGATCGCGACGTCGCCGGCCCGTACGCGTTCCAGACCACCGGGATCGGCGAACAGCGCGCACAGCAGCAACTCGACGCGCAGCGCGTGGCGGCGCTGCAGGCCGAAGGCAGCGGTACGCGTCGTGATCTGCGGCCGGGGCTGCACTTCGCGATGTCGCAGCATCCGTCGCTCGATGCATCGCGCACGTTCGTGTGCCTGCGTGTCGAGCACGACGCGCGTGCGAACGTGGGCGCCGACGTGCACGGTGCGATCGCGCAGCGACTGGGCGAGATTCCGTCGATGCCCGACGCCGCACCCGGCGAGGCAGTCGGATACGGCGGCGCGCAGGCGCTGCATGCGGCAATCGACGCCACGACGCACGCTGGCGGCGCGCTCGTGGACGGCAACGAGGTGTACCGGAACTGCTTCGCCGCGTTGCCGTTCGACCAGGCCTATCGGCCGCTGGCGTCGAACGGGCACGGTGCGCGTGTGCATCCGGTCGCGGTGATGCCGGGCGCGCAGACAACCGTCGTGGTCGGCGCGGGCGATCCGGTTCACACCGAACGCGATCACCGGATCCGGATCCAGCATCACGCGCAGCGTGGGCAGAATTCCGCGAGTCGCGAAGCGCATCCGCGCGCGGCGAATGCGCCGGCCGATCGTGGCGCCGGCACCTGGACGCGCATGGTGACACCGGTCGGCGGCGACAACTGGGGCGGCGTGAGCGTACCGCGCGTCGGCCAGGAAGTCTGGACCGAGTGGCTGGAAGGCCAGCCGGACCGGCCGGTTGCGGTCGCTGCGCTGTACAACGGGCGGGGCAACGCCGACGCGCAGCACAATGCGCTCGCGGGCGGCCCGAGCGGCAGCACGGCCAATGCGGCGGCCTGGTTTGCCGGCAACGAACATGCGGCCGTGCTGACCGGCTTCAAGACGCAGGACATGAGCGCGAGCCAGACCGGCGCGGGCGGCTCGCGGCAATTCATGCTCGACGATACGGCGGGCCAGTCGAGTGCGCGCCTTTACACGACCGATCACGGCAGCGGCCTGACGCTCGGCCACATCAAGCAGGTGCAGGACAACCGGCGTCTGGCCGATCGCGGCTACGGCGCCGAATTGTCGACGCAGGCGGCCGCTGCGCTGCGCGCCGGTGCAGGCCTGCTGATCAGCACGGCGCCGGGCGTGAACCAGATGGACGCGAGCACGGCGAGCCAGGTGCTCGCGCAGCAACGCGAGATGCTGCAGGGGCTCGCGGATTTCGCGCGCAAGCAGGGGGCGGAGCCGGGTGTGAGCACGGCGCAGCCCGGTGTCGCGAGTGCCGGCGCGAGCGCCGCGTCACCGCTCGCGGCGATCGACGGGCTGCAGCAGAGCGAGGCGTCGATCGGCGCGACGCGTGAAGGCAATGGCGCGGGCGGTGCCGGCGGCGGCGGTGCGGTAGCGTGGCAGCATCCGCATCTCGTCGCGCACGGCGAGGCCGGCGTCGTCGCGATGACCGCGCGAAGCCACGTGTGGGCATCGGGCACGCAAACCGCGCTGAGCGCAGGACGCGACGTGCAGGTTACGGTCCACGGCAAGTCGAGCATCGTCGCGAAGGAAGGCATCGCGCTGTACACGCACGGCACCTCGGGCGGCAGCCGCCCGGTGCCGGCCGTCGGCATCGCGCTGCACGCGGCGACGGGCGCCGTCACCGTGCAGGCGCAGAACGCCGGGACGCTCGACGCCAATGCGCAGCGCGCGGTGACGGTGTCGAGCGCGCAGGCGAGTGTCGCGCTGCAGTCGCCGAAGCGGCTGCTGCTGACGGCCGCCAACGCGTTCCTGAAGATGGAAGGCAACGACATCGTGATCGGCGCGCCCGGCAAGGCGACGTTTCATGCGGCCCAGCACACGCTGGCCGGGCCGCGTTCCGCGAACGTGCAGTTGCCGTCGATGAACAAGCCCGCGTGCGTCGAATGCATGCGGGATCTCGCGCATCGCCACGAAGCGATCGCCACGCGCGGGTGACGCCGATGACAACGCTGCTTCAGACCTGGGAAACGACGGCCGCCGCGGAGCACACGGCGTTTCCGGATACCCATCGCTATCTGCTGGCCGATGCTTCGCAACTGCCGATCAATGCGGCGCCGTGGCGCGAGCTGATCGCGCAAGGGCAGGTTCACAACCTGCTCGCCGGTCAGCCGGAAGCGAGCAACCCGGAAGTCTGCGCGCTGGTGTGCGACTATCGTGCGCCGCACGTGTCGGCGTTGCTCGAACGGCAGTTCGCGCGGCGGCCGTTCGCGTTTCTGTCGCTGGTCAGCATCTATCCGCTCGACGAACTCGCGCCGAAACTTGGTATCCGGACGCGCGTGACGTTGCCCGACGATCGCGACGGCCTGCTGCGGTTCTACGATGCGGCGGTGTTCCAGACGCTGGCCGGCGCACTGTCCGGGTCGCGCTATCAGGCGCTGTTGTCGCCGTGCGTGTCGTGGACCTGGGTGTGTCGCGATGGAACCGTCGGTACGGTACGGCATCCTCGCCGGCACGAGCGGATCTTCTACGCGCGCGTGGACGCCCGCGAGCTCGACGCATTGCGCCGCGGCAGCCGGCCGGACGCCGTGCTGGCCGAGTTGCGGCGCAACGGCCGGATCCCGGCCGACGCGGATCCGTTCGACACATACGCGCGCATGCTCACACTGTTCGGCATGCTGGATGCACAGGGGCTGAACGACGACAGGCTCGCCTACCGGATTGGCGCGACGCTCGCGATGGTCGGCCACGTGCGGCTCGACGATGCGAGTGTCGCCGAGTGCATCGCCGCGCATCGGCACGATCACGACGCGTTGTGCGACGCATTGCTGGATCGCCTGCTCGAGCACGGCGAGGCAGCGAATGCCGCGACGGAACAGGAGGCGCAGCGATGAACGTGCCCGCGCTGTTTTCGTTGCGCGGCCGGGCCGGGCGCATGCAATGGTGGAGCGTGACGGTGCCGTTGCTGGTCGCCGGTTCGGTGTTCGACGCGCTCGCCGATCTGCCCGCCGCGCAGCGTGCGCAGACGATCGTCGACCTTGCCGGATGGGCATTCGCGATCGTGATGATCTGGCTGCTGGTCGCGGTGTCGGTGCGGCGCTGGCACGACATCGGCAAGTCCGGGTGGTGGACGCTCGTCCATGCAATTCCCGTCGTCGGCGCGTTCGTCGCGATCGCGATGAACGGGTTCGTCCGTGGCGACGACGTACGTAACCGGTTCGATCCGCCGTCGCGCGGTGAAGGCAACAACGACGCAAGTTTGCGAGGGTATCGATGAAATTCAGGGCAGGGATGCACGTTTTGGCGCTCGTCGGGCTCGGTGTGCTCGCCGCATGCAGCAAGCACGGCGTCGACGTGTCGGCGGAGCCGCATAACGTGTGCGTCACCGGATACAACGAGTACGGCCGCAAGCTGCACGAATTCTGGCTCGACAACGAGCACAAGTCCGGGTGCTTCGGCAATCCGGCGGCGCGCGAGGACGGCGAGGCATTCGGCGGCGGCGGCGGCTTCGCGTGTGGCTGCAAGGTGACGCCGGGGCAGAAGGTGAAGCTGTACTGGGAATTCGCGCAACCGCTGGCCGACATTCAGCGCGGCATCCAGCCGGAGCGCAAGACGATCGACGTGACCATTCCGCAGCCGGAATCGCCGACGTCGCGCTATCTGCGCGTGTATTTCCGCAAGAACGGTACCGCCGAGCTGCAGTGGGTCGACGACATGAACGCACCCGAGCTCAAGCCGACCCAGGAGAAGTGAGCGCCATGGCCGAAATCAACCTGAAGAAGGATGCCGCAAGCGCGGAGACGGATCGCGTCAAGGCGGAAGCCGAGCAGATGTGCCCCGCATGCGAGCACATGCTGTGGGTCAGCTTCTATTTCGACGGATTCGGTTTCGGCGACAAGGAAGGACCACGAACCAATATCCTGAAGCTGTTCAACGCCGCATACGACAAGAAGAACAAGAACATGCGGCGCTTCTACTATCCGGGGCTCGGCGCCGATTTCGACCCGGAAGCCGGCGTGCTTCGGCAGGTATTGAAGGACAAGGCGCTCGACACCGCCGGCGAAAAGGCCGGCGACAAGCTCAAGGAGATGACCGTCGACAAGGCCAAGGAGAAGGGCATGAAGACGGTCGAGGACGCGTGGAAGCAGAGCGGCAGGAAGGGAAATTCCACGCTGAGCGGCCGCGTCGGCGACACGGTCGGCACGGTGTTCGACAAGGCGAAGGAAGGCGTGGGCGACGCACGGAAGCGGCTCGAGCGAGCCGTCGCGCGGCCGGGGGCGGAAAAGAACCGCGCGTTGCGTTACCTGAAGCGCGAATGGCGAGGGTTCTGGCGCGATGTCGTCAAGTATCCGTACCGGATTCCGAAGACGGTCCTGAAGGAGGTCGGCAAGGAAACGCTCGGCGCGCTGGCCGAGTCGTTCCAGCTCTCGCGCGACACGAAGCTCGGCGCCGCGCTGTTCAATACCGGCGTCGATACGCGCCTGAAGGCGGCGGACGAGGATTTCAAGGCGGCCGTGGCGGGCGCGAAGCAGGCGGGCACGATCAACAAGATTCATGTCGCGATCTTCGGGTACGACATGGGCGGCGGCCTCGCGCTGGCCTTTGCCAAACGGTTGCTCGAGGAAACCTGCAAGGGCGGGAAGTACGACGGCGTGGCGGTCAAGATCAAGTTCATGGGCCTGTTCGACTGCGTGACGAACCGTTTCGACGACAACCTGCTGACGGGCTACATTCCGTTGAGCAACGCGGTGTCGTCGGATCTGATCTTGTCGCCGGACATCGAGAAATGCGTGCACTACGCGGCCGCGCATGAACTGCGGGTGTACAAGCCGTTGACGATGCTCGGCGTCGATCCGGCCGACATGCGCGGCAGGCGGCAGGAGCGCCTCTTTCCCGGTGCGCAGGTGGACGTGGGAGGCGGCGCGATCGAAGGCGAGGACGGCATTTCCGACAAGCTTGCGCGCGTGCCGCTCGAGATGATGTACCACCGCGCATACGGCGCGGGCATTCCAATGCCGAGCCTGACCGCGCTGGCGAACGAGGACGGCGCACTATATCAGCAGATCGTCGCGCCGCAGGAGGTCCAGGCCTTCCAGCTCGACTACCGGGTGACCGTCAAGAAGCTCGTGGCGACGACGCGCGAGATTCCGCCGCTGTCGCCGCTGTCGCCGCTGGGCGCCGGCATCGGCTATCCGTCGGCGGCGCCCAGGCCGTCGACCGGGCCGCTCGATTTTCTCAATCCGAAGCCGCTGCCCGACATGACGGACGGTTGCCGTGTACCCGACCGGACGCCGCCGCGCCCGGTCGTCGTGACCGACCTGCCGAAGGACATCCAGGGCGAGCTCAAGGGCCACATGGTCGTGTACATCCAGTGGCTGCGCATGTGGTACGACCGGGCCGAGAATCGCACGGCCGCGACACAGCGCAAGCCGGGGTGGCTCGGTGGCGCGGCGAATCCGCTGGCGTACGGCCGTTACGAGAAGCTGGTGCGCGAAATCGACTACCAGAAGCAGCACGGCACGCGCCCGGGATACGGGTTCGATCGGAAGCAGGCGATGAAGCAGCTCGGCGGCGAGTTGCCGGCGTCGATGTTCAATACCGACCCGCAGGCGCAGGCGCTGTTCTGGCTGTGGAACAATCCTGGCGAGCGCCTGCCGCAAGTCGAAGCGATGTATCCGCTGTTCGTGAAGCACGTGCACGACAGCATGGCCGAGAGCGATATCGAGGCCGTGTGGAGCCACCTGGTGTCGATCAAGAACTACATGAATACGCGGGCGATGCAGAAGATCGCGACCGCGCCCGACAAGTCCTTCCTGGATCGCGTCGCGGACGTGTACCACTCGCTGGTGTCGACCGTATCCGCACCGTCCGGCACGACGGTCGTTCGATAGTCGGCCGGCCGCCGACCCACGCCGGCCGCCGACGCGCGGCCGGCCCGTGCGTTACTTCGAGATGTACCAGAGCGCGTCGGTGCTGACGCGCGCGGCCGGCTTCGTCGTGGACGGCACCTGAGGCGTCGCAACGGGGGGCGGCGTGTTCGACGTCACCGCGGTGGGCCACGTCGCCGGCGTAGTCGACGGGGGCGATGCCGTCGACGCATTGGCGGTACTCGCGGTCGGTGCCGAACCCGACGTCGACGCCGTG
The DNA here is from genome assembly GCF_003294055.1 of Burkholderia reimsis. Lineage (NCBI taxonomy): Bacteria > Pseudomonadati > Pseudomonadota > Betaproteobacteria > Burkholderiales > Burkholderiaceae > Burkholderia > Burkholderia reimsis. The sequence continues at coordinate 8,940 of NZ_QMFZ01000011.1, forward strand.
TCGATGTACCAGAGCGCATCGGACGATGCGGTCCGCCTGGTCGACGCATTCGCTGCCGCCTGTTTCGCAGCCGGCGCGGCGGCAGCCGTTGCCGCCGTCGCGCCCGAACGCGGCGTTCCCGCCGCAGCCGTTGCCTGCGCCGTCGTCCCGGCTCCGCCACGCTGCGCACGCGCCTCGAACGGCCCGAGCTGGAAGATTAACGTTTGCGCGGGACGCGTCAGGACGGCATACGGGAACTGCAGCTCCCACGACATCAGCACGCGGCCCGACGACGTTTCGGTGAAGATCGCCGGCAGGTGCTTCATGTCGCTGAACTGCACGTAGACCCGTGCGCCGTCGTCGAACACCTGGGTCGGCTTGGCCTGGTCGGCCCCGGTGACCGTCCAGCCGAAGTTGTACGTGCCGGCCGGGCCGGCGGGGCCGCCCTGCGGGGGCGCCGGCGGCGGAGCCGACGAGATCGTGCGCGGGCGCGTGACCTGCTGCGGGGCGGACACGCTCAGGCTCGCGAACGGGTTGTACGCCTGGGCCTGTTGCGGCGGCGTAAAGGACGGTGGAAGGATGGGCATGGGAGTATCCGGCGAATCCGGCATGGTCCGGATTGCATCATAGACCTTGCGCGCATAGGCGAGGCGCTTGTCGGGCGACGCGGAGTTGTACGCGCCGATCGCGTTCCAGTTGGCGCCGAGCTGGCGGATGTTCTGCGACAGGATCCACGCGCCGACATACGCGTTCGTGCACGCATCGAACAGGCTCTCCCGCGTGATGCCTTCGCGCGCGAGCGTCGGCAGCCAGGTGCTGTTGATCTGCATCAGCCCGATGTCGACCGTGCCGTTCGTGTTGGTGTTGACGGCGTTCGGGTTCATGCCCGACTCGACCTGTGCGATGCCACGCATCAGGCTGACGCTCACGTGCTGGAACGCGGCCGCGTCGTCGAGGCAATCGGCCCGCGCGACGCCGTGCAGCGCGCACGACAGCGCAATCGTCGAGGCGATTTTCAGCGTTTCTCGGCTGATCGAACGGGTGGTCTGACGCGGCATGGCAGGATGGGGCGGAATCCGGGCGCCCGGTGCAAGGAAATTACGCGAGACGCGAAGTTTGCCATAGCGAGCAGGCAAATGGCTCGCGTCAAACTTTCCTTTGCATTTGCCCATGCGCCCGACACGCCTTTTTATCGTGTCCGATCACGGCGTGCGGCGAAGCATTATCGGTAAATATGGCCGGATTTCCCGGTGAATGGCGGGGCAATGGCGGCGCCGGAATACTGACGCATCGCGTCATTCGTCCCGGGAAACCGGTGCTGAATCAACCCGGATGAAAATCGGCAGGCAGCCGATATCCGCGGTGAAACGGGCGATGAAAAGGCGATCGGGAAATACGCCGGCGGCCGGTGCCGCCGTATCGGTCGATGCGGATTCGGCCGGCCGCACGGTGGGCAGCCGGCCGTTCTGCATCAGAAGCGGTGACGCAGGCCGAGGTTGACCATCGTCTGCGAGCTCGTGCCCGCGTAGCCGTACGAACCGATCGACGCCTGCGCGCCCATCGAGCCGCCGTTGCCGTCGCCGGTCCGGCCGCTTGCGTGCTGGTACGCGGCGGTCAGGTAGACGTCGGTGCGCTTCGACAGGTTGTAGTCCGCGCCGGCCGATACCTGGTGATAGGTGGCCGACGTGTCGCCGCCCGAGCGCGTATAGCTGTAGCCGAGGCCGACCAGCAGCGCGTTCGTCGCCTGGTAGTTCACGAAGCCTTGCCCGGTGTTGTAGTGCTCGTTCGAGTTGAATACCGAGCTCGCATCGCGGCGGTACTGCGCGTTGCTGTAGCCGACGCCGAACGTGAACGGGCCGGCGACGTACTGGCCCGCGATACGCGCGATGCCGATCGAGTGCGCGCTCGCATAACCGTTGTTGATCGGGCCGTCGAAGGTGCCGTCCGACGAGCTGGTCCAGCCGTTGCGCAGCGTGTTCGACGCGGGGCTGTTGGTCGCGTGGAAATACCCGCCCGCGACGCTGAACGGCCCGTTGTTGTACGACACGGCGGCCGAATACGATTGCGCGGCGCCGGTGCTGCCGGCGATGCCGCCGAACGAATACATCGCGGAGAACTGCAGGCCCGCATAGACGGCCGACGTGTACTTCACCGCGTTGTCGACGCGGAAACTGTTGTCGTAGTTGTCGACGTCGCCGGGCGTCGCGAACACGCTGCCGAGATAATTGTCGGCGGTGATGCCCTGCACGAGATCGACGAGCGGATCGTACTGGCGGCCGAACGTGAGCGTGCCGTAGCGGTCGCTCGTCAGGCCGACGAACGCCTGCCGGCCGAACATGCGGCCGCCCTGGCCCTGCCGGCCGTTGCTCGGGTCGAAGCCGTTCTCGAGCTGGAACAGCGCCTTCAGCCCGCCGCCGAGATCCTCGGTGCCTTTCACGCCAAAGCGGCTGCCGGCCAGGTTGCCCGCGCTGCTGTTGCCGAGCATCCACGCGTTGTCCTTGCCCTGCGCATGGTTCACGTAGGTGATCGACGTGTCGATCACGCCATACAGCGTGACGCTCGACTGCGCATGCGCGACGGGTATCGCCGCGAATGACGCGATCGAAATCAGCGAGAGGGTCGTGCGTTTCATTTCATCTCCTTGCGCATTGGCTTGTGTTCGTGATCCGGAATGGCAGGAGACTACCGAGTGCGATTAAAACGGAAAAACGAAATTCTCTTTTGTGGCTTGAGGCAGACAGGGATGTGCTCCAGTCTCGACGATCGAGGGATTTGAATTATTGAAAATTACGTATCAATTGATTGTCATTTCGCGATTTGGCCATTTCGGCTTGCATATCCCGCGATAATTTCGACCGATTCGACGGGGAGTCGAGGTGGCCCGGATATTGTTATCGATCCGTCAAATAACTATTTAACGAATCGATTTGGCCGCGGTGTAATGAATGTGTTAACGACGCATCGGGCGACGGCATCGCGGCGGCGTCTCCCTTCCTGTCGCGTTGTCGTGGCGCGCGTGGCACGCATGACACGCCGGTCGTCGACCCGGTTTTGTATATAATAATCATTCTCATTTACAAGATCGTTGACGCCTGCGCACCCCGGAACCCGGCCATGTCTGCTGACCAGCTGTCTCTCCATCGAGAAATCGACGCCCTCTATACCGGCCACCACGCGTGGCTGCGCGGCTGGTTGAGCCGGAAGCTCGGTTGCGCGCACCGCGCGGCCGACCTGGCGCACGACACCTTCATGCGCCTGCTCGCACGCGACGAGCCGATCGGCGCCGACGAGCCGCGCGCGTTCCTGACCACGGTCGCGCAGCGCGTGCTGAGCAACCACTGGCGGCGCGAACTGATCGAGCGCGCGTATCTCGATGCGCTCGCGCAGCGCCCCGAAGCGTATGCGCCGTCGCCGGAGGAGCGGGCTGTCGTGCTCGAGACGCTGCTCGAAATCGACCGGCTGCTCGACGGCCTGCCGCTCGCGGCGAAGCGTGCGTTCCTGCTTGCGCAACTCGACGGGCTCACGCAGGCCGAGATCGCGCGCGAACTCGGCGTGTCGCTCGCGACGGTGAAGCGTTATCTCGTGAAGGCCGGCACGCAGTGTTTCTTCGCGATGGCGGCCTGACCGATGGCCGCCCCGGGAGCGCCGGCGGTGCCGCCGCAGGTTGCGCGTCGCGCGGTCGAATGGTGGGTCGACCGGCAGGCCGGCCGCACCGGCGAAGCGTTCGACGCCGCGCTCGCGCGCTGGCGCGCGGAGGATCCGGCGCACGACGCGGCATGGCGCCATATCGAAACGATGCAGCAGAGGTTGGGCGGGCTCACGGCCGGGCTCGACCCGCAGGCCGCGCATGCGGCGCTGCTGTCGCCGCGTGCGGGCCGCCGCCGCGCGGCCGTGAAGGCGCTGGCCGTGCTGCTGTTCGCGGGCGGCGCGGCATGGATGGCCGAGCCCGCGCGGCGCGCGGCGATCTGGCCGACGGACCTGCGAACGGCGGTCGGCGAGCGGCGCACGGTGACGCTCGCGGATCGCACGGTCGTCGTCCTCGATACCGACACGGCGCTCGACGTGCGCTTCGACGCCGCCGCGCGCGGCCTGCGCCTGCTGCGCGGCACGATCATGGTGACGAGCGGCCACGACGATCGCGTGCCCGCGCGGCCGCTCGTCGTCGCGACCGCGCAAGGCGAGTTGCGGCCGCTCGGCACACGCTTCGCGGTGCGGCAGCGCGACGGCGCGACGCGGGTCGAAGTGTTCGCCGGTGCCGTGCGTGTGCAGCCGGACGATGCGGCGGCAGGCACGCGCGTGATCGCGGCCGGGGAGGGCACGGATTTCACGCGCGATGCGATCGACGTGTCGGCACCGCTCGATGCGTATGCGTCCGCGTGGACGGGCGGCATGCTGGTCGCGTCGCGCATGCGGCTGGCCGACCTCGTCGCCGAGCTCGACCGCTATCGCCGCGGCAGCCTGCGCTGCGATGCGGCCGTGGCCGACCTGCGCGTGTCGGGCACCTATCCGCTCGACGATCCCGCGCGTGTGCTCGACACGCTGAAGGCGACGTTGCCGATCGATGTGCACTACCTGACGCGCTACTGGGCGACGGTCGTGCCGGCCCGTTCCTGAGCGTGTCGAAAAAAATTTCCGCCGACCTGAGCTGTTTCTCGATGTTCGCGTGACATGGGTAATGAAAGCAGCACTGGCCCATCGTCCACCGACTTCCCGATCATGGTTTCCATCCGTCTCACGTATCGGCGCCGTCCGGCGCCCGACCGACATCTGCCGCGCGCCGCGCGCCCGGCCGCACCCGCCGCGCCCGGGCACCTCGCGCGCCGGCTCGCCGGTGCCGTGCTGGTGTCCGCGCTGCTGCCGCTGCCCGCGCTGGCCGACACCGGCACCGATGCGGCGCCGGCCGCGCAGCGCGCGGCACGCCGTGCATTCGACATTCCGGCCGGGCCGCTCGAAGCGGCGCTGAACCGGTTCGGCCGCGACGCGGGCATCCTGCTCGCGTTTCCGGCCGAGCTGACGGCCGGCCTGACGAGCGGCGGCGTGCAGGGCCGCTTCGACGTCGACGGTGCGCTCGACCGCCTGCTGGCAGGCACGGGGCTCGTCGCGTTGCGGCAGCCCGGCGGCGGCTACACGCTCAAGCGTGCGGACGGCACGGTCGCGCGACCCGTGGCGGCCGGCGTGGCCGCGGGCGCCGAGTTGCCGGCGATCACGGTGCGCGACAGCGCGCTGCGCGCCGAAAGCTATCGCGCGCCGAAGGAGGCGGGCGTGCTGCGTTCCGACATTCCGCTGCTCGACACCGCGCAGGCCGTCAACATCGTGCCGGCGCAGGTGCTGCGCGACCAGCGTCCGCGCAATCTGGACGACGCGCTCGGCAACGTCAGCGGCATCACGCAGGGCAACACGCTCGCGGGCACGCAGGACACGATCATGAAGCGCGGCTTCGGCGGCAATCGCGACGGCTCGGTCATGCAGAACGGGATGCCGCTCGTGCAGGGGCGCGCGTTCAACGCGGCGGTCGACAGCGTCGAGGTGCTGAAGGGGCCGACGTCGCTGCTGTACGGGCTGATGGACCCGGGCGGCGTGGTCAACGTCGTCACGAAACAGCCGCAGCTCGTGCGCTACAACGCGATCTCGCTCGGCGCGTCGACGTTCGGGCACGGCAAGAACGGCGGCAGCGCGACCTTCGATTCGACGGGGCCGGTCGGCGATTCGCGGCTCGCGTACCGGCTGATCGTCGATCAATCGAACGAGCAGTACTGGCGCAACTTCGGCGAATACCGGCAGACCTTCGTCGCCCCGTCGCTCGCGTGGTACGGCCGCGATACGCAGGTCGTGGTGTCCTACCAGTACAGGACCTTCCATTCGCCGTTCGATCGCGGCACGGCGCTCGACCCGCGTACCAACGCGCCGCTCGACATTCCCGCGCGGCGGCGCCTCGACGAGCCGTTCAACAACATGGACGGCGAATCGCACCTCGCGCAGCTGAGCGTCGATCACCAGTTCAACGCGGACTGGAGCGCGCATCTCGGCTACAGCTACAACCGCGAGACCTACGACGCGAACCAGTTGCGCACGACGGGCGTCGATCCAGTGAAGGGCACGCTGTCGCGCAGCAACGATGCGACGCACGGCTCGCTCAGCACCGACAGCTACGGGATCGGCTACGTGAACGGCAAGCTGACGCTCGGCGGGATGCGGCACGACGTGCAGGTCGGCTTCGATACCGAATACCGTCGCATCTACCGCAAGGACATGCTGCGGCAGGCCGTGAAGACGCCGTTCAGCTATGTCGATCCCGTCTACGGGCTGCTGCCGCCGTCGAGCACCGTGTCCGCGAGCGACAGCGACCAGACCGACACGCTGCACGATGCGTCCGCGTTCGTGCAGGACACGATCCACCTGACCGACAAGTGGATCGTGTCGGGCGGGCTGCGCTACATCACGTACAACCAGGTCGCGGGACGCGGCCGGCCGTTTACCGCGAACACCGATCTCAGCGGCTCGAAGTGGCTGCCGCGCGCGGGCGTCGTCTACAAGTGGACCGATACGTTCTCGCTGTACGGCAGCTATTCGCAGTCGCTGAAGCCGTCTTCGTCGATCGCGCCGATGACGGGCTACATCATCGACGGCGCGACGCCGCCCGAGGAAGCGACCGCGTGGGAAGTGGGCGGCAAGCTCGACCTGCCGGGCGGGATGACGGGCACGCTGGCATTCTTCAACATCGACAAGAAGAACGTGCTCGTGTCGCAATACAACGATGCGACCAAGCTGACCGACTGGCGCACGTCGGGCAAGGCGCGCTCGCGCGGGATCGAGCTCGACGTGTCGGGCCGGATCGGCGAGCGCGTGAACGTGATCGCGAGCTACGCGTACATCGACGCGAAGACGACCGAGGATCCGCTTTACGCGGGCAACCAGCTGTGGAACGTCGCGCGCCACACGGCATCGCTCGCGGCCGTCTACGATTTCGGCACGCTGGCCGGCGGCGACGACCTGCGCATCGGCGCGGACGTGCGTTACGTCGGCGCGCGGCCCGGCGATTCGGCGAACAGCTTCACGCTGCCGTCGTACGTGCTCGCCGACGCGTTCGCGACCTACGACACGCGGATCGGCAAGCAGAAGCTGTCGTTCCAGCTCAACGTGAAGAACCTCTTCAACCGCACCTATTACCCGTCGAGCGCGAACCGTTATTTCGTCGCGATCGGCGATGCGCGACAGGTGTCGCTGCTCACCACGCTGCAGTTCTGACCACGCAATCGCCGCGCGGCCGTCACGGCGGTGCGCGGCTTCGGAGAAGATCCAGATGAACCGGAACATGAAAACGGGCGCTGTGCGCGCCATTGCCACCGGTGTCGCCGGTGTCGCCGGTGCACGGCGCCGCGCGATGCGCGCGATCGCGGGCTCGGTGCTCGCGATCGGCGCGGGCCTGGGCCTCGGGGCAGGGGCGGCTGCGCCCGCGCGGGCGGCCGATGCACCGCAGGCCGTCACGCGCGTCGCGATGCTCGTGCAGCTGCGCGGCCCGAACCTGAAGGTCGACGAACGCATCGGCCAGCATCTCGGCGAACGCGGCTACGCGGTGCGCCTGATCGACGAGTCCTCGACGCCCGACGCGGCGCGCGACGCCGACCTCGTCGTGATCTCGTCGACGGTGTCGTCGAAGAACGTGCGGCCCGGCTGGCGCACGCTCGACAAGCCGCTCGTCACGTGGGAAAACGACCTGCTCGACGATCTCGCGATGACGGGCAAGCGTCATGACGTCGACTTCGGCGAAACGGGCAAGGAGCGCTACCTGTGGCTCGTCAATGCGCCGCACCCGATCTCGGCCGGGCTGCCGGCCGGCGCGACGAACGTGTACGGCAAGCGGGCGCCGATGAGCTGGGGCAAGCCGGGGCTCGGTGCGATCACGATCGCGACCGTGTACGGCCAACCCGACAAGGCCGCGATCTTCGCGTACGAGAAGGGCGCGACGATGGACTACGAAGCGCTCGCGCCGGCGCGCCGCGTGATGTTCTTCCTCGACAACGACACGTTCGCGAACCTGTCGCCGGCCGGTGTCGCGCTGTTCGATGCGGCGGTCGACTGGGCGGCCGGGCGGCGCTGACCGACGACGTCGGCGTTATGCCGCCTGCGGCGGCGCGTGCCGTCGTGACGCCGCTTCGATCAGTTGCGCGAGCTGCTGCGCCGGCTCCGACATCGTCCGCCGCGCGCGGTGCACGAGCCCGATGTCGCGGTGGAACGTATGGTGTCCAAGGTCGATCGCGCGCACGCCGGCCGGCCAGCGGCGATAGACGGCGGTCTGCGGGACGATCGCGACGCCGACGCCGTTCCCGACCAGCTTGACGATCGCGTCGAGTTCGTCGAGCTCACACGTGTCGCGCACCGCGAGGTGCATCTTTCTCAGGAAACGATCGACCTGGCGCCCGCCGAACGATGCGCGGTCGTAGCGCACGAACGGTTCGCGCGCGAGCAGTTCGGCCCAGTCGTTGCCTTTCACGCCACGCGGCACGATCAGCCGGAACGGTTCCTGCGCGAGCGTCGTCCAGTGCAGGTCGCTCTGCAGCGAAAACGGCGGCCGGATGATCGCGGCCATGTCGATCTCGCCCGCGTCGACCCGGTTGACCAGCTCGATCGACAGCCCCGGTATCACGCGCGTGCGGCACGCGGGATGCCGGCGATGGAAATCGGCGAGCGCGGCCGGCAGCAGTGCGCTCTGCACCGACGCGATCGCGCCGATCGTCACGCGCACGGCGGCCGGCGAGCCGGGGGCCGTCGAGCTCAGGTTCTCGTACAGGCCGAGCAGCGCCTGCGCCTGGCCGAGCACGTGATGGCCCATTTCGTTGAGCCGCGCCGACCGGCCCTGCCGGTCGAACAGCGCGAAGCCGAGCTCGGCTTCGAGGCGCTGCATCTGCGCGCTGACGGCCGCCTGCGTGAGCCCGATACGGTGGCCGGCCGCGGCGAACGTGCCTTCCCGGGCGACGGCGACGAGGGTTCTCAGTTCGCGGATCATTCATCAATTCCGTTTGTGAATGACGAAACTATATATTGATTTAATTTTCGCTCGACCTTGACTACCATGGTGCCGTCCTCGCGCCACGCGAGCGTTCCATCACGAGGCAACCATGAGTCTTTCCCCGTTTCACCTGGCGATTCCGGTCTACGACTTGCCGGCCGCGCGCGATTTCTACGGCCGTGTGTTCGGGCTGGCGGAGGGGCGTTCGAGCGCGCAGTGGGTCGACTTCGACTTCTACGGGCATCAGCTCGTGATCCACGAGCATCCGAAGACCGCATCGCAGGAAGGCGCGCATACGAACGCGGTCGACGGTCACGACGTGCCGGTGCCGCATTTCGGGATCGTGCTCGACTGGGCGAGCTGGGAAGCGCTGGCCGAGCGGCTGGGATCGTTCGGCGTGACCTTCGTGATCGAGCCGTATGTGCGCTTCCAGGGGCAGGTCGGCGAACAGGCGACGATGTTCCTGTTCGATCCGTGCGGCAACGCACTCGAATTCAAGGCGTTCCGCGATATCGGCCAGTTGTTCGCGAAGTGACCGGCGGCGTTGTCGGCACCGATTGAAATTGGGTGCGAGAATGCGGCCTTCGGGCCGGCTGCGCACATGCCCACCTGCGCACCGGCCGGCGCCGCGCCGCACGGCATCCGTCCGTGCGCGCCGTTCTCCAGGGAATCCGTATGGACAGTCACATCGCTCCGGTGGAGCTGAAGAAAGCCTACCGTCTCCTCAACCACGGCCCGACCGTGCTCGTGTCGGCCCGCCACGACGGCGTCGACAACGTGATGGCCGCCGCGTGGGCGTGCGCGCTGGACTTCCTGCCGCCGAAGCTGACGGTCGTGCTCGACAAGTCCGCGAAGACGCGCGAGCTCGTCGAGCGCAGCGGCACGTTCGTGATCCAGGTGCCGACGGCCGCGCAACTGCAGCTCACGCACGCGGTCGGCAGCCACAGTCTCGCCGAGCGTCCGGACAAGCTGCGCGAGGCGGGCGTCACGCTGTTCGACGTCGAAGGCCACGACCTGCCGTTCGTCGCCGGCTGCTCGGGCTGGCTCGCGTGCAGGCTGGTTCCGGAGCCGCACAACCAGCAGACCTACGACCTGTTCATCGGCGAGGTGGTCGCGGCGTGGTCCGACACGCGCGTGTTCCGCGACGGTCACTGGTATTTCGAATCGGCCGATCCGGCGCTGCGCAGCCTGCACTACATCGCGGGCGGCAATTTCTATGCGATCGGCGAATCGCTGCACGTCGATCCGGACGCGCAGTAAGCCGAACCCGGCATCACGCGCGGGCGGGCTGTCCCGATCCGGGCGCGCGGTTCACGCGCGCTTTTTCAATTCCGTCAGCATGGTTTCCGCGAACGCCTGCGCGACGCGCGGCAGCGTGCGGCCGCGCTTCGTGACGAGCGCGATCGGCCGCACGAACGCGGGATCGTCGATCGGCTTCGCCACCAGCTCGGGCTCGGCGCGTACCTCGCGCGCGGTCGCGGGCAGGATCGTCACGCCGAGCCCGCCGCGCACCATCGCGACGGCCGTCATCATGTAGGTCGGCTCGCACGCGATGTCGGGCGTGCAGCCGGCCGCGTCCAGCGCGGCATCGACGACGCTGCGCACGCTCGTGCCCTGCGCGGTGAGCACGAGCGGCACGGCCGCGACATCGGCGGTGCTCACGCGGCGCTTGCGCGCGAGCGGATGATCCTTCGGGCACACGGCGACGAGCCGGTCGGCGCCCGCATACAGCACCTCCAGCGACGCATCGAACGTGTCGCCGCCCGTCAGTCCGAGATCGGCCTCCTCGTTGCGCACGAGCGCGGTGACGAGGCTCGCGACGCCGTCGCGGATCTCGAAGCCCGCGCGCGGCACGTCGCGCCGGAACGACTGGATCAGCTCCGGCAGCACGCTGGACGCGAAGGTCGGCAGGCACGCGAGCCGCACCGTGCCGCTCGTGCCTTCGCCGAGCGCGCGCGCGTCGCGCAGCACGCGCTCCATGTCGTCGAGCGAACGCTGCAGCAGCGGCAGCAGCTCGCGCCCGGTCTGCGTGAGCGCGACGCTGCGGCTGTTGCGGTCGAACAGGCGCGCGCCGACGATTTCCTCGAGCCGGCGGATCTGCACGGTCAGCGCCGGCTGCGACAGGTGCAGCCGCGCGGCGGCGCGCGTGAAATTGCCGGCGTGCGCGACGGTGACGAACGCGCGAATGTCGCGAAGATTCAGATCCATAACGGTTCGTGATTGCTGCGATCAAATCATTTCAATTGTGCTATCGCTGCGCCGACCTTACGCTCGTCTCCAACAAAAGACAAGGTAGGAGACACGGATGCTGCCGTTACTCGGGCTTGGCACGATCGTCGTGCTGCTGGCCGCGATTCTGTCGAAGCGGATGTCGCCGCTCGTCGCGCTGATCATCGTGCCGATCGCCGCATCGCTGATCGGCGGCTTCGGGCTGCACACCAGCAAGTTCGTCGTCGACGGGCTGAAGGGCCTCGCGCCCGTGGTCGGCATGTTCGTGTTCGCGATCCTCTATTTCGGCACGATCACCGACGCCGGCACGCTCGACCCGATCATCGACCGCATCCTGCGCGCGGTCGGCACGCGGCCGACGCGCATCGTGATGGGCACGACGCTGCTCGCGCTGCTGATCCACCTCGACGGCTCGGGCGCCGTGTGTTTCCTCGTGACGATTCCGGCCGTGCTGCCGCTGTGCGACCGGCTGAAGATGGACCGGCGCGTGCTGGCCGCCGCGGTGTCGATGGCCGCGGGCATCAACTTCCTGCCGTGGACGGGGCCGATGATCCGCGCGTCCGCTTCGCTGCATCTGCCGGTGTCGGCGCTGTTCAATCCGCTGATCCCGGTGCAGGCGATCGGGCTCGTGTTCGTGTTCGGCGTCGCGTACTGGCTCGGGCGGCGCGAGGAGAAGCGGCTCGGCCTGTCGCGCGACGATGCGTCGATTCCGTTGCCGACCCGCGAGCTGACGCCCGACGAGCAGGCGCTGCGCCGGCCGCACCTGTTCTGGTTCAACCTCGTGCTGACGTTCGTCGTGCTCGGCACGATGGTCGTGATGGGCGAGAAGATCCCGCCGGCGATCATGTTCATGGTCGGGCTGTGCATCGCGCTGATGGTGAACTACCCGGACGTCGACATGCAGAGGAAGCGCATCGACGCGCATGCGCGCGCGGCGCTGATGATGGCCGGCATCCTGCTCGCGGCCGGCGTGTTCACGGGGATCATGCAGGGCAGCGGGATGCTGAAGGCGATGGCGCAGGCGGCGGTCGGCTTCGTGCCGCCGTCGATGGCCGGCCACATCCCGGTCGCGCTCGGCCTCGCGTCGATGCCGCTCAGCATGCTGTTCGATCCCGATTCGTTCTACTTCGGCGTGCTGCCCGTGATCGCGGAGGTGGCCGGCCAGCTCGGCGTGCCGGCCGTGCAGGTCGGGCAGGCCGCGCTGCTCGGCCAGATGACCACCGGTTTCCCGGTCAGCCCGCTGACGCCCGCGACCTTCCTCGTCGTCGGCCTGTGCGGCATCGAGCTGGCCGAGCACCAGAAGTTCACGTTTCCGCTGCTGTTCGGCGCGTCGATCGTGATGACGGTCGCGTGCGTCGTGCTGGGCATCTTTTGATTTTCACCGGCGGCGCACCCGCCGGACGACGACGGTATGGACATGACAGCAAAGCAACCTGAACGGCGCGTGCGCATCGGCGCGGGCGCCGGCTACTCGGGCGACCGGATCGAGCCCGCGGTCGAGCTGGCCGAACACGGGCAACTCGACTATCTCGTCTTCGAATGCCTGGCCGAGCGCACGATCGCGATCGCGCAGCAGGCGCGGCGCCAGGACCCGTCGCTCGGCTACGACCCGTTGCTGGACGCGCGGATGCGCGCCGTGCTGCCGGTTGCCGCGCCGAAGGGCGTGCGCATCGTGTCGAACATGGGCGCGGCGAATCCGCGTGCGGCCGCACGGCGCACTGCACGGATCGCGCAATCGCTCGGCGTCGCCGGGCTGAAGGTCGCGGCCGTCGAAGGCGACGACGTGCTCGACGTCGTACTGCGCGGCGCGTTCCGCTTCGAGGAATCGGGCGACGACGTCGCCGCCTATCGCGACCGCATCGTGTCCGCGAACGCGTACCTCGGCGCCGCGCCGATCGTCGACGCGCTCGCGGCCGGCGCGGACGTCGTGCTGACCGGGCGCGTCGCCGATCCGTCGCTGTTCGCCGCGCCGCTGATCCACGCGTTCGGCTGGCGGATGGACGACTGGGACACGCTCGGGGCCGCGACGGTCGTCGGCCACCTGCTCGAATGCGCGGGGCAGGTGACGGGCGGTTATTTCGCCGACCCCGGCTACAAGGACGTGCCGAACCTCGCGCGGCTCGGGTTTCCGATCGGCGAAGTCGCGGCGGACGGCTCGGTCGTGATCACCAAGGTGCCGCACGCGGGCGGCCGCGTGAGCGCGGCGACCTGCAAGGAACAGCTGCTCTACGAGATACACGATCCGGCGCGGTACCTGCAGCCCGACGTCGTCGCGGATTTCACGCAAGTCACCGTCGCCGAGGAGGCGGCGGACCGCGTGCGCGTGACGGGCGGGCGCGGCACGGCACGGCCCGACACGCTCAAGGTGTCGGTGGCGTATGTCGACGGCTGGATCGGCGAAGGCCAGATCTCGTATGGCGGCCCGGGCGCGCTCGAACGCGCGCGTCTCGCGCTGGGGATCGTCCGCGAGCGGCTGGCATTGACCGGCGTCGCCGCGACCGAGCTGCGCTTCGACCTGATCGGCGTCGATGCGCTGTATGGCGACGCGACACCGGCCGTGCGCGGCGAGCCGGCCGAGGTGCGTGTGCGGGTGGCCGGCCGCGCGGCGAGCGCCGGCGAAGCGGCGCGGATCGGCAATGAAGTCGAGACGCTCTATACGAACGGGCCGGCCGGCGGCGGCGGCGCGTTCAAGTCGACGCGCGAGGTGATCGCCGTGCAGTCGGTGCTGCTGCCGCGCGCGGCCGTGACGCCGTCGTTTTCATTCGTGGAGGCATGATGCAACTGCGTGAACTCGCGCATGCGCGCACTGGCGACAAGGGCAATACGCTGAACGTGTCGGTGATTTGCCGCGATCCGCGCCATTACGATCATCTGCGCACGTATCTGGGTGCCGATGCGGTGAAGGCGTGGCTCGCGGGTATCGTGCACGGCGACGTCGTGCGGTACGAACTGCCGGCGCTCGGGGCATTCAATTTCGTGCTGCGCGATGCGCTCGGTGGCGGCGTCACGCGCTCGCTCGCGCTCGACGCGCACGGCAAGTCGGTCAGTTCGGCGCTGCTGGCGATCGACGTGCCGGAGCCGGCGTGACGGGCGTGACGGGCATGACGGATGGCGCCGCCCGGGCGGGCGAGCCCCGTCACGGAATCAGCAACTCGCGAAGCCCGTCCGCATGCTCGATACGTTCGCCGGCGATGTGCAGGCACTGGTCCCTGCGATAGTCGTAAACCGCGCGCGACGCGGCGAGCTGGTCGAAATCGAGCTCGATCGCATGGCGCGATTCGCCGTTGCCGGCTTCGAAGATCAGGTTGCCGAACGGATCGGCCGCGAGGCTGCCCCCCGCGAACACGACGTCGTGCGTGCTGCCGCCGACGCGGTTGGCGACCACCGTGAACACCTGGTTCTCCATCGCCCGCGCCGTTGCCGACGTGCGGTGGACCGGGCGGTACGGTTCCATGTTGCCGTCGGTGATGAGGATCAGCTCGGCGCCGAGTTCGGCGAGCGCGCGGCCGGTTTCGGGGAATTCGTTGTCGTAGCAGATCAGCAGGCCGATCCGCACGCCGTGCCATTCGATCGTCGCGTAGCGGTCGCCGGGCAGCACGACGCCATGCTCGCTTACCCACAGGTGCGTCTTGCGGTAGCGCAGCGCGATGCCGTCCGGCGTGACGAACACGGTGGTGTTGTAGAAGCGGCCGCCGTCGTTCTCGATCAGCCCGACCACGACGGCAACGTCGCGCGCGCGTGCGGCCGCGATGACCGCGCCGACGCTCGGGCCGTCGAGCGGCTCGGCGCATTCGGCCAGGTTCGACGGATCGAGGAAGCCGGTGAGCTGCGCTTCCGGAAACATCACGATGTCGGTGCCCGGCGCGCAGGTCGCGATCGCGTCGAGCGTGCGCTGCAGGTTGTAGTGCGTGTCGCCGTCGCGGCCGGCGAGCTGGACGATGTCGAGCTTCAGTTTCATGGGCGATTTCGGTGGGCGGGGCCGGCGCGGCCGGCTCCGCAACGTTGGACGTCGGAACGCCCGAGTATGCGCCGAACCGCCGGCTTTCCCATCCCGCCGGCGTGTTAACCCGTCGGGGGTATTGATCCCGCGTACTGTCGCCGGCCCGGGCTCAACTTTTTTTGCCGGTCTGACCAGTCGAACCTCAAGTTGCATCGCGTGCGGTCGTTAAGGACGGTTGAGTGCCCATTTGACCAACCGAAAACAACGCGGCAACCGGAGATCACCGTCATCATGCTGTCATCGATTCGCGCCCGGATTCTGGCGACCTGCGTCGCCATCGTGGTCACGGCCCTGGCCGTGACAGGCGGCCTTGTGTACTACGTCGTCAAGCAGCACAACGACACGACCATCGACCAGAACCTGCAGTCCGTCCTGACCGGCCACGCGCTCGCGCTCGACGAGTGGGTCGCGAGCCGCGCGCAGCAGACTCAGGCGCTCGCGGACACGCTGACGCCGGGCGAAGGCGATCCGCTGCCGGCGCTGACGCTGCTCGGCAAATCGGGCGGTTTCCAGGTGCTCACGCTCGGCCTGCCGGATCGCACCGCATATTCGAACGTCCCGCTCGCGGCCGGCTACGATCCGACCGCGCGCCCGTGGTTCAGGCAGGCGGTCGACGCGGGCCGGCTCGTCGTCACGGCGTTGTACCGCGACGCGTCGACCGGCAAGCCCGCGTTCGCGTTCGCCGCCCCGATCGTTCGCGGCGGCACGCTGAAGGGCGTGCTCGCGGCGAGCCTCTACATGGAGCGCGCGAGCGCGATCGTGGCGTCGATGCATCCGACGCCGTCGAGCTTCGCGTTCCTGGTCGACAGGAGCGGGCGCCTGATCGCGGGCGCGAAGACCGATCTGATCATGAAGCCGGCCGCCGAGCTGTCGCCCGAACTGACGCCGGAGCGTCTCGCCGGCCTGCAGACGGCGACCGAACCGGTGGCGATCGACGTGGACGGCGTGACCAAGCTGCTCCGCGCGCGCCCGATCGCCGGGACGGACTGGTCGCTCGTCATGGCGCTCGACCGGTCGGACGTGACGGCCGGCATGCGCGCCGTCGCGACGACGACGCTCATTGCGATCCTCGTCGTCGCCTGCGTCGCGGCGGCACTCGTCGGCGCGTTGACGAACGCGGCATTCAAGCGCGTGCTGCTCGTGCGCGACGCGCTGACCGATGTCGCGAGCGGGAGCGGGGACCTGACGAAGCGGCTGCCGGCCGACGGCGGCGACGAGGCCGCGCAGATCGCGCGGGCCTTCAACCTGTTCGCCGAAAAGATCAGCGCGATCCTGCTGCAGATACGCGGATTCAGCGAATCCGTGAGCGTGGCGAGCGCGGAGATCGCGCAGGGCAACCAGGACCTGTCGAGCCGCACCGAACACGCGGCATCGAGCCTGCAGGAGACCGGCGGCGGCGCTCGAGGAGATCGCCGGCACGGCGCGCAACTCGGCCGACGCGGCCACGCAGGTGAGCCGGCTGGCGGAATCGGCGTCGGGCGTTGCCGTGCGCGGCGGCGAGGTGGTGAGCGAAGTGGTCGCGACGATGGACGAGATCACGAAGGCGTCGGCCGAGATCTCGAACATCATCGGCGTGATCGACGGCATCGCGTTCCAGACCAACATCCTCGCGCTGAACGCGGCCGTCGAGGCGGCGCGCGCGCACGAGCACGGGCGAGGCTTCGCGGTCGTCGCGGGCGAGGTGCGCACGCTCGCGCAACGCAGCGCGGTGGCCGCCAGGGAGATCAAGCAGTTGATCCAGTCGTCCGTCGAGAAGATCGAAGGCGGATCGGGGCTCGTGAAGACGGCCGGCACGACGATGGACGAGATCGTCGAGGGCGTGCGCGGCATCACGAGCGTGATCGCGGAAATGACGGTCGCGGCGAACGAGCAGAGCACCGGGCTCGCGCAGGTGAACCAGGCCGTGTCGCAGCTCGATCACTCGACGCAGCAGAACGCTGCCCTCGTCGAGGAGTCGGCTGCGGCCGCCGCGCTGTTGCGCGAGCAGGCGGCTCAGCTCGCGCAGACGGTCGGCGAATTCAAGCTCGCGGGTTCGCACCGGGCCGCGACGGCATCGGCATGATCCGGCCGCGGCCGTCGAAGGCCGCCGCAAAGATGCAGGCAGGGGAGCGAAAACGGGCGCGACGGAGCGCGCTATCCGTCGGTCTGCGCCTTCAGGAACAGTGAAAACAGTTCCGATTGCGAATTGATCGCGAGCTTCCCGTAGATGTTGCGCCGATGCACCTTGACCGTTTCGGCGGAAATCGACAGCTTGTTCGCGACTTCCTTGTTCGAGCGGCCGCTGAGGATCAGCCGGATCACGTCGAGTTCGCGCGCGGTGAGCGGCGTGCCGAGCCGCGCCATCGCCTGCTCGAAGCCATCGTGCGCGCCGGCCCGGCGCGGCGGCGCCTGCTCCGCGGAGGCGGGCTCGAACGCGAGCCGCTGCCGCATCAGCGCGGCCACCCACGGCCGGATCAGGTCGAGCAGCGCAACCTGCCCGGGGCTGAAGCGTCGTTTGCTGCCGAGCGACAGGCACAGCGTGCGCGCATCGTCGAGCACGACGTTGAACTGCACCTCGTCCTCGACGACGTTGTGCGTGAAATAAAGCGTGTAGTACTCGGTATCGCGAAAGCATTCGGGGGCGACGTCCGACAGCCGGAACAGGCCGCTCCTCGGCGCGTCGCGGTTCGCGATGTAGAACGGGTCGAGCTGGTACAGGCCCTGCACGTAGTCGCGGAACAGCGGGTCGGGGCCGCCGCCTTCGTACGGGCATTCGGCGAACACCTGCGGGCGGCCGTCGCCGAAGGTCAGCACGACCCAGCTGTCGACCGCGACGTATTCCTCGATCAGCCGGATCAGCGCCAGCCAGAAGCCCGGCTGGTCGAGCGACTCGATGAGCCGCCCGACCGAACGATGCCACGCGACATCCTGCAAGGTGAGGTTCATGCGGTTTCCGGGTCGGCGGGACCGGTCGGCGCGCGTCGCGCCGTCGCACCGTGCGCATCGACCTGTCCGGGGATGAAGAACGAGATCGTAACGCCGGGCGACGCGAATGGCGAGGCCGCGCACGGTCGCCGTCTCCTGATAAGCTATCGCGATTCCGAGATGGAGAAGTCGATGACTCCCAGCGCCAATACAACTACAAACGCCTATTCCAATATCGATATGACGACGATGCCCCTGACGGGCCAGCCGCTCGACACACTGATGAACCGGCTCGAAGCCGATCTCGAGGAAAGCGATTCGAGCCGCGAGAGCGACCTTGCGGCACGACTGCGTGCGCAGCCGTTGCGTGCCGATTCGCTCGACGCGATCGCGCGCCTGCACACGCTGTGGATGCGCGCCGGCGATCCGGCCGCCGCGCGCGCCGTGCTCGACGAGGACGGCGCGGGCGTGCACGACGCGGCGCCGCCCGAGGCGCGGCCCGACATCCGCATGCAACTCGCGCTATACCGGCTGCAGGTCGCCCGGCACCTCGGCGAGAACGACGCCGTCACCGAGGCGATCGGCCAGATGCACGACGTCCTGCGCACGTCGCCGACGCTCGATGCCGATCGCTACGTCCGCGCACGCATTCTCGATACGCTCGAATTCGACCACGCGGAGCATGCGCTCGACGCGATCGAACTGCGGCATGCGCTGCACCGCGCGATTGCCGACCGCGCCACGTTTCGCGCGTGGGACGAGGCGAACCGGCAATGCCTGCGTGCGTGGGCGCTGCGGCGTCTCGACCGGGACGACGACGCGCGTGCGGCGGCCGAGGCCGCGGTGGCTGCGATGGCATCGGCCGGCGCGGACCAGGACATCGACGCCGACGACTGGCTGCGGATCGGCCGGGCGATGATCGAGATCGCGCCGCTGCAGCTCGACACCATTCGCCAGGCCGTCGAGTCGCGCATTGCCGACTGGGCGCTGCCGCCGCGCCGCGAGGCCGAGGTGAGGCTGGCGCGGCTCGCCGCGCGGGCCGCACACGCGCAAGGCGATCTCGCGGGCGCGCTGGCCCGTTGCGAGATGGCGCGCCACAGCCTCGAATCGGATGGCAGCGACGACTTCATCGAATACGAACTGCCGTGGCTGCTCGAGGCGGGCCGTTTCGACGACGCGGGGCGCCGGGCGTTCTTCCACGTGTACCAGATCGAAAGCGGCATGCTCGACCGGGTCGGGCAGATCATCCATGCGCGCCTGGCCGAGCCGACCGACACGTCGGTCTGGTGGCCGCTGTGCGCGATGCGCGCAGCGGGTTTCCAGCCGACGCTCGAGCGGTTCGTCGAACTCGGCGCGGAAGGGCCCGACGCGCTGGCCGCGCGTTCGCCGACGCATGGCGAGATCTTTGCCGCGTTCGGCTCGCTCGAAGGCGACGCGTTGCGCTACGCGATCGCCGACGCCGCGCGCGAGGTCGCACTGCGGCGCGCGCCCGGCCATCCGTGGATCGCGCGGCTCGCGGCCGTCTACGACGGCGAAACCGGCCGCATCGACGCGACGACCCAGGCCGCGCGCCTGCTCGCGGCCGCGCAGGAAGGCGAGATGTACGACAACCGCACCGGGTTCATGCTGACCGATGCCCGCATTCGGGCGCTGGGTGTCGCCGCCGCGATGAAGCTGCCGCCGCCGCCGCTGCGCAGCGGCTTGTGGAGCTACGGCTACGCGTGCTCGATCGAGGACAGGGCCGAGGAGGCGATCGACGCGCTGCCGGCCGCGGAACAGGCGCCGGTGCGCGCCGATCTCGAGCGCCTGAAGATCGCCGTGTACGAGCAGGGCCGCGCCTGCATGGAGCGCTTTTTCGAGACGGGCAACGGCCATCCGTACGATGCGTGCGCGCACCTGTATTCGATGCTCTGCAACAACCTCGCGATCCTCTATCGCGGCGAGGAGCGCTACGACGAAGCGCTGGTCCTGCATCGCAGCGGGATCGCGGCGAGTTCGTTTGCCGAGCATTACGACGGCGTGCGCTATGTGCTCGCGTGCCAGGAGAAGGATGAGGAGATGCTCGAAGCCGCCGAGCAGCTGTGGCACTACGCCGCCGAATTCGGTTACAGCCGGCACGAGCCGAACTGGTACGTGCGCGACGTGGTGCGCGCGCTGTACCGCGTCGATCGCTGCAACGAATTGCCGATCTGGCTCGAGCGCCTGGTCGGCTGGCAGCGCGAGCACGACCAGCTCGACGGCAGGTTGCCTAACGAGGCACTGATTGCCCGCCTCGTGTTCGCGGCCCACATGTCGGAGTCGCATCCGGACCAGGCATCGGCGCTATACGATGCCGCGCGTGCGCAGGCCGACGCGTCGCGCGATCTGGACGTGCTGCTCCGGGCCGCCGACGCGGCGTACGAACTGGGCCGCCAGCCGGACGTGAAATATTTCTACGAACGGGTGCTCGCCGGCAACCGGCACGCCGCCGAACCGCTCGACCTGAAGGTGGACGTGATCGAGCGGCGGATCAGCGAGGCCGGTGCGCCGCCCGCGTCGCCGGGCCCGGCGACGGCCGCGCCGGGCAAGCGCTGGTGGAAGTTCTGGCAATGACGGCCGTCGGTCGGCGGGCCGGCTATGCGCCGCGCAACGCGCTGAACGCCGATGCGCTGAAAGCGGCGATCGCCGCGCGCAGCACCGCGCGAGGCGATGCCGACGCGGTGCGCGCGTGGCTGCTCAACCATTTCTACCGGCACGTCGTCGCGAACTTCGAGCCGGCACGCACGATCGGGTCGCTCGACGACGCGCGGCAGGCGCTCGGTAATGCCGCGCCGCCGGCGTGGGTCGCGCGGCGCTTCGGTGCGGACGCGAAGACGATCGGCGAGGCCGACGCCGGCAGGCTGGCGCCCGTCGTCTGGGTCGACCCGGGCGATCCGCAGCTTCTCGCGCTCGAAACCACGCTCGTCGAGTTCCTCGAGTCGCGCAAGGGGACCGGTCTCGACGGCAAGCTCGACCGTGTCAATTGCCCGCAGGCGCTCGCGATGTGGGAACGCGAGCATGCGGAGATGGCGGCCCGGATTGCGCGCGGCTGGCGCGAGAGCCAGCCCGACGCGCTGCGCACCTGGTGTGAAACCGCGAACGGCCGCTTCGTCGAATTCCTGCCCGACAGCGCGCTGCTGCGCGCCGAAATGGCGTTCGAGAGTTACGTGATGCGCCATTGCCTCGGGCAGTTCGCCGACCGGCAGGCGCTGACGGGCGGCTACGGCGGGCGCTACGCGGAAGCGATCGAGGCGCGCGCGCTGCGGCTGCTGAGCTTCCGGGACGCGAGCGGCCAGCCGCACATCACGATCGGTGTCGCGGTGCGCGCGGACGGCGGCCTCGACGTCGATCAGGTCAAGGGCAAGCAGAACCGGCCGCCGGTCGAGCGCTATGTCGACGACGTACTGGCGTGCCTGAATACGCTGGGGACGACGGATAACACGCCGCCCGACTGCATCGCGCTCGGTGTGGTCCATACGGCGTCGGGATGGTGCAGGATCGAGGACGTGACGGATGCCGCGTCGCAAGCCCGGCTCGTCGCGCGCCATCCGCAATTGTTCGGGCGGCTCGCCGAGCCGACGCCGACCGTCGAGTGGCTGGTCGCCGCGCGGCAGCCCGAACTGTTGCAGGCGCGGCCGCCGCGCGCCGGCTCGGTGCGTTACGCGGTGCGTGCGACGCTGGCTCCCGCGGTGCCGTCCGCGCAGCGGGACGACACACGGCCCGCCTTTGCAACCGAGAACGTGCGCTGGCCCGGCTACGACGCGCCGCATGGCGCCAGTGCCGGCGAATGACGGGGCGAAGACCATGACATTCAAGCTGATCGTCGCGTTGTTCATTTTGTGGCGTATCGTGCGCTACTTCCGCCGGCGCGGTGCGCGCCATTCGACCTTGTCCGCCCGCAAGCACTGGGCGCTGCTGCTCGCGCATCCGTACGTGGAGGCGACCGGGTTCTCGGGTTTCGACGATGCGGATACGAGCCACCTGAACGACACGTCGCGCAAGTTCCTGCGCGCGCAGATGCTGCATCAGATGGAGTTGCGCACCGACGCGACGGACGACGATGCGCGCGCACACCTCGCACGCGTGCTCGAGACGCAATGGTTTCGGGCCGACCTGCATGCGCTGCAGCCGACCGACGACCCGCGTGCCGCACTCGCGTTCGCCTGTGCGCGGATGGCGTTCCTCGCGCGCGTGGCGATGCTGATGGGCTGGACCGAGCCGGACACCGCATGGCGTGTGCTGTTGCTCAACGCGCAGCGCGCGCAGGATTGTTTCGACAGCTGGACGGATTTCGGTAGCGCGTATATCGCGGGCCGCAAGCAGTGGGTGGCCGGGTTTCGCGCCGATCCGTTCGGCAAGGCGTTCGACGACGCCACGCTGCAGCGCTGGCTTGCACCGGGTGACGGTGCGTGGGGGCGGGCGGCATGGCCGGGGCTGGCGGCGTTCGATCCCGAACCAGTCGCGCAAGCTCGGTGACGCGTCGATGCCCCCACCCGTTCACTTCGCATGCCGCTTTCCGTTTCCGCCGACGCCGACATGATTTCATCCGTTCATCCCCTGTTGCGACGCCTGGCGCTGTCCGTTGCGTGTGCGGTGCCGGCGTCGGTGCTGCCCGCGACGGCGCAGGCGGTCGAGCCGGTCGCCGCCGACCGCCTGCTGCGCACGTTCCTCCACGACCACTACGGCAACTGGCGCGCGGACCGCAAGGGCTGGCAGTCGGACGCGGGCGATTTCATTTATTCGCCGTGCGGATCGCTGCGCGTCGCGACCGCCGACGGCCCGCGGTATCTGCTCGCGGTGTGCGGCGAGACCGAGGCAGCCGTGCAGGACGGCACGCCGGGGATGGATTCGGACGGCACGACGGGCACCATCGACCTGTACGTGCTGAAGCCCGCGGCGGACGGCAAGACGCTCGAGCCGGTGGTGAAGAAGACGGATATCGCGTCCGGGAAGCGCGGCGAGCCGGGTACGGTGCGCATCGAGCGGTACGGCCCGCACCTGTTCGGCTTCACGATCGGCGACGGCGTCACGCTGCAGGGCTATACGATGGCGATGCGATCGATCTGGCTGCCGGTCGGCAACGCGATCGTCGAGGCGGCGCCGCGCATCGACGAAGCGCTCGACAACACGGGGTCGCTCGATTGCGGGAACGCGAAGTCCCGTTGCGAGAGCCGCACGTTTTCGATCGTGCCCGACATGACCGGCACCGGCGACGTCTATCCGCTGACGGTCACGGAAACGGGCTCGCGCGGCGACAAGGAGATTCACGCGCGCTACACGGTGAAGTTCGACGCGGCACGCGGCCGCTACGTGGTGCCCAAGGCATTGCGCGCAGGATACTGACCGTTCGCGCGAAGGAGCGGGCGGCGCGGTGCCGCCCGAGCGTCACACGTACAGGTACCGTACGAGGTGAAAGAACACCGGCGCGGCGAAGCAGATCGAGTCGACGCGATCGAGCATCCCGCCGTGGCCCGCGATCATCGAACCCCAGTCCTTGGTGCCGAGCGAGCGCTTGACGGCCGACAGCACGAGGCCGCCGACGAAGCCCGCGATCACGATCGCGAGCGAGATCCCGAACGCGGCGCCGAAACTGAACGGCGTCACGCGATACAGCGACGCGCCGCACAGCGTCGCGAGCAGCCCGCCGCCGACGAACCCCTCGACCGTCTTGGACGGCGACAGCTGCGGCGCGATCTTGCGGCGCCCGAACAGCTTGCCGACGACATACTGCAGCACGTCGCTGATCTGCACGACGAACAGGAAGAAGAACAGCAGCAGCGCGTTCTGTCCCGTGTAGCGCGGAATGTCGAGGATCAGCACGGCCGGCGCGTGGCTCAGCCCGTACACGCACACCATCAGCGCCCAGTTGATCTTCGCGTTGCGGCTCAGGAATTCGCGCGTGTCCTGCGTGAGCGCCGACACGAGCGACATCGCGAAGAACAGGTGCACGGGCACGAAGATCGAGTACATCCCGTACCAGTCGATCCCGAGCAGCAGGTATTGCACGGGGATCGCGACGAAGAACGCGATGAACAGCGTCGTGTGGTCGCTCGCGGTCGTCGGCGTGAGCGTGATGAATTCGCGCAGCGTCAGGTAGGACAGCACCGCGAACACGAGATACGTGACGTTGTTGCCGAGGCTGATCGCGATGACCATGATCGCGATCATCGCCCACCACGCACGGATGCGCTGGTTCAGGTTGACGATGGTCGCGCTCGTGCCGCCGCTGCGCGCGCCGAGGATCGCGCCGATCACGGTGGCGATGACGAGCACGCCCGTGACGCCCGCGACCAGTTCCCAGAAGAGAGTTCGCATGAGGGATATCCGGAAAAGGGGAGAAGGGGGGCTGCGTTCAGCCGGCCGGCCGCTGCGGCGGCGCGAGCGCGACGATCGCGTCGCGCATGCGGGCGAGGAACGTCGGCTTGTCTTCCTGGGCACCGAGCGCATCGTTCGCGCCGAAGTGCACCTTGCAGATCAGCGGCACCGGCCAGATCGCACCCTTCGGCATGATCCGTTGCAGGTTCTCGAGATAGACGGGCGCGAGCGCGACGTCCGGAAACTCGGTCGCGAGGTGGAACAGCCCGCTCTTGAACGGCTGCGGCAGGATCTCGGCGCCGCGCGTGCCTTCCGGGAAGATGATGATCGAATGGCCCTGCCGGAGCGCGTCGCGCACGGGGTCGAGCGGGTCGCCGCCGGACTCGCGGTGGCGATCGATCAGCACGACGTTCAGCAGCTTCTGCGCGATGTGGCGCTTCGCGTCGCTGCTGTCCCAGTAGTCGCGCGCGGCGACGGGCCGTACGACCGCGCGCACGTCGCGCGGCAGCGCGGCGAGGATCGCGAGCGTGTCGATGTGGCTCGTGTGGTTCGAGAAATAGATCTTCTGCGTCGGGGACGGCGGCCCCTGATGCCAGACCGGATACGCGCCGGCGACGAGCCGCACGATGGACAGCAGGAAGTCGCGCTGCCAGACGTTGAGAATGTTCATCGGCGCTGCGCCTCCTGCCTGCATGCATGGCCCGCGGCGCTTGCGCGGCGGGCGGGACCCCGGAATGCCGGCGCGGCAGGATGCGCGCCGGACGGCCCTTGTTTAAATTTTTTCAAATTCGTGGCTGCCTGTCGCAGGTCCGCGATAATCGGACGATTCGCCGCCACACGCTGTTGCGTCTCGGCGAATGCGCCGGTCGGCGGCGTGATAATCGGCTGTTGCACGAGTGCCCGTTTGCAGTTCGAATGGATCGTGCTGCGTTCGGGCCAGCGGATTATCGCGAGTTTCCGTCAAAAACGCCAGATTGGCGCCGTGCTGGCGGGCCGGGCGCTGCTTGACGCATCGGGGCCGCTCGGCGACGATTAGGGCCGTCCATGGAAGGCCGTCCAGGGCCGTTTCGCCGCCCGGGGCATGGCGGCGGGAAATGTGTCCGACTGTGCCGCGTGAATAGAACGAATACGAAACGATGAGCCTCTACGCACTCAAACCCAAATTCCAGAACCGCCTGCGCCCGTTCGCGAACTCGCTCGCCGAGCGTGGCGTCACGGCCAACCAGGTCACGCTGTTCGCGGCCGGCGGCTCGATCGTCGTCGGCGCGCTCGCCGGGCTCGGCGTGTTTGCCCGCGCGCTGTTCCTGCTGATCCCGCTGTGGCTGTTCGTGCGGATGGCGCTCAATGCGATCGACGGGATGCTCGCGCGCGAGCACAACCAGAAGAGCACGCTCGGCGCGTACCTCAACGAACTCGGCGACGTCGTGTCCGATATCGCGCTGGTGCTGCCGTTTCTCGCGATTCCGGCGTTCGCTCCGGCAGACGTCTGGCTGTTTGCGCTGACGGCGGTGATCGTCGAATGCGCGGGGCTGATCGGCCCGCTGGTCGGCGTGAGCCGCCGCTACGACGGCCCGTTCGGCAAGAGCGACCGCGCGCTCGCCCTCGGCGCGTTCGCGCTATGGATCGGGCTCGGCTTTCCGGTCGGCGGTGTCGCCGCATGGCTGTGGCGGCTGCTGATCGTGCTGTCGATCGTGACCGTGGTGCGGCGCGTGCAGGCCGGCATCGCGGAAAAGGGTAGTCAAGGGTAGTTGAAGCAGTGGCGGTACCGGGCGCCGGAGGGCGGCGCACCAAGATTCGAATAACGAAACGAGAGAAAAATACATGAGCGCACGCACGGCACGTGAGGCCGATTTCATCACGCACGACGGCGAAACGCTGTTCTATCGTCACTGGCCCGCAACGGGCCCGCGCTGCCGCGGCGCCATCGTGCTGCTGCATCGCGGCCACGAACATTCGGCGCGCGTCGCGCATCTCGTCGACGAGCTCGACCTGCCGGATTTCGCGTTCTTCGCGTGGGATGCGCGCGGCCACGGCCGCTCGCCCGGCGCGCGCGGCTACAGCCCGAGCGCGGCCGCGTCGGTACGCGACCTGCAGACCTTCGTCGAACATATCCGCGACACGCACGGCATCGCGATCGAGGACATGGCCGTGGTCGGCCAGAGCGTCGGCGCGGTGCTCGCGGCCACCTGGGTGCACGACTACGCGCCGCCGATCCGCGCGCTCGTCGTCGCGTCGCCGGCGTTTCACATCAAGCTCTACGTGCCGTTCGCGCGGCCGGGCCTGCGGCTGATGCACAAGCTGCGCGGGCTGTTCTACGTGAACAGCTACGTGAAGCCGAAATTCCTCACGCACGATCCAGAGCGGATCGCGAGTTATGCGTCCGATCCGCTGATCACGCGGCCGATCGCGGTCAACATGCTGCTCGACCTGCACGACACCGCGCAGCGGATCGTCGCCGATGCGGCCGCGATCACCGTGCCGACGCAACTGCTGATCTCGGGCGCCGACTGGGTCGTGCATCGCGGCCCGCAGGACCGCTTCTTCGAACGCCTTGGCGCCGCGCGCAAGGAGCGCATCGTGCTGCCGGGCTTCTATCACGACACGCTCGGCGAACGCGATCGCGCGCAGGCGCTCGCGCCGCTGCGCGCATTCGTGCTGCGCGAATTCGATGCGCCGAGCCCGCGCGTGTCGCTCGCCGATGCCGACCGGCGCGGCGCGTTCCACGACGAATACGCGGCGCTCGGCCGCCCGCCCGCGAATGCGTTCGCGCGTGCGTACTGGGCGCTCACGCGAGCCGGCCTGAAGGCCGGCGGCGCGCTGTCGGACGGTATCGCGCTCGGGCTGCGGCTCGGTTTCGATTCGGGCTCGACGCTCGATTACGTGTACCGCAATCGCGCGCAAGGGCGGCTCGGCATCGGTGCGCTGATCGACCGCACGTATCTCGATTCGCCGGGCTGGGTCGGCATCCGCCAGCGCAAGGTGCATCTGCAGGAGCTGATCGGCGCGGCGATCGGCCGCCTGCGCGGCCACGGCACGCCGGTGCGGATCGTCGACATCGCGGCCGGTCACGGGCGCTACGTGCTCGACGCGATCGCGTCGGCCGCCGAGCGCGACGGCGCGGCGCCCGACGACATCACGCTGCGCGACTACAGCCCGCCGAACGTCGAGGCCGGGCGCGTGCTGATCGCGCAGCGCGGCCTCGAGCCGATCGCGCGCTTCGAGCGCGGCGACGCGTTCGACGAGGCGTCGCTTGCGACGCTCGAGCCGCGTCCGACGCTCGCGATCGTGTCGGGCCTCTACGAACTGTTCGGCGAGAACGCGCTGATCGAGCGCTCGCTGCGCGGGCTCGCGCAGGCCGTGCCGCCGGGCGGGTATCTCGTTTATACGGGGCAGCCGTGGCATCCGCAGCTCGAATTCATCGCGCGCGCACTGAACAATCACCGCGGCGAGGCAACCTGGGTGATGCGCCGCCGCTCGCAGGCCGAGATGGACGAACTCGTCGCGCGCGCGGGGTTCCGCAAGCTCGACCAGCGGATCGACGAAATGGGCATTTTCACGGTCAGCCTCGCGCAGCGGGTCGACGCGTCATGAGCGAGTTCGGCGGCGACGCGCGCGGCCTGACGGCGCAGGCGTCGGCGGCCGGCGCACGCGACGCGTCGTTCGCGCTGCGTGTCGGCTGGCTCACGGTGATGGGCGCCGTGTTCTTCTCGACCTACGGCTTCGCGAACTGGCTCGCCGAGCGCCGTGCGGCGGTGCCGACCTTCGCGTTCGGCTGGGAACACGCGATCCCGTTCGTGCCGTGGACGATCGTGCCGTACTGGTCGATCGACCTGCTGTATGCGCTGTCGTTCTTCTTCTGGACGCGCCGCGCCGACCTGCTCGATCACGTGAAACGGCTGTTGACCGTGCAACTGGTTTCGGTTGCATGCTTCATCGCGTGGCCGCTGCGCTTCGGGTTCGAGCGGCCCGACGCGGGCGGCGTGGCCGGTGCGCTGTTCACGCTGCTGATGGGGTTCGACAAGCCGTTCAACCAGGCACCGTCGCTGCACATCGGGCTGCTCGTCGTGCTGTGGGCCGTCTATGCGAAACACGTGCGCGGCGCGCTCGCGCGCGTCGTGCTTCACCTCTGGTTCGCGGCGATCGGCGTGTCGGTGCTGACGACCTACCAGCATCACGCGATCGACGTGCCGACCGGTGCGGCCGTCGGCTGTCTCGCGCTGTTCCTGTTTCCGCTGCGCGATGCCGCGGGCCGGCTGCCGGGCGCCGATGCGTCGCCGGGCGCGGCCGGCCGCGCGCTTGCGCGTCGTTATGCGCTCGGCGCGGCGGCGGTCGCGCTCGTGGCGCTCTGGTGCGTGCCGCGTGCGCCCGGCTGGGCGCTGGCGGCCGGGTGGGTCGCGCTGGCGCTCGCGTGTGTCGCGTGGATCTACCGGCGCGGCGCACCCGGCGCGTTCCAGAAGGATGCGCACGGGCGTTTCCCGGTCGTCATCCGCTGGTTGCTCGCGCCGACGATCGCCGGCGCATTCGTCAATTCGCGGCTGTGGACGTTCCGGCAGCCGGCGCCGGTGCGGATCGACGAACGCGTGTCGCTCGGCCGCACGCCGACCACGTCCGACGTGCGCCGCCACGGTTTCACGGCACTGGTCGACCTGACGGCCGAAATGCCGCGCTGGGCGGCGGCCGATGCATCACTCGCCTATGCGAGCGTGCCGCAGCTCGACCTCGTCGCGCCGACGGCCGCGCAACTCGCGCAGGCCGTCGCGGCGCTCGAACGCCTGCACGGGGAAGGGCGCGACGTGCTGGTCTGCTGCGCGCTCGGCTACGGGCGCAGCGTGCTGTGCGCGGCCGCGTGGCTGGCGGCGCGACGCGGGTTCGGCGATGCGCGCGACGCGCTGGCCGCGGTGCGCGTGGTGCGGCCGCATGCGGTGTGGTCGGACGACGGCGTGGCCGTGCTGCAGCACTGGATCGATGGCCATCGCGGCGCGGGAGGTGTGTGATGCGCGACCCGTCCGCGCCATTCAGGATTGCCGCCGCGCGCGGTGCGCTCGATGCGGGCGCGTGGGCGATCGCGGCCGCGCTGGCCGCGGCCGGCGCGGGCTGGTGGATCGCGTCGGGCTGGGCGCCGGCGACGGTCGCGCGCGTGCTGCTGGCCGTCGTCAGTACCGGGTCGGGGATCGCGGCGCTGTGGGTTGCGGTGCGGATCGAGATCGACCGACGGCTGTTTGCCGCGCTTGCGCGTGCGGCGGCCGGCGACGCGTCGGTCGACGACGCCCTCGCCGCGCTCGACCGCGCGCTCGCCGATCTCGGCTGGATCGACGCATCGAAGGCCGGCCGCGCGCTCGACGCACGCGTGCGCGGCGCGGTCGGGCTGTGCCGGGCCGGCGTGCTCGTCGCGATCGTGCAGTGGCTCGTGGTCGGGCTTGCGATCGCTGTTGCGCAGGTGGGCTAGTCAGCGGCCGTGCGAACCCGCCGTGCGTGGTCGACGCTGTCGTTCCGGCTACGGGTTCATCGAGGAAGCCGCCTCGGGATGTGCGTTACGCGTGAGCCGTCCGCTGCGACCGCGTGCGCTTCACCTCATACATCGCCTGGTCCGCATGCTCGATCAGCGCGGTCATGTCGGTGCCGTCGTCGGGCAGCAGCGCGATCCCGACGCTGACGCCGAGCCGCAGCGGGCGCCCCTCGAATTCGAACGGTTCGCTGACCTGCCGCGCGAGCCGCGTGCTTTGCGCATGCGCGTCGTCGCGGTTGCCGATGTTCGGCAGGATCACCGCGAATTCGT
Organism: Burkholderia reimsis; assembly: GCF_003294055.1. Taxonomy (NCBI): domain Bacteria; kingdom Pseudomonadati; phylum Pseudomonadota; class Betaproteobacteria; order Burkholderiales; family Burkholderiaceae; genus Burkholderia; species Burkholderia reimsis. The sequence goes on from NZ_QMFZ01000011.1 coordinate 39,168, forward strand.
CGCCGCCGATACGCGCGACCGTGTCCGAGCGCCGCACTGCGCCCTGCATCCGCGTGGCGATCTCGCGCAGCGCCGCGTCGCCCGCGCGGTGGCCGAACCCGTCGTTGATCGGCTTCAGCCCGTCCATGTCGATGTTGAGGATGCCGAGCCGGCCGTTCGCGCGCAGCGTCGTGTGCATCGACTGCCGCAGGCGGTCGTAGAACAGCGCGCGGTTCGGCAGCCCCGTGAGCGCGTCGTGCGTCGCGCGCATGTAGAGTTCGTTCGCCTCGTTGCGTGCCGCGTGGAACATCGCGGCGGCGATCAGGTCGGCCGTCAGCCGCAGCGTGCCGGCATCGGCTGGCGAAAAGCCGTCGACTTCCGGCGACATCACCTTCAGCACGCCGACCGTCGTGTCGGCATGGGTGAGCGGCATCACGAGCATCGAACGCAGGCCGACACGCCGGCATGCGTCGCGATCGACGCGCGGGTCGGTTTCCGAATCGATGCAGTGGAGCAACTCGCCTTGCTGCACGCACAGGCCGGACAGGCTGCCCGAGCGCCGCAGCCGCAGGCCGAGCATCCCGGCCGCGGTGCCCGACGCGGCGCGGTACACCATGTCGTCACCCTCGGCGAATTCGACCGCGGCGGCGCTCGCACCGGTGAGCTGCGGCACCTGCTCGGCCACATACGCCATCACGCTGCCGAGGTCGAGGCCGAGCTTCGCGATCTCGGTCTGGGCGGCAATGATGCGCAGCAGGGTGTCGGGGGACGGAGTGACGGTGTCGGCGATTTGATTCAAGTCAGTTTTCCGTGAAAGAAAGCACGTCCGGCGGCACGGGATTGCGGTAGCATACGCGCCGCTTCGCGGCGGCGCGTTCCGGGGCGGTCTGCAACGGACCGCCGCCGGCCGGCCGAACCGCGCCGGCAGTATGCCGTTCGGCCCGTCGGGCGACAACGGCGCAATTCTTACCATTCATCCCTCTCGCGCAGCATTTTCGACTGGATTGAGGTTTTTTTCGCTTCATCGTCGCGAATCGGGGTAAGTTTTGTCCTATTTTTGAGATAGTGTGACGAATGAGCGTGTGCCGGTGCCAGGCGCGCGCGCAGCATGATGACAGGCGATTAAAGAAATCGCCGCATCGTTTCGATAAATGATTCAGGCCAGTTGGATAGATATGAGGGGAAGCAGTGGGATTGTTCACTCACGGGCATAGCTGCTTTGCGCGCATCGGTTCCGATGCAACGAATGACCTGACGATCCTGATGAAACGGAGCGGCGCATGAAGCCGGCCGTGTCGCTGTTCGTCCTGTCGGCCGCCATGGTCGGCGCATTTCATGCAGCCGCGCTGTCGGCCGCGCCGATGCCGGCGGTGCCGGCAGCCGCCGCCGCGGCCTCGGGCGCGATGCCGGCGCCGGTGCTCGCGGCCGCGCCCGCGCCCGCGGCGGCCAGTGCGCCGTCCGCCGGCTTGCCGGCGACGACGGTGCACCTGCCGTTCGCGTCGCTCGGTGCGTTCGATCCGCTGCGCCTGCGCGGCGCCGACGACGCGCGCACGATCAACGCGGGCGTGCGGCTCGACCGCGTGGTCACCGGCGCGCGGCTGCGCCTGACCTACGCCTATTCGCCGTCGCTGGTGTTCCCGATGTCGCACCTGAAGGTGTCGGTGAACGGCGAGGTGATCGCGACCGTTCCGTTCGACGCCGCGCAGGCGGGCCGGACGGTCACGCAGGAAATCCCGATCGATCCGCGCTATTTCTCGGATTTCAACCAGATCGGCCTGCGCCTGATCGCTCACTACACGCTCGACCATTGCGAGGATCCGTCGAACTCGGCGCTATGGGCCGACGTGAGCCCGAAGAGCGAGCTGATCCTCGACGAGTCGCCGGTGCGCCTGCCGAACGATCTCGCGCTGCTGCCCGCGCCGTTCTTCGACCGGCGCGACAACGGCCGTGTGCGCTTGCCGTTCGTGCTGCCGGCGTCGCCGGATTCGGCGACGCTGCGCAGCGCGGGCGTGCTCGCGTCGTGGTTCGGCGCGCTGGCCGACTACCGGCATGCGCGGTTCCCGGTGTCGTCGGGGCTGCCGACGGATGACCAGGCGGTGGTGATCGGCACGGCCGCGACGCTGCCGGGCGGCCTCGCGCTGCCGGCGATCAACGGGCCGCTGCTCGCGGTGGCCGACAACCCGGCTGCGCCGGGGCGCAAGCTGCTCGTCGTCACGGGCCGCACGGCGGCCGAGGTCGACGATGCGGTCGCGACGCTCGTGCTGGGCCGCGCGGCGCTGTCGGGGCCGGCGGCGACGGTCGCGCACGTCGATCCCGGCGCGCCGCGCAAGCCGTACGACGCGCCGCGCTGGTTGCCCGTGAACCGGCCGATCGCGTTCCGCGAGCTCGTATCCGATACGCGCCAGCTGGAAGTGCGCGGCACGACGCCCGACGCCATCCGCCTGAACCTGCGCGTGCCGGCCGATCTGCATTCGTGGAACGGCGCGGGCGTGCCGATCACGCTGCGCTACCGCTACACGGCGCCGACCGTGCAGGACAACTCGACGCTCGCCGTCGAGATCAACGAGCAGCTCGTGAAGTCGTACCGGCTCGGGCCGGCTCATGCCGAGGACGCGCACGGCCGCATGCAGCTGCCGCTGCTGTCGGTGCCCGAAGGGCGCGTGACGAGCGACGTCGACATCCCGGCGTTCCGGGTCGGCAGCGGCAACCAGCTGCAGTTCCGCTTCACGCTCGACTCGCAGAAGACGGGCCTGTGCTCGAGCACGGCGACCGAGCCGCAGCGCGCGGCGATCGATCCCGATTCGACGATCGACTTCTCGCACTTCGTCCATTACGCGCAATTGCCGAACCTCGCGTTCTTCGCGAACAGCGGCTTCCCGTTCACGCGCTTCGCCGACCTGTCGCAGACGGCCGTCGTGATGCCCGACCGGCCGTCGCCGCAGGAGCTCGAGGCCTACCTGACGATGCTCGGCCACATGGGCGAATGGACCGGGTTTCCGGCCCTGCGCGTGCAGGTCGCGCGTCCCGGCGACGTCGCCGCGCTGTCGGGCAGCAAGGACCTGCTCGTGATCGACGGCTCGCCCGCGTCGCCGCTGCTCGCGCACTGGCGCTCGGCGCTGCCGCTCGTGATCGGCGAGCAGGGCGGCGCGGGCGGCGAAGGCACCGCGCGCATCGCGTTCTCGGTGAAGGAGCGCTGGCGCAACGGCGTCGGCCTGGCCGAAGGCGGCGCGCACATCGAGCAGACCGGCTCGCTCGCGGCGCTTGCCGGGTTCGAGCTGCCGGGCAGCCGGGGGCGCAGCGTGGTCGCGCTGACGGCGACCGACCAGCCGCGCCTCGGCGACCTGCTCGACGTGTTCGAGAACGCCGGGCTCGTGTCGCAGCTGCAGGGCGACCTCGCGCTGGTGCGGCCGGGGCAGGTCGACAGCCTGCGCGTCGGCGAGCCTTACGTGGTCGGCTTCGTGCCGTGGTATGCGCGCGTGTGGACGGAAGCGGCGCGGCATCCGGTCGTGCTCGGCGCGGTCGGCGTGGTCGCGGGGCTGTTGCTCGCGCTCGGCGTGTTTAGCGTGCTGCAGAGAATCGCCGCGCGTCGACGGGGGATGTAACGGATGGCGCGGGTTATGGCGAAGCGACGGGCAACGCGGCCGGCGCGGCGCGTCGGCGCGGTACTCGCGCTGGCGGTGGCGATGACGTGCACGGCAGCCGGCATGGCCGCGCGCGCGCACGCCGCGGGCACGGCTGACGCGGCCGACGCGGGATGCGGCGCCGCGTGGCCGCGCTGGGACGCGTTCAAGCGCGATTTCATCTCGGCCGACGGCCGCGTGATCGACGTCGGCTCGGCCGATTCACGCACGGTGTCGGAGGGGCAGGCGTATGGACTCTTCTTCGCGCTGGTCGCGAACGACCGGCGCATGTTCGACACGATCCTCGCATGGACCGAGAACAATCTCGCGCAGGGCGACCTGAGCGCGCACCTGCCGGCGTGGCTGTGGGGCCGTGCGCCCGACGGCGCGTGGCGCGTGCTCGACGCGAACGCGGCGTCGGACGCCGACCTGTGGATCGCGTATGCACTCGTCGAGGCCGGACGGCTGTGGCACGAGCGCAGCTACACGGCGCGCGGCGCGCTGCTCGCGAAGCGCGTGCTCGACGACGAGACCGCGACCGTGCCGGGCCTCGGCCTCACGCTGCTGCCGGGGCCGACGGGGTTCAAGCTGGCCGACGGCCAGTGGCGCGTGAACCCGAGCTATTCGCCGCCGCAGGTGATCCGCGCGCTCGGCGCGCGCCTGCCCGACGACCGGCGCTGGGCCGCGCTCGCCGCCAGTACCGGCCGCGTGCTGCTCGACACGGCACCGAAGGGCTTTTCGCCCGACTGGGCGCTGTATCGCGCGGGCACGGGTTTCGGGCCCGATCGCGACACGCATGCGGAGAGCGCGTACAACGCGATCCGCGTGTATCTGTGGGCCGGCATGCTCGACCGCGCCGATCCGCTCGCCGCGCCGTTGCTCGCACGCTTTGCGCCGTTCGCCGACTACATCGCCGCGCATGGCGCGCCGCCGGAGAAGGTCGACACGACGACGGGCGTCGCGGGGCCGAACGACGGCAACGGCGGGTTTTCGGCGGCCGCCGTGCCGTTTCTCGACGCGCGCGGCCAGCGTGCGCTCGCCGATGCGCAGGCGGCGCGTGTCGATACGCTCGCGCGCCAGTCGGCGCCCGGTTACTACACGAGCGTGCTGACGCTGTTCGGGCTCGGCTGGCGCGACGGGCGCTACCGGTTCGGCGCGGACGGCACGCTCGACGCCCGCTGGGGAGGCCGCTCGTGCGCCGCCCGCTGAAGCGCGCCGCGCCGCACGTCGCGGGATTCGCGTGGCTCGCGTCGTCGGTGTGCGCGGCGGCACCGGGCACCGCGCCGGGCACGACGATGGCATCCTCCGCGACGCCGGCGGCCGCCGCGTCCGCCGATGCGCAGCGCCAGCTCGACACCGCGCGGATGTGGGGCGTCAAGCATCGCGACGACCTTGCGCGCGACGCGCTGCGCAAGGGGCTGCTGATCGCGCCGGGCGATCCCGGGCTGCTGGCCGAACAGGTTCGCGTGCTGCTGCGGCTCGGCGATGCGAAAGGCGCGCAGGCCTCGCTCGCGCGCCTGCAGGCACAGTCGCCGAATGCGCCTGCCACGCGGCGGGTCGCCGACGAATATCGCGTCGCGACGAGCGGGCGCGGCGAGATGGCGCAGATTCGCCTGCTCGCGCGCAGCGGCCGTGCCGACGAGGCGGCACGGCGGATCGTCGCGCTGTTTCCGAACGGTGCGCCGGACGGTGCGCTCGGCGCCGAGTACTACCAGATCGTGTCGAATGCGCCGGGCGGGCGCGAGCCGGCGATCGCCGCGCTGCGCCGCGCGGTCGCGGCCGATCCGCAGGACACGAGCGCGGCGATGGCGCTCGTGCGGCTCCTGAACCAGCGTGCCGACACGCGGCCGGAGGCGAACCGGCTCGCGTGGGCGCTCGCGAAGCGCGCCGACGCCGACCATACGGAGGCGATGGCGCAGTGGCGGCGTGTGCTGCAGTCGGCCGGCAGCGATCCCGCGTATCTCGATGCGCTGCATGCGTACCTCGTGCTCGTGCCGGACGACACCGAATTCGTCGATCGCGCGGCGGCACTGGATCGCCAGCGCGACGCGCAGCGCCGGCTCGAGCGCGATCCCGACTACATCGCGCAGCAGCGCGGCCTGCAGGCGCTCGCGCGCGGCGACCTGGCCGGCGCCGATCCGCTGCTGACGCGCGCCGCGCGCGCACGCGCGGACGACGCCGACGCGGTCGGCGGCCTCGGCCTGCTGCGCCTGCGCGAAGGGCGGCACGACGAGGCGCGCGCGCTGTTCACGCGCGCCGCGACGCTCGCGACCGACCAGCGCGGCAAATGGCAGGGCCTCGCGCGCACCGCGCAGTTCTGGGGGCTGCTCGCGCAAGGCCGCGCGGCGGCCGCCGCGGGACGTCCGCAGGACGCGGAGCGCGCGGCGCGTGCGGCACTCGCGATGCAGCCGGACAGTCCGGACGCGAAGCTGCAGCTTGCCGATGCGTTGCTCGCGCAGCGCGACTGGGCGCGCGCGGAGCCGTTGCTGCGCGAGCTGCTGGCCGCGCGTTCGCCGAGCCTCGCGGCCGTGCGCGACACGGCCACGCTGTATCAGAACACCAGCCGCGCGGACCGGATCGGCCCGCTGCTCGACGCGCTGCAAGGCCGCGTGACGGGCCGCGACGACCGGCACGCGCTCGACGGCCTGCGTGCCGACCTGCTCGCGGACCAGGCGCGCGCGCTGGCGGACAAGGGCGAACGCGGGCCCGCCGCGCAGCGCTACGAGGCGGCCGTGCGCGCGGCGCCCGACGCGCCGTGGACGCGCTTCGCGCTCGCGCGCCTTTATCGCGACATGGGGCTGCCGCAGCTCGGCCGCACGGTGATGGACGACGGGCTCGCGCAAGGCGCGACGCCCGAGATGCGCTACGCGACCGCGCTGTATCGCAACTCCGTCGACGACGCGGCGGGCGCGCAGGCCGCGCTCGCGCCGGTCGACGACGCGCATCGTACGGACGGAATGCGCGCGCTCGCGCGCAAGCTCGATGCGCAACGCGCGCTGGCCGACGCACGCGATGCGCTCGCGCGCGGCGACCGCACGGCGTTCGCCGCGTCGCTCGCGCAGGCCCAGGCGAGCGCGCCGGACGATCCCGACATGCTCGCCGCGATCGGCGCGCAGTGGATCGACGCGGGCGAACCGGATCGCGGCCTCGCACCGCTGCACGACTGGATCGCCGCGCACCCGCGTGAAGCCGATACGGACGTGCGGCTGCGCTATGGCGACCTGCTCGGCAGCGCGGGGCGCGACGACGCGCTTGCCGCGTGGCTCGACGCGCTGCGCCGGGAACCGTCGCTGACGCCCGCGCAGACGGCGCGGATCGAGGACCAGTCGCTGCGGCTCGTGTTGCGGCAGACCGACGAGGCGATCGCACGGCAGGACTACGCACAGGCGCGCAAGCTGCTCGATCGTGCGAGCCCGGCCGGCCGCGCGGACAAGCGTCATGCGCTCGAACGGGCCGATCTCGAGCGCGCGCAAGGCCGTTACGACGCGGCGCGCGATGCGCTCGCGCCGGTCGTCGCGCGCACGCCGGACGATGCCGATACGCAGCTCGCGCTGGCACGCATCGACGAGGACAGCGGCAACCGTGCCGCCGCGCTGGCGCGCGTGCAGGCGGTACTCGCGCGCACGCCGGACGACGACGTCGACACGCAACTGTCGGCCGTGCGCCGCCTGAACGCGCTGCGCCGCGCGGACGAAGCCGCGCAGGTGACCGACCGGCTGCATGCCGCGTATCCGGCGCGCGCCGACGTGACGGTCGCGGCCGGGCGCGTGGCCGAGGCGCAGGGCCGCTATGACGACGCGGCGTCGCTGTACCGGTTGTCGCAATCGCAGGAGCGCGCGACGGGCGTGAGCCCGGGCCGTGACGGCCTGACGCCCGCGCAGGCCGCGTTCGCGGATCTCGAGCAGCGGCGCAATCCCGAGATCGAGACCGGCTGGACGCCTGCCTACAAGTCGGGCGACGAAGGCATCTCTTCGTATCGCGCGCAGCAGGTGCCGATCTACATGCAGATGCCGGTCCGCTACGACGGCCACGTGTTCGCGCAGATCGACACCGTGCATCTCGACCCGGGCACGCTCGATACGAGCGACGCGAATGCGTATTCGCTCAAGACCTTCGGCACGTTCGCGGCGCTCAAGGCGCAGAACGCGCTGACGCCCGCATCGATCGCGAATCCGCCGGGTTCGCGGCACCAGTCGACGACGGGCGTCGCGCTCGGCGCCGGTTATCTGTCGGACGCATGGCGCGTCGACCTCGGCACGTCGCCGCTCGGTTTTCCCGTGCATTACCTCGTCGGCGGCGTGCGTTACCGGTTCGACGCGGGCCCGGCCAGCTTCTCGGTGAACGCGTCGCGGCGGCCGGAAACGAGCAGCGTGCTGTCGTACGCGGGGATGCGCGACCCGTGGACGGGCGCGGTCTGGGGCGGCGTGCGCCGCGACGGCGTGAACCTGCGCGCGTCGGTCGACGTCGGCCGCACGAACCTGTTCGCGGAACTCGGCGCGGGCGTGCTGTCCGGCCGAAACGTCGAGCGCAACGCGGAAGTCACGCTGCGCACCGGCTTCACGGTGCCCGTGTACGAGCGCGCGACGATGAAGGTCAGCACGGGGCTCGTCGGCAACGCGTGGCATTACGCGCAGAACCTGCGCTACTACACCTACGGGCAGGGCGGTTACTACAGCCCGCAGCGCTACCTGTCGCTCGGCGTGCCGATCGAATGGGCGGGCCGGCACGACGCGCTGTCGTGGGACCTGACCGTCACGGGCGGGATCTCGAACAGCTACGAGAAGGATTCGCTGTATTACCCGACGTTCTCGGACCAGCGGGCCGCGCAGGTGGCGGCCGGGTTCGTGTACGCGGGCAGCTCGACGCGCGGCGTGTCGTTCTCGTACGGCATCAACGGGATCGTCGAGTATCGCGTGAACCCGCACCTGAGCGTCGGCGCGCAGCTGCACGTCGACCGGTCGCACGACTACGCGCCGAGTTCGGCGCTCGTGTACCTGCGCTATGCGTTCGATGCCCGTGCGCAACGCAGCTGGCTCGTCACGCCGACACCCGTGCGGCTTTATTCGGATTACTAGGGGAACGCGCCGTGAATACGGAAATCGATGCCACCCGTCCCGCGCTCGGCGCCGCCGGCCTGCTGGGCCGCCTGCGTGCGCTGCTGGGCGCGGGGCCGGCCGGCGGCCGCGCCGGCACGGTGAGCCGGCTCGCGATCGACGGCTTGCCCGACGCGTGGACACAGCTGGAAGCCGGCGGCCTGTACGCGATCTACGCGGCCGGCGGCACGCCGGCCTGCGATGCGCTCGTGTGGGAGAGCGCGCGGCAGGCGCGCACGCGCGACGTGACGGTCGTGCTCGCGCGCGACGCGGCGCACGTTGCCGAACAGATGCGGGCGCGCGGTTTCGCGGACGGCGCGCATCCGGCCGGCTGGCCGCGCAACCTGAACGTGCTGGCGATGCCGCCCGCGGCCGAGCCGGCCGGCGGTGACGGCACGGGCGCAGGCGCGGGCGCGACGGCCGACGCACCGCGTCGCGCGGCACCGGGCCCGTTCGCGCGGCTGACCGGAGGCCTGCGCGCGATGAAGCGTTACGGCTTTCGCGCACGCTCGCTGTATTTCGTCGAGGGCGCGCAGCGCTGGTTCAGCTGGGACGACCCGATCGCGCTCGCCGACGAGGCGCACGCGCTCGCCGACTGGTGCCGCACGCGCCGGATCGCGCTCGTGCTGCTGCTCGATCCCGAAGCGACCCGCGCGGACGACGCGGCACGCACCGACGATGCACCGCTCGTGCGCGATGCGGATCGCACGCCGCGCAGCGGTTTCCACGGTATCTGCTCGGGCGTCGCGCAGTTGCAGCGCACCCACGGCGAGCTGCTGTGGATCGTCGACTTCTGGCGCGCGGGCGATACGCTCGCGGCCGGCGAGGTACGGCCGCTGCGTTTCGCGCCGGGCGGCCGGCTGTCGGCGAGCATCGACGGCGGCGCGACCGAGCCGGCGAACCGGATGAAGCTCGCGAGCGACGAGGATCGCGTCGTCGTCAGCCGCGCGGTGCTCGACGGCACGAACCGCGCGCCGCAGGGCTGGGAAATCGTCGAGGACAACGCGGCCGTCGTTGCCGCCTGTGCGCATGCGCAGGCCGCGACCGCGGTGCTCGTGTTCCGTTCGCATGCGCAGCTCGAAGCGCTGTGCGCGGACGTGCACACGCTGCGCCGGCAGTGCGGCGGTGCGCTGAAGATCGCGGTCGTCGAGCGCGGCGAAGTGCTGCGCCAGCAGTTCGAGATGCTCGTGCTGAGCGTCGGCGCGAGCCGCGTCATCGCACGCGACCTGCCGGTATCGCGACTGCAGGGGGCCGTGCATGCACTGCGCGGCCAGCTTTATGCGCGGCCCGTCGCGGCCGACTATCGTGCGGCGCTCGCGGCCGCGCTCGGCGATTCGGTGCTCGGTTATCTGGCGGTCGGCGCGTTCTGCCTGCGGATTCGCGCGGTGCTCGATCGCGGCGCCGTGCTCGCGCTGCCGCACACGCTCGCGAAGATCGCGCTGCTGCCCGGCGTGTCGCACGTCGACGCGCTGCGGCATTGCCGCCCGCGCCGCGCGGGCGACGTCGTGACGGCCGATGCCGCGCACCTGTACGTGTTCCTGTTCGCGTGCGAACCGGCGGACGCGGAGGACGCGCTCGCGCGCATCTTCGACGTGCCGGTCGACACGCTGTCCGACCGCGTCGTGTGTCTCGGGCAGGGCAGCATCGATACCGAACTCAACGCGCTGAAGGCCGAGAACCGGCGTGCGCCGATCGCCGATTACAGCGACTTGTTCGGGGCCGCGCAGCCGGCGGGCGCCAGTCGCGCCCCGCTCGCGCGCACCGGGCCCGGCGACGCGTTGCCCGACGCGGGCGAAGTGAGCGGTGCGATCGACGCGATCGATACGATCGTCGCGCTCGAGGCGATCGGTGCGATGCCGGCGGCTGCGGCGGCCGCGGCTGCCGACGCTTCGGCGCCGGAACCCGTCATACTCGCCGCGCGCAAGCGCAGCGCCATCCGCAGCGCGATGCCGCTGCGCAAGGAGGGGGTCGCATGATCGCCGAACTCGTCATCGGATTCATCGTCGGCATCGCGATCGCGGTGCCCGTGTGGATCGTCGCGCAGCATCTCGGCATCGGCCACGGTTTTCATGCACCGCGCGGGATCGACCGGCGTGACGCGGTGCCGTGCGAACTCGTGCCGGTCGCGCTGCGCGGGCGGCTGCTGCCCGATGCCGGGCGCGAGCGTGGCGAGCGTGACGAACGTCACGGTGAGGTGGCCCGATGAAGACGATCGCCATTACGTCGACGACCGGGGGCGCGGGCCGCACGACGCTCACGGCCGCGCTCGCGGTGCTGCTGGCGCGCCGCGGCCGGCCGGTCGTCGCCGTCGAATTCGATGCGCAGAACCTGATGGGCGCGACGCTCGGCCTCGACACGCTGGCCGAACACGGCCTCGCGCAGAGCGTGCTCGGCGGCGCCGAGCCGTGGCATGCGCACACGTGGCGCAACGCCGATGGCGTGCTGTTCGTGCCTTACGGGCAGGTCGACGCGGCCGGCGCGGCCGCATGCGATGCGCGGCTCGCGGCGGATCCTGCGTGGCTGTCGCGCGCGCTCGACGAGATCGCGTTGCCGGCCGACGGCGTCGTGCTGATCGATACCGCGCGCTATCCGTCGACGCAGGCCGAGCAGGCGATTCGCCGCGCGGACCTGACGCTCGTCGTCGTGCCGCCCGAGCCGGCCGCCTGTGCGACGACGGCCGCGCGGCTCGGTGCGCTCGGGGCGGGCGGCGAACTGCACATCGTCGTGAACCGGCTGAATCCGGCGCGCGACATGCAGCGCGACGCGCTCGCGATGCTGCGTGCGGTCGCGGGGCCGGCGTCGATGCTCGAGCAGCGCATCCACGTCGATGCGGCCGTGCCCGAAGCGCTCGCGCGCGGCAGCTGGATCTTCGACGATGCGCCGTATTCGCAGGCGTCGCACGACCTGAACGGCGTCGCGAACTGGGTCGATACCTGGCTGGCGGCACGCGCGGCCGTTCGCCGCGGAGCGGCGCGATGAACGCGCGCATCGCGCCGCGCCTGCGCGCATTCGGACGCCGCACGGCCGACTGGTTCGCGAGCGGCATCGGCTTGCCCGCGCAACGCACGCTGGTCGACTGGCTCGTGCGGCTGTTCTTCCACGCCCCGCCGCCCGGCCGGCCCGATCACGTGCGCCGCTGGGTGCGTGTCGCGTCGCTGCGGCTCGCGCAGGAGTGGGGCGTGCTGCAGCCGCTCAGCCCGCGCGAATGGCTGTGGCGCGCGATCGTGCGGGCGCCGCGCGCGGCCGACGGCCGCCCCGCGCGCGATCCGCTCGCCTGGTTCGACAAGTACGTCGTGCCCGTCTACGTGGCCGGGCGCGCGGTCGGCCGGCGCATCAACGCGTTGCTCGAGCGTCTGCCATGGGTGCGCTGGGGCGGCTGGCTCGACGCGCGCGCGAACGGCGTCGGCCGGCGCCGCTGGCTCGCGCCGCTGCTGCTGGTGGCCGGCGCACTGCTGTGGGCCGCGGCCGGCATGTCGCCGCTGATGCCCGGCGCGCAGTTCGCGTTCTTCGCGATCGTCGCGGTGCTGGCGCTCACACTGCGCCGCCTGCCGGGCCATCTGCCGACGCTCGCGCTCGCGTCGCTCGCGCTGCTCGCGACGGTGCGCTACGTGTGGTGGCGCACCACGCAGACGCTCGATTTCCGCGGCCCCGTCGAGGCCGTCGCGGGTTACCTGCTGTACGGCGCGGAAGCCTATACGTGGATGATCCTGCTGCTCGGCTTCGTGCAGACGGCCTGGCCGCTCGACCGGCCGATCGTGCCGCTGCCCGACGATCCCGACACCTGGCCGACCGTCGACATCTACATCCCGACCTACAACGAGCCGCTGTCGGTCGTGAAGCCGACGGTATTCGCCGCGCAGAGCATCGACTGGCCGAGCGCGAAGCTGCGCGTGTACCTGCTCGACGACGGCCGGCGCCCCGAGTTCGCGGCGTTCGCGGCCGAGGCCGGCATCGACTACCTGACGCGCGACGACAACCGCCACGCGAAGGCCGGCAACATCAACCGCGCGCTGCCGAAGACGCACGGCGAATACATCGCGATCTTCGACTGCGATCACGTGCCGACGCGCTCGTTCCTGCAGACGACGATGGGCGTGTTCCTGCGCGACCCGAAGTGCGCGCTGGTGCAGACGCCGCACCATTTCTTCTCGCCCGATCCGTTCGAGCGCAACCTCGGCACGTTCCGCGAGATCCCGAACGAGGGCAACCTGTTCTACGGCCTGGTGCAGTCGGGCAACGACCTGTGGAACGCGACGTTCTTCTGCGGCTCGTGCGCGGTGCTCAAGCGCAGCGCGCTGGAAGAGGTGGGCGGCGTCGCGGTCGAGACCGTGACCGAGGATGCGCACACGGCGCTCAAGCTGCACCGGCGCGGCTATACGTCGGCGTACCTGCCGACCGTGCAGGCGGCCGGCCTCGCGACCGAAAGCCTCGCGGGTCACGTGAAGCAGCGCACGCGCTGGGCGCGCGGGATGGCGCAGATCTTCCGCATCGACAACCCGTTCCTCGGGCGCGGGCTCGGCCTGATCCAGCGGATCTGCTACGGCAACGCGATGCTGCATTTCTTCTACGGGATTCCGCGGCTCGTGTTCCTGACGATCCCGCTCGCGTACCTGTTCTTCCACCTGTACTTCATCAACGCGTCGTCGCTCGCGCTCGCGAGTTACGTGATCCCGTACCTGGTGCTCGCGAACGTCGCGAACTCGCGGATGCAGGGGCGCTACCGCCATTCGTTCTGGGCCGAGGTCTACGAGTCGGTGCTCGCGTGGTACATCGCGCTTCCGACCACCGTCGCGTTCTTCAGCCCGAAGCACGGCAAGTTCAACGTGACCGACAAGGGCGGCAAGATCGACGAAGGTTACGTCGACTGGTCGACGTCGAAGCCGTATCTCGTGCTGTTCGGGCTGAACGTGCTTGCGATTCTCGCGGGCATCTGGCGGCTCGTGGCCGACCAGGGCGACGAGGCGTCGACGATCCTGATCACGCTCGGCTGGACCGTGTACAACCTCGCGATGCTCGGCGCCGCGCTGGCCGTCGCGCGCGAGACCAGGCAGGTGCGCGTCACGCACCGGATCGCGATGCGCGTGCCGGCCACGCTGCTGCTCGCCGACGGCTCGACGGCCGCATGCTTCACGAGCGACTACTCGACCGGCGGCCTGGGCCTCGAAGCGGTGCCGGGGCTCCCGGTCGCCGTCGGCGACACGCTGACGGTGTGCGTGACGCGCGGCGACCGGCCGTTCCCGTTCCCGGTGCGCGTGAGCCGCGTGACGCCGACCCATATCGGCGTGAGCTTCGAGGAACTGACGCTCGAACAGGAGCGCCAGCTCGTGCAATGCACGTTCGGGCGCGCGGACGCGTGGCTCGACTGGCACGAAGGCCAGCGCGTCGACACGCCGCTCCGCGGGCTGAAGGAAGTGCTGCGCATCGGCCTGGACGGCTATGTACGGATGTGGAAGGGTGCGGCGCGCGGCCTGCAGGCCATGCTGGCGCCGAAACTCGATCGGGCGCGCGACTGACGCGGCGCTCATCATGGAGTGGGTTAGATGACGTTCTGGAATCTGTATTTCATCCTGAAGTTCGCGCTGTTCGCGACCGGGCACCTGCAGCCGTTCTGGCTCGCGAACCTCGCGTTCGCGGTGGCGCTCGCGATGAGCGCGCCGATCCGGCGGCGTGCGTGGCGCATCGTCCGGCAGGTCGTCGCGATCGCGATCGCCGTGCCGCTGCTCGCGCGCGAGCTGCATGCGCCGCCGCTTGCCCGTCTCGCCGAGGCCGCGCAGGAAGTCAGCACGTTCCGCCTCGACTACTGGATGGAGCTGCTGCCGCGCCTGCTGCCGCCCGTGCTGGTGCTGACGGTGGCCGGCGTGCTGATCGTCTACTTCATCGTCAACCGCTGGCTGCGCGTCGCGACCTTCGTGCTGGCCGTGCTGGTCGTGATGCCGCTGTGGCAGGCCGGCAGCGGGCTGATGGCGCGCGTCGTCGCACCGCTTCCGCAGCAGGCGAACGCGGCGGGCACGACGCTCGCCGGCCAGCCCGAGGATCACAACGCCGCGCTCGCGACGTTCCGCACGCAGGAGTCGCAGCGACAGGTCGCGTTCGGCCACCTCGGCAGCGATCCGGCCGCACAGTTCGACGTGATCGTGCTGCACATCTGCTCGCTGTCGTGGGACGACCTCGATGCCGCGAAGGCGCGCAACCATCCGATGCTGAGCCATTTCGACTACCTGTTCTCGAACTTCAGCACGGCCGCGAGCTACAGCGGCCCGGCGGCGATCCGCGTGCTGCGCGCGAGCTGCGGGCAGGAAGCGCATGCCGACCTGTACAAGCCCGCACCGCAGCAGTGCCACCTGTTCTCGCAACTGGCGAGCGCCGGTTACTCGGTGCAGTCGCTGCTGAACCACGACGGCCACTTCGACAATTTCCTGCAGGTGATCCACGACAACATCGGCGTGGCCGACGCGCCGATGATCTCGAACGCGGCCGCGCCCGTTGCGATGCACGCGTTCGACGGCTCGGCGATCAAGGACGACTACACGACGCTCGCGAACTGGTATGCGCAGCGCGCGTCGGTGCAAGGCCCGGTCGCGCTGTACTACAACACGATCAGCCTGCATGACGGCAACCGGATCGTCGGCAGCTCGCTGACGAGCATCGACTCGTATCCGCAGCGCGTGACGAAGATGATGGACGACTTCGACCGCCTCGCCGACCTGATCGCGCAATCGGGCCGCCGTGCGGTGATCGTGTTCGTGCCCGAGCACGGCGCCGCGCTGCGCGGCGACAAGTACCAGGTCGCGGGCCTGCGCGAGATCCCGACGCCGCGCATCGTGCACGGGCCGGTGGGCGTGCGGCTCGTCGGCTTTGCCGGCAATCACGGCGCGACGACCGTGATCGACCAGCCGACCAGCTTCCTCGCGCTCGCGCAACTGCTGTCGAACCTCGTGTCGAACAGCCCGTTCAAGCCGGGCACGACGCTCGCGCAATACGCGGCCGACCTGCCGCGCACGCGGATGGTCGGCGAGAACGAGGGCACGGTGACGATGCAGACGGCCGAGGGTTACTCGGTGAAGACTCCGGATGGCGTATGGATCGACGAACAGTAATGCTGCACGGTGATGGCGACGACGATCGCCTGTCGCAACCGAACGACGTGCTCGGCCTCGCACGGCATCTGCCCGCGCTCGATCCCGGGCGTTATGTCGACGAGCAGGCGCGCCGTGCGTTCATCGAGTCGCTCGACCGCTGGCCGACACTGGCGAAGCTGATGGGATTGAAACCGTCGGCGTAACACGGACGGGACGACGGCCGGCATGCGTGCCGGCCGTCGGTTGCCTGTGGGCGATCCTGCCTGTCGTGCCTATTGCGTCTATTACGCCTTGCGTTCCGGCTGGCGCGTCCATTCGTTTTCTTCGCCCGGCACCTTGCCGAAGGTCTGATCGGCCCACGCGGCGCGGGCCGCGTCGATCTTCGCGCGCGCGCTCGACACGAAATTCCATTCGATGAAACGCTCGCCCGGCAGGTGCGCACCGCCGAGCAGCATCACGCGTGCGCCGCTTGCGCTGGCGAGCGCCACGGTCGCGCCGGGTTCGAGCACGGCCATCGTCGCGGGGGCGAGCGGCGTGCCGTCGATGGCGAGGTCGCCGTCGACCAGATATACGCCGCGTTCCTCATGTTCGGCATCGAGCGCGAGCGTGCCGCCTGCCGCGAATTCCGCATACGCATAAAGCGTCGGCGAGAACACGGCGACCGGCGACGCGAGCCCGAACGCGGTACCCGCGATCACGCGCACGGTCGTGCCGTCACGCGTGAACGACGGCAGCGTGTCGGCCGGATGATGGACGAACGCGGGCGCGGTGTCTTCATGCTCGACCGGCAGCGCGACCCAGGTCTGGATCCCGTGCACCGGCTGCTCGCGCGGCCGGTCTTCGTCGGGCGAGCGCTCCGAATGCACGATGCCGCGGCCGGCCGTCATCCAGTTCACGTCGCCCGGCACGATCTTCTGCCGGAAGCCGAGGCTGTCGTGATGCATCAGCGAGCCGTCGAACAGGTAGGTGACGGTCGCCAGGCCGATGTGCGGATGCGGCAGCACGTCGATGCCGCGGCCGGCCGGCAGCACGGCCGGCCCCATCTCGTCGAAGAAGATGAACGGGCCGACGAGGCGTGCGGCGCGCGCGGGCAGCACGCGGCGCACGACGAGGTTGCCGATGTCGCTTTCGCGCGGCGTGAGCAGGGTCTTGATCGAGGCGGACATGGTGGGGATTCTCGTGGTCGATGCAGGGCGCGTCAGGCGATCGCCGTGTCGATGGTGATCGGATGCGAGAGGATCTTGTGCACCGGGCAGGCGTTCGCGATCTGCAGCAGGCGTTCGCGCTGTTCGCCGGACAGGTCGCCGTCGAGCGTGATGCGGCGCACGATCGTGCTGCCCGCGCCGCCCGATTCGTGCGCGAGCTTCACGTGCACTTCGGCGAGCGGCCAGCCCTTGCGTTGCGCATACATCTTCAGCGTGATCGCGGTGCATGCGCCGAGGCTCGACAGCAGCAGCGCGACGGGCGTCGGCGCGGTGTCGCCGCCGCCGAGCGGCGTGGGCTCGTCGGCGCGCCACTGGTGGACGCCGTCGGTGAAGTGGACGAGGTAATCGACGGCGCCGATGCTTGCTTCGACGGACAGTTCGCTCATTGCAGTTCCATAAGGAGAAAGGGGGGAGGCGGCGGCTTGGCCGGGCTTCAGGGTTCGAGCAGGCGCTGCAGGCGCAGTTCCTCGAAATCGAGTTCCGATTCGATCCGGTGCAGCACCGTGTCGTCGACCTTGCCGTCGCGATGCAGGTCGAGCAGCGCGCGGCGCGACACGCCGACGAGGTCGAGTTCGACGCGCAGCATGCGCGCCCGCACGTTGGCCGGTTCGGTGCCATGACGAAACGCGCGTTCGTTGAAGGTCACGCGGTTCCGGTATTCGGCGAGCAGGCGGTCGAGCGAAGGGCGTTCGAGGCTCGACCCGCGCTGTTCGAGCGCGTCGAGTTCGGCGAGCGCCGCGCCGAACGTATGCGCGCGCACCGCGTGCTCGGACATCGTGTGCCGCGCGGCCGGGCGCAGCTTCAGTACGCGGATCAGCGGCGCGAGCGTGCCGCCCTGCACGACGAGCGTCGCGATGATCAGCAGGAACGTGCTGAACAGGATCAGGTCGCGGCCGGGGAAGGTGGCCGGCAGTGCGATCGCGGCCGCGAGGCTCACGACACCGCGCATGCCCGACCAGCCGAGCACGACGGCTTCGCGCCACGACCACGGCGCGTGGCCCGCGCGCGGCGCGCGCAGGCGGCCCGGCAGCCACATCGCGACGAACACCCATACGACGCGCGCGCCGATCGCGGCGGCGGTGGCGGGCAGCGCGACGCGCAGGCCGGCCATCAGCACCGCGCCTTCGTGGTTCACGCGTGCGAGGATCGCGTGCAGCGCGAGGCCGATCAGGATGAACACGAGCGCGTCGAGCACGAACACGATCGCTTCCCAGGTCGCCTTCGCCTTGATCCGCATGTCGGCGTCGAACACGCGATGCTGGCGCACGCCGAGCACGAGGCCGCAGGTCACCACCGACAGCACGCCCGAGCCGTCGACGGCTTCCGCGATCCCGTAGCTGCCCCACGCCATCGCGAAGGTCACGACGATGCCGAGCATCGGGTCGCGCAGGCGCGGCAGCATCCAGCACATCGCATGGCCGCACGCGAGGCCGACCGCGATGCCGATCAGCGTCAGCGAGAAGAACAGGCCGGTGGCGCTGGCGGCCGTGATCGATACCGCCAGCGCGGCCGACACGGCCATCTGGTACAGCAGGAGGCCCGACGCATCGTTGACGAGGCTCTCGCCTTCGAGCACCGCGACGAGCCGCGCGGGCAGCGGGTGGCGCTGCAGGATCACCTTCGCGGCGACCGCGTCGGGCGGCGACACGATCGCGCCGAGCGTGAAGCAGGCGGCCCACGGCAGCGCCGGGTTCACGGCATGCACGGCGAGCGCGACCGCGACGGTGGTGAACACCACCGCGCCGAGCGCGAGCGACGCGATCGATGCGAGCTCCTGCCGGAATTCCTTCCACGCGGTGTAGAACCCGCTCGACATCAGCAGCGGCGGCAGCACGGCCGCGAGCAGCAGCGCCGGGTCCATGTCGGGTACACGCTTGCCGGCGACCGCGACCACGCAGCCGCCGAGCAGCAGCACGACGGCCGGCGGAATCGAGATGCGTTCGGCGAGCCATGTGAGCGCGCCCGCGCCGCAGATCAACAGCAGCAGGTAATGAAACAGTTCGACGTTGGTCATGAGCCTGGCGTCACGACGGCTTGCGGTCGTTGGCGCCGCCGCCCGGCAGCGTACCGAACATGTGCTGGCCGCATTGTGCGTCGCGCCATGCGGTATTGAGCCGGTAGCCGGACAGCATCCGGCGCGCGAGCGGGAGGATCTGCTCGCCGGCCAGCATGCCGAGCAGGCCGAGGAGCGCGATGATCGGCGGCGCCGGCGAATTCACGCCGAGCGCGCCGTAGATGACACCGGCGAGGATGCCGGCGAACAGCGACAGAAAATACGGTTTCATGATGAAAACCTCTCGTGACAGGCTGGTCGGGCGCGAACGCGGCGCCTTCAATGTGCTGGAAGCGTATCGGTTTTACGTGCGGAAAAAAAGGGCGGACAGCCTTCGGAGCCCCCCTCTTTCGGAATTCGATCGATTCCATTTCTTGGATGTTCGGGCCGCGACTTTTCCGATTAAATGGCTGCAACCGGAACACGCCGCTCCGGGGCGACGCACAGCCGGCTCCTCCGCCATCCCGGTCGAGGCAAGCCTTGAACGTTTCCAGACCAAAGGATGATTCGCGCCATGAGCAACGCCAAGCTTGAAGTCCTCACTCCCCACAATAGCCAGATCATCTTCATCGACCAGCAGCCGCAGATGGCGTTCGGTGTGCAGTCGATCGATCGCCAGACGCTGAAGAACAACGTCGTCGGGCTCGCCAAGGCCGCGAAGGCATTCAACATTCCCACCACGATCACGACGGTCGAAAGCGACAGCTTCTCCGGTTACACCTACCCTGAACTGCTCGACGTGTTTCCGAACCAGAAGACGCTCGAGCGCACGTCGATGAACTCGTGGGACGACCAGAAGGTGCGTGACGCGCTGGCCGCGAACGGCCGCAAGAAGGTGGTCGTGTCCGGCCTGTGGACGGAGGTCTGCAACACGACGTTCGCGCTCTGCGCGATGCTCGAAGGCGGCTACGAGATCTACATGGTCGCCGATGCGTCAGGCGGCACGTCGAAGGACGCGCACGACTACGCGATGCAGCGGATGATCCAGGCCGGCGTCGTGCCGGTCACCTGGCAGCAGGTCGCGCTCGAATGGCAGCGCGACTGGGCGCGCCGCGACACCTACGACGCGGTGATGGCGATCGCGAAGGAACACTCGGGCGCGTACGGGATGGGCGTCGACTACGCATACACGATGGTCCACAAGGCCGCCCAGCGCACCGCGACGCCGCACGAGTCGATTCCGGCCGTGCCGGCGAAGTAACCGGCCGCGTGCTGCCGCGCGGTCAGACGGGCGGCAGCGCCCACGGCGCGTGCGACAGGTGTTCGACGAGAAAGTCGAGCAACGCCGTCACGCGCGCGGCGCGCAGCATGCCGGGCGGCGTGACGAGGTTGACGTTGATATCGGGAATTTTCCAGTCATGCATCACTTCCTCGAGCGCGCCGCTTTGCAACTCGTCCCACACCAGGAACGACGGCTGCAGCGCAAGGCCCTGGCCGGCGATCAGCGCGGGGCGGAGCACGTCGGCGTTGTTCGCGCGAATGCGGCCGCGCACCGGCACGCCGAATTCCTCGCCCGACGTCTTGTGGCGGAAGCGCCAGAATTCGGGCGTCGGGCTGTTCGTGTAGGTCAGGCATACGTGCTGGTCGAGTTCGCCCGGATGAGTCGGCCGGCCGTGCCGGTCGAGATACGCGGGCGACGCGACGAGCGGCCGGCGCACCGCGCACAGGCGGCGCGCACGCAGCGACGAATCGTTCAGTTCGGCAATCCGGATCGCGACGTCGAAGCCGCCGGACACGATGTCGACGAAGTGGTCGGTCAGCACGAGGTCGACGTCGACGCGCGGATAGCGTTCGAGAAACGCGGGCAACAGCGGCGCGAGATTGCACAGGCCGTAGGACATCGGCGCGTTCACGCGCAAGAGGCCGTGCGGTTCGAGCGCATGCGCGGAGGCTTCGCCTTCGATCAGTTCGGCATCGGCGAGCAGCCGGATCGCGCGATCGCGCAGCAGCTCGCCGGTCGGCGTGAGCGACAGCTTGCGCGACGTGCGGTACAACAGCATCGCGCCGAGGCGTTTTTCGAGGCGGGCGATCGCTTTCGACACGGTCGGTTGCGATACGCCGAGCAGGTCGGCGGCCTTGGCGAACGAACCGGTCTCGGCGACGCGCGCGAAGATGGCCCAGGCTTCGAGATCGGGAAGGTGTTGCATGGCTGGAAGGCGTGGCAGGCAAGCGAAGCGGGTGGGGCGGCAGCGGATCGCGCCGCGAGCGCATGGCGCCCGTGCGGGCGGAAATGCGGGGTCATTCTAATCCAGTCGTGAGGAGCGTATGGAATCGTATGTCGTTTCATTGGGTGCCGGCATGCTGGTCGGCGTCATGTACAGCGTGGTCAAGGTGCGTTCGCCCGCACCGCCGCTGATTGCCCTGGTCGGGCTGGCCGGCATGCTGGCCGGCGTCGCGGCCGTCGCACCGGTCCGTCACTGGCTCGGTTTCTGACTGGATCGAAGGCACATTGATGAACGCACCCGCCACTCGACCGGATCTGATCCTTCACAACGGAAGGTTCACGACCCTCGACCGCGCGAACCCGTCGCTCGCGCTTGCAATGGGCATGCTCGAGCGGCAGGTGGCGATCGCGCGTGCGCCGCAATGGGTGCGCGTGGCCGGCGGTTTCACCGAGCCCCCGTTCGCCGGGAAGCGCCTGCCGACGATCGACGTGGCGCGGCGACGGCGGCCCCGGCATGCCGACGCTCGTCGCGATGGCGGTGGCGCACGACTTCCGGAACCGGACGGGCGCTGCGCATTTCGTGGCGCTCGACAGCGTCTTCTAGCATCTCGGGCTGATCGCGGCATGCGTGCTCGCGACGCGGCTCGCCGATGCGAAGTATCCGGCCGGCAACGGCCGTGCCACTCGATGACGATCAACAACAAGGACATCCAGTCATGAAAACGATTCGTTCCGCCTTGCTCGCGCTGGCGATCGCCGCCGGCCTCGTCGCGGCGCCGGCCGTGTACGCGAAGCCGCCCGTCCTGCCGGCGGCCACGCCGACGCTCGCCGTCGGGCCGCAATACGACACGACGCACGTGTATGTGGCGCCGGAGGATTTCGATCGCTTCACCGACAGCTTCGTCGCGACGTTCGGCGGCAGCAAGTCGAAGCAGGGCGTGTTCCAGGTCACGCCGACACCGAGCCGGACGATGTCGCAGCTCGTGTTCACGCCGGCCGGCACGATCTCCGTGTTCGGCTTCAAGACGCCGACTCCCTGGCCGTTCGGCGCGGAGCGCACGGGGTATCTCGTCACCGACATGGACGCGGCGATGAAGGTGGCGCGCGAGCACGGCGCGGAAGTGATCGTCGACACGTTCCCCGATCCGATCGGCCGCGATGCGGTGATCGCGTGGACGGGCGGCGTGAAGATGCAGCTCTACTGGCACACGCAGGCGCCGAAGTACGACCCGCTGCAGACGGTGCCGGAAAACCGCGTGTACGTGTCGCCGCAGAGCGTGCGCAAGTTCGTGCACGACTTCGTCAAGTTCTCGAACGGCAAGGTGGTGTCCGACGATCTGAAGGCGCCCGGCGTCGAGATCGGCCGCCCGGACGACACCTATCGCCGCATTCGCATCACGTCGGGCTTCGGCAAGATGACGGTGTTCGTGACGGACGGCCACCTGCCTTATCCGTACGGGCACGAGACGACGGGCTACGAGGTGCCCGACCTGGCCGCAACGCTGGAGAAAGCCAGGGCGGCCGGCGTCGACGTGCTCGTGCCGCCGTACACGGCGGACGGGCGCGACGCGGCGCTGGTCCGGTTCCCCGGCGGTTATGTCGCCGAGATCCACGCGGGGGCGGCGCGATGAAGCACGAGGACACGATTCTTGCCGCGGTGGCCGGCTTCGTCGACACGCTGAGCTTCGTCGCGCTGTTCGGGCTGTTCACCGCGCACGTGACCGGCAACTTCGTGCTGATCGGCGCGGGGGCCGCCGGGTTCGGCCAGGGCATCCTGCTGAAGCTGAGCGTGTTTCCCGCGTTCGTGTGCGGTGTCGTCGCGAGCAGCCTGATCGCACGCGCGTTTTCCGGGCGGCCCGCGTGGCAGGGTACGCGGGCGCTGCATGCGGTCCAGGCCGTGCTGCTGCTCGGCTTCTGCGCGGCCGGCGTGTGGGCGTCGCCCGTCACGCAATCCGACAGCCTGCCGGTGCTGCTGGCCGGCATCGTCGGCACGTTCGCGATGGGCATCCAGAACGCGCATCCGCGCGTGATCGCGCGCGCCGGCGTGCCGAACACGGTGATGACCGGCAACGTCACGCAGGCAATTCTCGACGTCGTCGACCTGCTGTCGGCCGGCACGCCCGACAGCGTGCGCACGGCGGCACGCGCGCGCTTCGCGAAGATGTGGCCGGCGATCGTCGCGTTCGCGCTCGGCGCGACGGCCGGCGCGCTGGGTTTTCGCTATCTCGGGTTCTGGGCGCTGCTGGCTCCGGCCGTCGCGCTTGCGGGACTGGCGGCGTGCGCGGGAATGTCGGCCGGCACCGCCGCGCGGGAGCATGCGTGATCGGGCCGCGCATGCGCAGCAGGTCGATGCGGCGTCGGGCGACCGGCATCCGCACGACGGCCGTGTCGAGGCAGGCGGGCACAACGCGGACCATGTCGGGGTCGAGCTGAAGTACGGCGGGTGACGCGTGCGTTCCGATGAAAAAAGGGCGGCCGGGAGGCCGCCCTTCGTGCGTTCGGGCCGGCGATGACACCGGCCCGCCTGTCGCGATGCCGTTACAGGTTCGGCGACAGTTGCAGCGCGTTCGTCAGGTCGCCCATCGGCTGCCCGCCGTTGGCCTTCAGCGCGTCGTCGCGCTGTTGCAGGCCGGCGAGGCGCGGCAGCGAGAAGCGGCGCGTGATGAAGCGCAGGATCGACGCGGTGTCGTACTGCGTGTGGTCGACGAAACCCTTCTTCGAGAACGGCGACACGATCAGCGCCGGAATGCGCGTGCCCGGGCCCCAGCGGTCGCCCTTCGGCGGCGACACGTGATCCCAGAAGCCGCCGTTTTCGTCGTACGTGACGACCACGACCATGTTCTTCCACTGCGGGCTCGCCTGCAGGTGCGCGAGCACGTTCGCGATGTGCTGGTCGCCGCTCGCGACGTCCGTGTAACCCGGGTGCTCGTTCAGGTTGCCCTGCGGCTTGTAGAACGCGACCTGCGGCAGCGTGCCCGCGTCGATCGCCTTGATGAACTCGCTGCCGTCGGTGCCGCCGTCGAGCAAGTGCTGCGCGCGGCTCGTGCTGCCCGGCGCCTGGTTCGCGTAGTAGTTGAACGGCTGGTGGTGCGGCTGGAAGTTCGGCGCCGTCATGTTCGGGCCGTAGATCACGTTCGCCGTGCCGCTTTGCGCGGCCTGCAGTGCCTGGTTCCACGCACCGCCGTACCACGCCCACGACACGCCCGCGTTGGTCAGCAGGTCGCCGATGTTCTGTTGCGACTGCGGCGGCAGCGTCGTCGCGGCCGACGGGTCGGCGAGGTTCGGATCGCCGCCCGAAGCCGCCTTGTTGCCGCTCGGCTGGTACGGCGGCTGCATCGTGTTGATCGCGTAGAAGTCGGGCGTCAGGTTGCCCGAGTTCACGAACTTCGGCGCGCCGTCGAGCGCGGAAGCGGGCGAGTTGCTCGCGAGCTGCAGCGACTTGCCGTCGGCGGCGACGGCCGAGATCGAACCGGCGGCCGGGCTCTTGTCCGCGTTCGCGTAGAACGGCGCGCACGCGCAGATCAGGTACTGGTGGTTCAGGAACGAACCGCCGAACGCGCCCATGAAGAAGTTGTCGGCCAGCGTGAACTGCTGCGCGATCTTCCACAGCGGCAGCTTCGTCGCGTCGGGCGTGTAGTGGCCCATCACGAGGCCGCCCGAGTCGGCCCATGCGGCGAACATGTCGTTCTTGCCGCCGTTGATCTGCATCTGGTTCTCGTAGAAGCGGTGATACAGGTCGCGCGTCGTCACGCTCATCGGCGTGTTGAAGCCGTTCGGGTCGTCGATCGCGAACGGCGCGTTCGGCAGGTTGGCCGTCATCGCCTCGGTCACGGCCGGCGTCACGCCCTTCGCGGTCAGGCCGCCCCAGGTCTTCGGCAGCGTCGCGAGCGGCTGGCCGTTGCGGTCCTTCTGCTGTGCGCTGGCCGCGGTCACGTTCTGCAGGCCGTTCGCGCCGGGGAAGTTGCCGTACAGGTTGTCGAAGCTGCGGTTTTCCGCGTAGATCACGACGACGTTCTTGACCGTCGACAGGCCCTGCTGCTGCACGTCGTCGCCGCCGCAGGCGGTGAGGGCGGCGGCCGCGGCAACGGCGATCGGTGTAAAGCGAATCCAGGCGTGGTTTTTCATC
Organism: Burkholderia reimsis; assembly: GCF_003294055.1. Lineage (NCBI taxonomy): Bacteria > Pseudomonadati > Pseudomonadota > Betaproteobacteria > Burkholderiales > Burkholderiaceae > Burkholderia > Burkholderia reimsis. The sequence continues at coordinate 64,487 of NZ_QMFZ01000011.1, forward strand.
CGTTGTACTCTCTATCTCTCTCTTGTCGCGTGGGGAACCGGCGCATTCGTGTACCGCCGGTTCGCGAGGTGACCGTGGCATGTCCGGCTGCACGCATTTTGAGGGTGCGATTTGACAGGCGGGTGTAGGCGTCCTTTCGATTGGCTGTCGATGAGTCGTCATGTAACGGTCATGCGGCTGACATAAACTCCGGCCGCTCCTGAACCTACTTTCCGACGAATCGATGAAGCCTCGCCAACCGACAGCCGGCGCATTCGCGCATTCGTGGCTGCATCTCGCCGGCGCATTCGCGCTGGCCGCCACGCTCGTCACCGTTGCCGGCTGTGACGGACAGCCCGGTGCCGGTACGCCGTCCGCGCGGGCCGCGAGCGCGGCGGGCGCGCCGGACGGTGCGCATCCGGTTGCGTCCGCAACGGTTGCCGCGACCGGCGCCGTGGTCGCGACGAACCAGCCGCAGACGCGCGCACAAGTTTACGAAGGCGTGCGCCGGATGACGGCCCTCGGCAAGCAACTTTTCTTCGACCCTACGCTGTCAGGTTCCGGCAAGCTCGCGTGCGCGTCGTGTCACAGCCCCGATCACGCATTCGGGCCGCCCAATGCGCTGGACGTGCAGTTAGGCGGCGACGACATGAAGCATCCGGGCTTTCGTGCGGTGCCGTCGCTCAAGTACCTGCAGGGCGTGCCGCAGTTCACCGAGCACTTCCACGATTCCGACGACGAAGGCGACGAGAGCGTCGATGCCGGCCCGACGGGCGGCCTCACGTGGGACGGCCGCGTCGACACGGGCGCCGAGCAGGCGCGCATTCCGCTCACGTCGCCGTTCGAGATGAACAGCTCGCCGGCGAAGGTCGCGCAGGCCGTGAAGGCCGCGCCGTACGCGCAGGAGTTCCGCGCGGTGTTCGGCGTGAAGGTGCTCGACGACGATGCGGCCACGTTCAAGGCCGTGCTGCGCGCGCTCGAAACCTTCGAGCAGACGCCCGAATTGTTCTCGCCATACACGAGCAAGTACGACGCGTATCTCGCGGGCCATGCGCAGCTCACGCCGGCCGAAATGCGCGGGCTGCAATTGTTCAACGACGAGAAGAAGGGCAACTGCGCGAGCTGCCACATCAGCCAGCGCGCGCTCGACGGCACGCCGCCGCAGTTCAGCGATTTCGGGCTGATCGCGATCGCGGTGCCGCGCAATCGCGCGCTGCCGGTCAATCGCGACCCGCGCTTCCACGACCTCGGCGCGTGCGGCCCCGAGCGTACCGACCTGAAGGGCCGCGACGAATTCTGCGGGCTGTTCCGCACGCCGTCGCTGCGCAACGTCGCGCTGCGCAAGACGTTCTTCCACAACGGCGTGTATCACACGCTCGAGGACGTGATGCGCTTCTACGTCGAGCGCGACATTCATCCGGAGAAGTTCTATCCGGTCGTGCACGGCAAGGTGCAGATCTACGACGATCTGCCGAAACGCTACTGGCCGAACATCAACCGCGAAGCGCCGTTCGACCGCAAGCGCGGCGAGCAGCCGGCGCTGAACGCGGCCGAGATCAAGGACGTGATCGCCTTCCTCGGCACGCTGACTGACGGATATCGGCAAACGGCCGCGCCGGCCGGCCACTAGAAGGCGGTGCGGGCGGCACGCATGCTATCCTCGCTCGCTGACAGGCGCAGTGTGCGTGCCGGAGGGCCGGCCTCCGGTTCGCCGGCATGCGCGTTGCGCCGTTTGATCGAACATCCAAGGAGAACAACATGTCGATGCGTGCATCCCTTTCCGTCGTCACGCGCGTGCTGGCCGGCGCCGCGTGCGCAGCCGCGATGCTGCCCGCCCATGCGCAGAACAACCTGAACTTCCTGAACGACACGCCGATCAGCTATTTCAGCAAGGCCGACCGTGCGTCGCTCACGAAGGCGGTTGTGCAAGTACGCGATGAAGGCAAGGACGGCGAGGCCACGACGTGGCAGAGCAGCGGCCGCGGCACGCAGATCGATGCGAAGCTCACGCCGACCACGACCGAGACGGACGGCAAGACCTGCCGCGAAATCGCCACCGAAATCACCGCGAAGGGCCAGACGATGACGCTCAAGCCCGTCTATTGCAAGACCGACGCGGGCAAGTGGCAGTTGCAGAAGCGCTGAGCACGCGTGTGATGAAGCGGGGCGACGCGCCGCGCACGGTGTCGTGCGGCGTCGTGATCCTCGATGCGGCCGGCCGCGTGTTCCTCGCGCACGCGACGGACACCACGCACTGGGACATCCCGAAGGGGCAGGGCGAGCCGGGTGAATCGCCGGCCGACGCCGCGCTGCGCGAACTGCTCGAGGAAACCGGCATCGCGCTGGCGCCGGCCCGGTTGCTCGATCTCGGCCGCTTCGCGTACCGGCACGACAAGGATCTGCACCTGTTCGCGGTGCAGGTGGCCGAAGGCGAGATCGATCCCGCGCAGTGCACGTGCACGTCGCTGTTTCCGAGCCGTCGCGACGGCTCGATGATTCCCGAGATGGATGCGTATCGCTGGACCGTGCCGGCCGACATCGACGCGTATGCGAGCCGCAGCCTCGCGCGGCTGTTTCGCACGAAGCTGTCGCTGGTGGATCTGCATCGGCGGTTGACGGGCGCGTGAGCGGCGCGTGTTCGCCGCTGCTGTGACCTTGCGCGATCAACCGACGACGAATTTTCGTGAAGGGCAGCAGGCAGTCGGTAACGCGACCTGTCGGTCGTTGCTGCACGTTCTTGGTTCGTGAGTCGACGCCGTAATCGAGCCGGTCAGACTCGCGCCGCAATCGGAATTGGTCGCGCGACGGTGGTCTTCTTCCATGATGACGCTGACTAACGGCGGGGTTCGGCAGTCGAGGTGCTCCCTGTAGCGCCTGCAAACCGTCGAATGCTGGCCTGCGCCAGTGATCGCTATCTCGCGCGGATCCTCGGATGGGAGCCCGGTGCTCCGGGCTCAAACGTGAATTCCAGGTAACGTTTCATGCGAAAGCCCTGAAATAAAATCGCAAGACACTCTATTTTCGGATTCGTCCAATAGACATCGATTTCGCAATAGTCAATCGTTGCTGCATGGCATTCAGCGAGCAGCCCGACTATGGCTATCCAATCCGATCTGCGCTTTACCTTTGCTGTTGGCGACGAGTCGTTCGAGGTCGTCGAGTTCACCCTGCATGAGGGGTTGTCCGAGACCTTCCTGTTGGAGGTCGAACTGGCCAGCGGCAACGCCGCGATCGACTTCGGTCAGGTGCTCGACCACAACGGCTTGCTGACGATCTGGCAAGGCGCCCGGCCGGTGCGCTACGTGCATGGCACGGTGTCGTCGTTCGAGCAGGGTGACACGGGGTTTCGGCGCACGCGCTATTCGGCCGTGATCGAGCCGCGTCTGGCGCGCTTGAAGCTCTCGTCGGACTGGCGCATTTTCCAGACGCTCAACGTCACCGAGATTGCCAGCGCGGTGCTCAAGGCTCACGGCCTGACGTTGGACTATGAGCAACGCATCACCAACGCGCACTTGCCGCGCGAGTATTGCGTACAGGCCGGTGACACCGACTACGATTTCGTTGAACGAATCCTGCGCGAGGAGGGCTTCCTCTATGCGTTCCAGCATCGCGCCGACGGTCATCGCCTGATTCATAGCGACCGCTTGTTCATCCTGGAGCGGCTGACGGGCGAGCCGGTGCTGTACAACCCCACGCCGGGCGGTGATCAGCCGCAGCCCAGCCTGCATACCTTCGCTTATACCGAGAATGTGCGCACCGCGCGTCAGGTGCAGCGCGACTACACGTTCAAGAATCCACGCTTCAATTACGAGTATCCACGCGTGGGGGCCGATCTCGATCATCAAGGTCGCGGCTACACGCGCTATGACTACCCGGGCCGCTACAAGCACGAAGGCAGCGGCAATGCCTTTACCCAGGACCGTCTGCGCGGCCACCGGCGCGATGCGCGTATCGCACGTGTGAGCGGCGACGACGCGCGCCTGCAACCGGGCATCGCGTTCGAACTCACCGGCCATCCGCGCGAGGACATGAATCGTAGCTGGCGCCCGGTCAATATGGTCCACCACGGCAAGCAGTTCACGAGCCAGGCCGAGGACAGCGCCGACGCGCAGCAGGGCACGTACTACCGTTACGAGGCCGTGCTGGTCCCGGATGACACCGAATGGCGCGCCGAGCCGTTGCCGCGCCCGCGTATCGACGGTCCGCAGCCGGCCACCGTTGTTGGGCCGGAAGGCGAAGAGATCTACACCGATGAATATGGCCGCGTGAAGGTGCAGTTTCCGTGGGATCGTCAGGGCCGGTACGACGAACACAGCTCATGCTGGATTCAGGTTGCGCAGAACTGGGCGGGTGCGCTGTGGGGGCATATAGCGATCCCGCGCATCGGACAGGAAGTCATCGTCGGCTATCTGGATGGCGACGTGGACCAGCCGTTCATCCTGGGGAGGGCATACAACCGCCTGCAACTGCCACCGTACGAGTTGCCCAGGCACAAGACGCGAATGACGATCAAGAGTCAGACGCACAAGGGAGACGGGTTCAACGAACTGCGCTTCGAGGATGAGGCCGGCCAGGAAGAAATCTACGTCCACGCGCAGCGTGACCAGAACATCCACGTCAATCATGACGAAACCACGTTTGTCGGCAATGACCGTAGCGAGAACATCACACACGACGAACTCCTCAAGGTCGGCAATAACCGCCACGACACGATCGCCAACGATGACCGTACCGACATCGGGCACGACCAACTGACCACCGTCGGCAACGACCAGACTCTGGTCATCGAACGCACCCAGCAAATCTCGATTACGCGGGATCGCATCGAGGAAATCGGCAACAGCCGTGTTGACAGGATCGCCGCCAACCACACGGCCAGCGTAGGCGGGCACGTCGAAGTGTCTGTACAGGGGCATCACCAGCTACAGGCAACGGAGGCCATCCGGAATCACACGAAGCACTACGAGTGTTTCGCCGACTCCATTTGCTGGAGCACACCGGGCGGCGTTCTCACACTCGATGCGAGCGGCCTCAAATTCAACGGTGCCGCGGTCAACTACAAAGCCGGCGCGATCGACCTGTCCACCGGAGGCGGCGGTACACCGCTGGCCCTGGCGGGTGTTCCGAATGCCGGCGAGCCCATCTGCGTTGGTTGCTGGCTGAAGGCGGCTGCCGAACATCGGGCACTGGTGAAGCTATGAGAGTACTTGACGACCAACTCCTCGAAGAAGTGCACGCGATCGGGCCCACGGCGCGTCTGCTGGCCGTGAGCGACATGGCGGAACTCGATGACGAACTACGGAGTGCCGTGCATGAGCGGTTCGCGGGAAATATCTATCCGTTGCTGCGAGGCCCGGCCTGGCACGCGCTACGCCCCTACAGCCCCCTCCTGCTTGCGACGGACGCCGCCGACCGTCAAAGGCACTACAAGTTCGCCGGGGCCCTCAGTACCCGGCTTCGAAACGCACTTCACGGCTGGATAGTCAGCACCGTGCCACCCGAACGGCTTGTCGAGCATCTGGCCCATGCCACCATTGCTCACGGCCCGGATGGCGCGACCTATCTATTGCGCTATTACGATCCCTGGGTACTGCCAGTGCTATACCAGCGAGCGCCACCGAACTGGTGGCGTGAATTCATCGCCCCTATCTCGTCGTGGTGGGTTCCGCGGGCCGACATGCGGGTTCAGCGCTGGGGACGGATTCCCGGTCTCGCGGTTGCACACGCCAACCCGCCGTCCCCCCTGATGATCGACGAAGCGCTCTGGCAGGCCCTGATGGGCGACCCGCTGCCGCACCGTCTGCTCCAGGCGGTGGAAGCCCGAACACCGGAACTGCTCGACAACCCGTGCCGAGGAGTACGACTGGCCCGTATCGAAGCGCTGCTTGCCAGCGCGCGCAAAGCGGGCCTGTCCGAACACGACGATCTGCATGACTACGTTTTCATCGCACTGGCTCAGAGCCCGGACCGCCTGAAGGCTGACCACTGCTGGCAGCATGCGATTCGCGTTGCGGTGGCCGGAAAAGGTCGTCTTGGCGATCTGTATCTCGCCTATCGCCGCCAGCAAGCGTAGCCCGACCACGAGAGAACATCGATGTCCCAACCGACCTATTCCCTGACTGATCTGCTCGGCATCAGTCGCGATGCGGCGAATCGAACGCGCAGCAACGAAGCACCGAGCCCGTGCGTGAGTTGCAAGCGCACGTTGACCATTCTGCCGCTGCGCTATGGCGTGATAGCGGATGACGACAAAGCCGGAGTCGAACAACTGGCGTCATCGTTGCCGGCGCACCTGGGCAAGAAGCTCAACGTCAAGCTCTCCGACAGTCGATATGCGGTGCGCAGCGTGCGCGAAGGCTATATCTACCTGTTCGTACAGCGCCGTGGCAAGGCGTACGCTTGTGAGGCCACCTATCGAGTCTGCGACAGCGGGCTGCTTCAGCCGGTCTGGTCCTATGATCCGGGCGTGCCCGTGGGCGGCATAGAGAACCTCGGTAGCTGGACCCTGAGCGTGGGCGACCCCGAGGACATCGACGAAGCGAGAATTCTCTTCACGCCCGACCCGTTAAGCCCCGCGAAGGTTGACCGCTACCGCGACGTTGCTTTGTATCGCAATCGTCTGCAAAAGTTTGATTTGCGCACGCTTGCGCGGAGCTGCACGAATGTCGAGGATGTGGTCGACCCGCACCAGCTCGACGCCACCGTAGCGGAATTGCGTGCGGGCAACCATGTCCGCGCGAAGGCCGTTCTGGAGAGACAGGCATTCCCGCCATTTCGCAGCGCGTTGAAGCCGGGGAGCGCCGCCGAGGAAGTCACCGCGATCTACAAGAGCACGCGAGATACGCTGAAAAGTGCCGGCGTAGCTGTGGTGCTGTATGACCCTATCGGGGTGGTTCAGGAGTTGAACGCGTGGCGTAACGATGCGATCGAAATCAACCGCGCGTGGTTGCAAGTGGCGGACAGCCAGGGCATCACCAACGAGCGTCGGCATGCCGTGGCCGAAGCGCTGGACAATATCAAGGAGGCCATGCAGCGGGGTTACATCGAAAGCGCGGGGATGGATGCGCAAGCGAAGCTGCGCTATGCGAGGGACAGTGACTTGCGCATGAAAGCGCGCTTTGGGTTCATTCCTCAAAACCTCGAGGAATTGGAGAAGCGCTACGACCCTGCAGAGGCGCGCCAGCGTGCGGAAAAGGACGCCCAGCACGCGTTCGACCGCTATCAGGTGCTCTTGGATTGGGACGGAGCCAAAGCCAGCGTTCAGAAGGAATTCTCTCGTCGCGACAAGCAGGCACAGCAGGAGATGGACAAGCGCGAACCGGACCATCTGGACTGGTTGCATAGTGAACTGTTGGCCGAGGCGCTCGATCTCTACGATCGTCGCGACCCGGTTTGGGGGCAAGCCTTTGCCGAACAGGTCGTGCTGTGCGTGGTCGGCATGAACGGCTGCGCTAGCGGTGCGGCCAAGCTGGGTTACTGGTGGTCGGATATTGCGATCGGCAAGGGCAACTTCGCCTGGCGGGCGCTGACGCGAAACCAGGTGGAGATCGAGGAAGCCGCCAAGCTAGCTTTGGCTGAGGCCAAGGCACAGGCCGGCGACGGAATGACGTTGGCGAACATGACGGCCATGTTGAGCGCCCAGAATGAGCGCTTCAAAAACGTAGCCGATCTGCTGGGCAAGGCTGATGCCGCTGTCGACGCCGCGGTGGTGGCGGGCACGCACCGATGGTTCGACGCGGCCCGGTTGAGCCGTTCGCTGACGCTGTTCGCGCAGGCGCATCAGTACCTGTTCAAGCTCCTGCCGCACAACGCGGCCGACCGCAATCTGCTGGTTCCGATGTTGGGCTTCATCCACGCGAACCTGGGCAGAAGCGTTACGCGCCTGCGTCTGGAAGAACTGGCGGCGGCAGGGCGAAGCGCCAGCGAAGCGCGGGTAGCCGGTCAGGTGAACGCCCACATCGCCCGGGTGCGCAATACCTTGACCCAGGAATTCCAGAACCGTGGGAACGGCCAGTTCTATAAGGTTCGTGCCGGCGTGATCGTTGCGCTTGTGGAGTCGATCGCCTTGCTGACCAAAGCGGCCGGTTCTGACAAGGGAACCAAGGAGTATGCGGAGTTGACTGCGGCGGGATTGGTCACTGCGGCAGCGGGGTTCGAGTTGGCGGCAACGGGAATCGAGTCGGTCGCTGCCCGGTATGCGCCTTCTACTGTTTTGGGACGGGGGGCTTCGATTGCGTTGGGTGGGCTGAAGTTGTTTGGTGGATTGCTGGCTACGGTGGGGGGTGGCATCAGTGCAGCTATTGCGCTGGTTGATGCGGCAGGTGCATTCCGCGAAGATCGGCGTGTCCTTGGCTACGCATATTTAGGACAAGCTATGCTTTCTACGGCAATTACAGCGTTGGCCTCAGTGCTGTCGCTGTCTGCCTCTGGCCCCTATTTGCGGTGGCTCCTACAGAATACGGAACGCACACTCTTGCGTTTGATACTGCCCCCGCTAATTCGCTGGTCGGCGGCATTAGCCGTTCCGGAAGTGACCGCCATGCTCGGGTTGGCACTTGGTTGGGCAACCGCTATCGGCGTGGTCGTGGCGGTGGTGATTTGGGCCATCCTGCCAGACGAACTGGAAAGTTGGTGTACACACAGTTGCTTGGGCAAACGAGATCCAAGCAGCTTTTGGAAGCCATTCAAAAGCGAAGAAAAAGAACTGGTTAGCCTATACGAAGCTTTTGGTGCGCTGAAATAAATGTACTTCATAGAACGTGGAATCTGGGCGATACAGAACGACCCCGAGGAGCGAGGAGAGCTAGAAGCCAATATGGCTCGCGCGCTCAAAAAGGAAAAATTGAAGCGAGAGAGGGGGGAGAAGCCACTCCCTGGTATTCACGCTCGAGTGAGCGAGCATCCGTGTGCGGATGGTTCTATTTACGCCTTCAATGACACTTATATTGAAATTTATGCGGGCGCACTGCAAGAGCGGCGTGGGGTACTCACTGTTTTTACGCTCCTTGTAGGATTCGTTATTTGGACGCTTGGTTCATTGAGTTTTGAAATGGGATCGGTGTGGGTTACTAATAAGCATTTCGGAACGCTAAGAGAGGCAAAAACAATCGACTACATAGATCCAGTAATTATCGGACTGATCGCACTAGGAGTTTGCTTTGCAGTGTACAAATTCCTCTGGCGCTTCATCCGACTGGAGAATTTCGTCCAACGTCGCCTGCTTATCCGTTTCAATCGCGTGACCCGGCAGGTGTATCTGCATCGTCCCGGCTATGCCGGCGGCCTGGCCACTTTGGCCTGGGAGCAAGTCTCCCCGGAGGCGGCGGTGGGCCTTCCTGAATGGCGAGGGACCGGCACGCAACTAATGCTGGCCTGGACCAACGATATGACGGGCCTGCCGTATTTCCATATCATGCTCGTCGGCAAGGTGGCGAATGGCACGAGCGATATCGTCAACCTGTGGGAATTCATCCGCCGCTACATGGAGGAAGGCCCGCAATCGGTGCCACGGCCGAAGAAGTTGCTCGGCAAGGTGCCATGGCCCTGGTTGTCGCTGCAAGCGCCGTGGACCTTCTTCAAACCGTTATGGCGCGGAGGGTTGAAGCGTGGCGTGCTGCTGTGGACCGTGCTGCTTTCGCCCGTGATACTTCTCCACGCCACCTTGCATTGGATTTCACTGCTGCTGGGCTGGGAGCCGCGCTGGCCACGGATCATTCGCGAGGCGGGGTTGCCTGGAAAACCCGTGCCGCCGCTGTCCACCGCGGTTGACTGGCCACCACCCCCGGTGCCGAAGCCAAAGCCCCGCCGTCCGCGCAAGCCACGCAACAAGGTGTTGCCGCCCGACGCGAAGAGTGATGCTTCGAAAACACGCGATGACCAAACACCCGACAGCTCCAGGAATCACATAGGATAGCGCGATGACTCGCTCCTTGATTGTCTTAGGCAACACCAGCACCCACGGCGGTGCCGTGCAAACGGCAACGACCGGTTTAATGGTGAATGGCATTCCTGTCGCGGGGCACGGCGACATTTTGCAATGCCCGATGCACGGCCCGGTTGCGCTTCAGGCGTCCGGAAGCGGCATGCAGTCCAACGGGAAGGCACCGATCCGCGATGGCGATACAGCCGCGTGTGGTGCAACGTTGATTGCGTCGCGGAGCCGGGTCACTTGGGCAGGCTAGGTGAGGGGTGGCAGCAGTGTGACGACGACGAACGAACACGCGTGCAGAAGGGAATTCGAGAGGCGCCCCTCCGTTCTCGATGACGACGGCTTGAGCTACTCGACTACGCTCTGCGCCGGCGCGAGTATGTTGCGAGTGCACCAGCACAAGGTGTGGCCCTGACCACCGTGTGCGGCGCCGCCCGCGTGTTGCTTTTCCGCCGGAGCGGGCAATTTCTCGTGCGCAAAACAAAGAGCCGACCTTGATGGTCGGCTCTTTTGGGCACCTCGCGGAGAAAGCCGTCAGGCCGGCTTGCCCCAGCTGTCGCGCAGCCCGACGATCCGGTTGAACACGGGCTTGCCCGGCTTCGAATCGACACGATCGGCCACGAAGTAGCCGTGACGCTCGAACTGCACGCGCGTTTCCGGCGCGATGTCGCTGTTGCCCGGCTCGACGTACGCCTGGACGATCTTCTTCGAATCGGGATTCAGCGCCTCGAGGAAGTTCGCGCCGCCCGCGTCCGGATGCGGCTCCTTGAACAGGCGGTCGTAGATTCGCACTTCGGCCGGCTGCGCATGCTTCGCGCTGACCCAGTGGATGTTGCCCTTGACCTTGTAGTTGTTCGCGCCTTCGGTGCCCGACTTGCTGTCCGGGAAGTAGTTGCAGTGCACGGCCGTCGCGTTGCCGTCGGCGTCCTTGTCGAAGCCCGTGCACTCGATCACGTAGCCGTAGCGCAGGCGCACCTTGTTGCCCGGGAACAGGCGGAAATAGCCCTTCGGCGGGTTCTCGACGAAATCCTCGCGCTCGATCCACAGCTCGCGCGAGATCGGGAACGTGCGCACGCCGCGATCCGGATGGTGCGGATGCACGGGCGCCGTGCACGCTTCCTCGAGGTCTTCCGGGTAGTTGTCGATCACGAGCTTCAGCGGATCGAGCACGGCGACCGTGCGCGCGGCCTTGTCGTCGAGGTCGTCGCGCAGCGCGCCTTCGAAGATGCTCATGTCGATCCACGAATCGATCTTCGTCACGCCGATCCGCTCGCAGAACAGGTGGATGCTCTCCGGCGTGAAGCCGCGGCGGCGCACGCCGACGATCGTCGGCATCCGCGGGTCGTCCCAGCCGTCGACGTGGCCTTCGGTGACGAGCTGCAGCAGCTTGCGCTTGCTGGTGATCGCGTACGTGAGGTTCAGCCGCGAGAATTCGATCTGTTGCGGCAGCGGGCGCGTGAACATGCCGGCTTCCGCGAGTTCGTTCAGAACCCAGTCGTACAGCGGGCGATGATCCTCGAATTCGAGCGTGCACAGCGAATGCGTGATGCCTTCGAGCGCATCCGAGATGCAGTGCGTGTAGTCGTACATCGGGTACACGCACCACGCGTCGCCGGTGCGGTAGTGATGCGCGTAGCGGATCCGGTAGATCACCGGGTCGCGCATGTTCATGTTCGGCGAAGCCATGTCGATCTTCGCGCGCAGCACGTGCTCGCCTTCCTTGAACTCGCCGGCCTTCATTCGGCGGAACAGGTCGAGGTTTTCTTCCGGCGTGCGGTTGCGGAACGGCGACGGCTTGCCGCCTTCGGTCAGCGAGCCGCGGTTCGCGCGCATTTCTTCCGCGCTCTGGCTGTCGACGTATGCCTTGCCGCGCTGGATCAGCAGCTCGGCGAATTCGTACAGCTTGTCGTAGTAGTCGCTCGCGAAGTACTGGTGATCGACCGCGTCCTTGCGCCAGTCGAAGCCGAGCCAGCGCACCGCGTCGACGATCGAGTCGACGTACTCGACGCTTTCCTTTTCCGGGTTCGTATCGTCGAAGCGCAGGTGGCACACGCCGCCGTAGTCGCGTGCGACGCTGAAGTTCAGGCAGATGCTCTTGGCATGGCCGATGTGCAGGTAGCCGTTCGGCTCGGGCGGGAAGCGTGTTTCGACGCGGCCGCCCCATTTGCCGGTGCGGTTGTCGTCGTCGATGATGTTGCGGATGAAATTGGAAGCCGCGGGGGCGTCGTTGCGTTCGGTGCTCATGCGGATGGCGTCAGGTTGTGTCGGCGCGTCGCGCCGGTTTAATCCCGTGATTCTACCTGACCGGGGTCCGTCCCGCGCGGCTGGCGGCGCGGCAGGCGCGGGTTTCGACGGATTATCTCGATATTGTGTCGGCTGTAACACGACGTAAATCGGATTGCCCGGGCCGTTTGGCGTTGCCTATGATGGCTTCACCGATTCAATGCCGCCGCTCGCATGACCGCGCGGCGAGAGGACACCAACAATCATGATGAAGAAGACCACGTTTATCGTTCGTACCGCCGTGATCGTCGCGGCCCTGTCGCAACTCGGCGCGTGCGCCATGACGCATACGCAGCGCAATGCCGGCATCGGCGCGGCCGCGGGCGGCGCGCTCGGCTACCTGGTGACGGGCGGCCCGCTCGGCACGGTCGCCGGCGCCGCGGCGGGCGGTATCGTCGGCGCGAACGTGCGCTGATCGACGACATGACGCGAGCCGCGTGCCACGCGGCTCGTCGTCCGGTCGCGACGCCGTCCCGCACGCGTCCCGGCCCCATGCACATCCTTCCGGTTTCAGACAGGCAGCATCAGGGAGGAACGGGTGTGCGACACTGCGTCGACGCCATATAACGATTTCACCCGTCGACGCACCTTCCATGAGCTCATTCCCCGTTCTCGTCCTGCCGGGTTACGCCAATTCGGGCCCGCTTCACTGGCAGAGCCGCTGGGAGCGTGCCGATGCACGTTTCTCGCGCGTCGCGATGCCCGACTGGGACCGTGCGTTCCGCAACGGCTGGTGTCTCGCGCTCGATCGCGCGGTCGAAGCCGCGCGCGGGCCGGTACTGATCGCCGGCCACAGTCTCGGCACGCTCACCACCGCGTGGTGGGCGACCCGCTATGCGCGCCCGGCCGCCCTCGCGAAGGTGCGCGGCGCGCTGCTCGTCGCGTTGCCCGACCCGGGCGGCCCCGCGTTTCCGGCCGATGCGCACGGCTTCGGGCCCGTGCCGCTCGAACGGCTGCCGTTTCCGACCTGCGTCGTCGCCAGCAGCGACGATCCGTACGGCTCGTCCGCGTTCGCGCGCCGTTGCGCGAACGCATGGGGCAGCGCCTTCCACGATATCGGCCCGCGTGGCCACATCAATGCGGACAGCGGGCTCGGCGACTGGCCCGAGGCGCGCGGCTGGCTCGACGCGCTCGCCCGCCGCGGCTGACGGCGCGCGGCGGGGCGGCAGCGGCAACTGCGGCAGCCGCCTGCCCGCCGGCACCGGCGCCGGGCGCCGTGCGCGGATCGCCTCTCAGATCGCCTGTTTCGCGCGCAGCCGGGCGATCTTCGCGTCGTCGTAGCCGAGCATGTCGCGCAGCACGTCGTCGGTCTGCGCGCCGAGCAGCGGCGGGGCGGTACGCGCGTCGGGCGGCGTCGCGCTCATCCGGATCGGGTTGCGCACGAGCTTCGCGTCCGCGCCGCTCGGGTGCGGCAGCGACACCTGCATCCCGCGCGCGACGACCTGCTCGTTGTCGAACACCTCGTCGAGATCGTTGATCGGCCCGCACGGCACGCCGGCCGCTTCGAGCACGTCGATCCAGTCGGCCTTGCCGCGTGCCTTCACCATTTCCGCGAGGATCGGCACCAGCGTGTCGCGGTGACGCACGCGCGACGGATTCGTCGCGAAACGCTCGTCGTCGGCCAGCTCGGGCCGGCCGCCCGCCTCGACGAACTTGCGGAACTGCCCGTCGTTGCCGACCGCGACGATGATCCACCCGTCGCTCGTCTGGAACGTCTGGTACGGGACGATGTTCGGATGCGCGTTGCCCCAGCGCACCGGCGGCTTGCCGCTCGCGAGGAAGTTGGTGTTCATGTTCGCGAGCAGCGCGACCTGCACGTCGAGCAGCGCCATGTCGATGTACTGGCCTTCGCCCGTCCGGTCGCGGTGGGTGAGGGCGGCGAGCACCGCGATCGTCGAGTAGAGGCCGGTCGCGAGGTCGGCGATCGCGACGCCGGCCTTCTGCGGGCCGCCGCCCGGCTCGCCGTCGCGTTCGCCGGTGATGCTCATGAAGCCGCCGATCCCCTGGACGATGAAGTCGTAGCCGGCACGGTGCGCGTACGGGCCCGTCTGGCCGAAGCCGGTGACCGAGCAGTAGACGAGGTCGGGCTTCACCGCGCGCAGCGATTCGTAATCGAGCCCGTATTTCTTCAACTGGCCGACCTTGTAGTTCTCGAGCACGACGTCGCTTTGCGCGGCGAGTTCGCGCACGATCTGCTGGCCCTCGGGCGTCGCGATGTCGACCGTCACCGAGCGCTTGTTGCGGTTCGCCGCCAGGTAGTATGCGGCCTCGGCGGTATCCGCGCCGTCCGCGTCCTTCAGGTACGGCGGCCCCCAGTGGCGCGTGTCGTCGCCGGCGCCCGGGCGCTCGACCTTGATCACGTCCGCGCCGAAATCGGCAAGCGTCTGCGCGCACCACGGGCCCGCGAGCACGCGGGTGAGGTCCAGCACGCGGATATGGCTCAGGGCACCCATCGTCGAATCGTCTCCTTTCATGGCTGGCCTTGGCGGGCAAGGCGAATTGGCATGCCGAGCATCTTAAGGCGAATCGGCGTCGCGAGTGGCCCAGCCGGGCCGGCAGGAGGGCCGAGCCGCTTTGCCGGCGCTTTGCCCGGAAGCCGGCCCCGATCCCGTATAATCGATCGTTTCCGAATCCATGCCGCCGCGCGCCGCCCAAGGGCGCCGGCGTTTGAAGCCGTCTTTGCCAGACTGTCCCCGCACGCCATGAAAGCTGCCGAAATCCGCGAGAAATTTCTCAAATTCTTCGAATCGAAGGGCCACACGATCGTCCGCTCGTCGAGCCTCGTGCCCGGTAACGACCCCACGCTGATGTTCACGAACTCGGGCATGGTCCAGTTCAAGGACGTGTTCCTCGGCACGGACCCGCGTCCGTACTCGCGCGCCACGACGGCGCAGCGCAGCGTGCGCGCGGGCGGCAAGCACAACGACCTCGAGAACGTCGGCTACACGGCGCGCCACCACACGTTCTTCGAGATGCTCGGCAACTTCTCGTTCGGCGACTACTTCAAGCACGACGCGATCAAGTTCGCGTGGGAACTGCTGACCACGGTCTACCAGCTGCCGAAGGACAAGCTGTGGGTGACCGTGTACCAGGAAGACGACGAAGCCTACGACATCTGGGCAAAGGAAGTCGGCGTGCCGACCGAGCGCATCATCCGCATCGGCGACAACAAGGGCGCGCGCTACGCGTCGGACAACTTCTGGACGATGGGCGACACCGGCCCGTGCGGCCCGTGTACCGAAATCTTCTACGACCACGGCCCGGACGTGTGGGGTGGGCCGCCGGGGTCGCCTGAAGAAGACGGCGATCGCTACATCGAGATCTGGAACCTCGTGTTCATGCAGTTCAACCGCGACGCGCAGGGCAACATGACGCGCCTGCCGAAGCAGTCGGTCGACACCGGCATGGGCCTCGAGCGTCTCGCCGCGGTGCTGCAGCACGTGCACAGCAACTACGAGATCGACCTGTTCCAGAACCTGATCAAGGCCGCCGCGCGCGTGACCGAGATCAGCGACCTCACGAACAACTCGCTGAAGGTGATCGCCGATCACATCCGCGCGTGCTCGTTCCTGATCGTCGACGGCGTGATCCCCGGCAACGAAGGCCGCGGCTACGTGCTGCGCCGCATCGTGCGCCGCGCGATCCGCCACGGCTACAAGCTCGGCCGCAAGGGCGCGTTCTTCCACAAGCTGGTGGCCGACCTCGTCGCCGAGATGGGCGTTGCCTATCCGGAGCTGAAGGAAGCCGAGCAACGCGTGACCGACGTGCTGCGCCAGGAAGAAGAGCGCTTCTTCGAGACGATCGAGCATGGCATGTCGATCCTCGAAGCCGCGCTGGCGGATGTCGAAGCGAAGGGCGGCAAGGTGCTCGACGGCGAACTCGCGTTCAAGCTGCACGACACCTACGGTTTCCCGCTCGACCTCACGGCCGACGTGTGCCGCGAACGCGGGATGACGGTCGACGAGCCGGCATTCGACGACGCGATGGCGCGCCAGCGCGAGCAGGCGCGCGCGGCCGGCAAGTTCAAGGCGACGCAGGGCCTCGAATACACGGGCGCGAAGACCACGTTCCACGGTTACGAGGAAATCGCGTTCGACGACGCGAAGGTCGTCGCGCTGTACGTCGACGGTTCGGCCGTCAACGAAGTGAAGGCCGGCCAGGATGCGGTCGTCGTGCTCGACCACACGCCGTTCTACGCGGAATCGGGCGGCCAGGTCGGCGACCAGGGCGTGCTCGCGAACGCCGCGACGCGCTTCGCGGTGGCCGATACGCTGAAGGTGCAGGCCGACGTGATCGGCCATCACGGCACGCTGGAACAAGGCACGCTGAAGGTCGGCGACGTGCTGCGCGCGGAGATCGACGCGCACCGTCGTGCGCGCACGCAGCGCAACCACTCGGCCACCCACCTGATGCACAAGGCGCTGCGCGAAGTGCTCGGCGCGCACGTGCAGCAGAAGGGTTCGCTGGTCGACGCGGAAAAGACCCGTTTCGACTTCGCGCACAACGCGCCGATGACCGACGACGAAATCCGTCGCGTCGAGCAGATCGTCAACAACGAAATCCTCGCGAACGCGCCGGGCATCGTGCGCGTGATGCCGTACGACGAAGCGGTGAAGGGCGGCGCGATGGCGCTGTTCGGCGAGAAGTACGGCGATGAAGTGCGCGTGCTCGACCTCGGCTTCTCGCGCGAACTGTGCGGCGGCACGCACGTGCACCGCACCGGCGACATCGGCCTGTTCAAGATCGTTGTCGAAGGCGGTGTCGCGGCCGGCATCCGCCGCGTCGAGGCGATCACCGGCGACAACGCGCTGCGCTACGTGCAGGAACTCGACGCGCGTGTGAACGAAGCGGCAGCGGCGCTGAAGGCGCAGCCGTCGGAACTGACGCAGCGGATCGCGCAGGTGCAGGACCAGGTGAAGTCGCTCGAGAAGGAGCTGGGCGCGCTGAAGTCGAAGCTCGCCTCGAGCCAGGGCGACGAGCTCGCGCAGCAGGCCGTCGAAATCGGCGGCGTGTACGTGCTGGCGGCGACGCTCGACGGCGCGGACGCGAAGACGCTGCGCGAAACGGTCGACAAGCTGAAGGACAAGCTGAAGAACGCGGCGATCGTTCTGGCGGCCGTCGAAGGCGGCAAGGTCAGCCTGATCGCAGGCGTCACGCCGGACGCGAGCAAGAAGGTCAAGGCCGGCGAGCTCGTGAACTTCGTCGCGCAGCAGGTCGGCGGCAAGGGCGGCGGCCGTCCGGACATGGCGCAGGCGGGCGGCACCGAGCCGGCGAACCTGCCGGGCGCGCTCGCGGGCGTGAAGGGCTGGGTCGAAGAGCGCCTCTGATCGGCCTGGCCGGCGCGGCGCCCGCAAGGGCGGAGCGCCGGCCCGCACCGCGCGATTCTTTCGACGGAATCGCATGAAACGACCCGATCGGCATCGGTGCCGGTCGGGTCGTTTTGCGTTTACCCGCCGTGTGTGGGGCCGATCCGCCATCGTGCCTGACGCACGAACGGTTGCCCGGTACGCAAACGGACGGTGCGTGAGTGCGCCGTCGCGCGTCCGTTGGCGGATCGCTTCAGGCCGGCAGCGCCACGTGCGCTTTCTGTACGGCGTCCTGCTGCCGCTCGGCTTCCCCAAGCGCATCGCGCAGCGCGGCGAGCGCCGCCGATGCATAACCCTGCCGCCACGCGAGCAGCGTGTCGATGCCCTCCAGCTCGGGGATCACGTGTGCGGCGATGTTGCCGGTCTCGGGCTGCAGGTCGAGCACCGAACGCGGCGCGACCGCGACGCCCGCGCCGGCCGCGACACACGCGACGATCGCGTGATACGAGCCGAGTTCGAGCACGCGCGCCGGTTTCACGCCGTGCGTCACATACCATTGCTCGACGTATTTCCGGTACGTGCAGCCGCGCTCGAACGCGATCAGCGTCGGCAGGATCACGTCGCGCGGCGTGCGCACCGGTGGATGGCCGCGCGGCGTGAGCAGCACGAGATCCTCGCGGAAGATCGGCACCGTCTCGAACGTGTCGGGCAGCGTGTCCGGCGCCGGCGGGCGCGCGAACAGCGCGGCGTCGATCTCGAAGTCGCGCACGCGCTCGATCAGCCAGCCCGTCGTGCCCGTCACCAGTTCGAGCGACACGTCGGGCCAGGCGTGGTGATAGCGCGCGAGCACGGCCGGCAGCCGGCTCGCGGCCGTGCTTTCCATCGTGCCGAGCCGCAGCCGCCCGCGTGGCGTGTCCTCGCGCACCGCGTCGCGCGCCTCGTCGGCGAGCGCGAGCAGGCGCTCCGCATACGGCAGCAGCGTGTGCCCGGCCGGCGTCAGCACGAGCCGGCGGCCGTCGCGCACGAACAGCGCCGCGCCGAGTTCTTCCTCGAGCTGCTTGATACGCGTCGTCACGTTCGACTGCACGCGATTGAGCTTGGCCGCCGCGCGCGTCACGCCGTTCTCGCGCACCACGGCCCGGAATATCGCCAGTGCCGCCAGATCCATGATTCTCTCCGAGCGATGAATGGATTCTCAATTATTCATTTTTCGAGAACGTTTGGTCAAGCTACGATGGAAACGTTCCGATTTCCGATCCGGCCGGCGCGTTCCGCGCGCGGCCCATGCCGCCATGTCCCGTTCCGATGCCCCGAGCGCCGCCGCCGGCGCGCCTTCCGTCGACGATACCGACCGCCGCGCCCGCACGGTCGCGCTGGCCTGCATGGTCGGCCTCGCGGTCGTGCTCGGTGTCGGCCGCTTCGCGTTCACGCCGCTGCTGCCGCTGATGCTCGCCGACGGCTCGATCGGCCTGAAGGCCGGCGGCTGGCTCGCGTCGGCGAACTACGCGGGTTACTTCGTCGGTGCCGTCAGTTGCGCCGCGCTGCGGGTGGCGCCCGCGCGCATGGTGCGCGTCGGGCTCGTGGCCACCGTGTTGCTCACCGCCGCGATGGGTGTTGGCCACCTGCTGCCCGTGTGGCTCGCGGTGCGCTTCGTCGCGGGCGTCGTCAGCGCATGGACCTTCGTCTTCATGTCGCAATGGGGGCTGCGGCGGCTGGCCGAACTGGTCGCGCCGGAGTGGAGCGGGGTGATCTACGCGGGGCCCGGCGTGGGCATCGTGGTGACGGGGCTGATCGGCAGCGCGCTGGCCGGTCAGCGCGCGGCGTCGGGCTGGCTCGGTTTCGCGGCGCTGTCGGCCGTGCTGTCGATCGCGATCTGGCGCACGTTCGGCAATGCGCCGGTGTCGGCAGCCATGCCGCCGGCCGTGACTGCCCGGCATGCGGCGACGGTCGCGGCGCCGCACGACGCGCGGCGCCATCGTGCGGACGCCGCTTGGCTCGTCGTGCTGTACGGCATGCCGGGCTTCGGCTACATCATCACCGCGACGTTCCTGCCCGTGATCGCGCGCGCCGCGCTGCCGGCCGGGTCGCCGTGGCCCGACCTGTTCTGGCCGATGTTCGGCGCGGCGCTGATCGTCGGCGCGGTCTCCGCTTCGCGGCTGCCCGGCCACTGGGACAACCGGCTGCTGCTCGCGGCCGGTTGCGCGACGCAGGCGCTCGGCATCGCGGCCGGGATCGTGTGGCCGAACGCGGCCGGTTTCTCGGTCGGCAGCCTGTTGCTCGGCCTGCCGTTCACCGCGATCACGCTGTTTGCGATGCGCGAGGCGCGGCGCCTGCATGGCGAACGCGCGGCCGGGCTGATGGGCTATGCGACCGCGTCGTACGGCGTCGGGCAGATTGCGGGGCCGCTCGTCGCGGCGCCGCTGGTGGCGCGATACGGGTCGTTCACGCCCGCGCTGTGGGTCGCGGCCGTGGCGCTGCTGGCCGGGGCGGCGGGGTTCGTGGCGATGACGGCGGTTGCCGGTGCGCATCGGCGCCGCGCGTGACACCGACGGGCGATGCCGTCGGCGCGCGCGGGCAACGTGTCGATTGCCCGGGGGCGATGTCGTTTCGATCGGGGTAAATTAATAGGATTACTATTTTTCCCGGAAGCGGATTAGTACGCGACTGATTTTTAACGACGATTGCTGCGCAAATTTCGTACCTGATCTACATACATCCGGAATGCCTGTCTGTAGCATCCGCCGAATAAATTGATCGCCGGAGGGGTCTGGCGATTGCACTTCGGATGCAGTGGCGCATGTGGGTAGATCAACGAAGAATTATCGTCCGTTGCCGTAACGACATCGGTTGTTTCGTCATCGCGGGCGCAAGTACAGCCGGTTCACCGCCCGGGGTGGTTGCCGACAGTGGTGTGCCGCGCGTGCTTCGGGGCGCCGGCAGCATGCTGTGCCTGTCGTTGCTGTGGGGCGCGGGCGTGGCGGGCGTGCCCGGGCAGGCACACGCACAGGTGCCGAACGCCGGAGCGACGATGCGCGACGTCGAAACGTCGCGTCCGGCGCTGCCGCCGAAAACCGCGCCCGATCTCGAGATCGTTCCGTCCGAAAGCGCCCCGCAACCGCAACCGGATGCCGGGCCGCGCATCGCCGTGCGCGCGTTCCAGATCGGCGGCAACACCGTATTCGACACCGCAACGCTGCAGGCGCTCGTCGCCGGGCTGGCGGGCGACGCGCTCACGTTTGCCGACCTGCAAGGCGCGGCCGAGCGGATCACCGCCTACTATCGCGAGCGCGGTTACGTGCTCGCGCGTGCCTACTTGCCGAAGCAGGACATCGAAGACGGTGTCGTGCGCATCGAAGTCGCTGAAGGGCGCTACGGCAAGATTCAGATCCACAATCATTCCCGCGCACTCGACGCCGTGCTGCGGCAGCCGCTTGCCGCGCTGCATCCGGGCGACGTCGTCCGCGGCTCCAGCCTCGAGCGGAGCCTGCTGCTGCTCGACGAT
This sequence comes from Burkholderia reimsis, assembly GCF_003294055.1. Taxonomy (NCBI): domain Bacteria; kingdom Pseudomonadati; phylum Pseudomonadota; class Betaproteobacteria; order Burkholderiales; family Burkholderiaceae; genus Burkholderia; species Burkholderia reimsis. The sequence continues at coordinate 85,485 of NZ_QMFZ01000011.1, forward strand.
CTGGCGGGCGTCGGTGCGCGCGGCACGCTGCGCCCCGGCGAGGTGCCGGGCACCACCGATCTCGTCGTCGATGCCGAACGCGGGCCGCCCGCATCCGGGTCGCTCGAATTCGACAACTTCGGCGGGGTGTCGACGGGGCGCTACCGCGTCGGCGGCAGCGTCGACGTCAATGCGCCGTTGCGGCTCGGCGATCGCCTGAGCCTGCGCGGGCTCGTCAGCGACGAACGGCAACGCTATTACCGCGCCGCCTATCAGGTGCCGGTCGGGCCGGCCTCCACGCGGGTCGGCGTCGCGTATTCGTCGTTGCGCTACCGGGTCGCGGGGCGGTTTTCCGATCTCGAGATGAGCGGGCGCGCCAGCGTCCAGACCGTCTATGTCGCGCAACCGCTCGCGCGTGCGCGCGATTTGAGCGTCACCGCGCAGGTGCAATACGAGAACAAGAACCTGCACGACACCTACGGCACTTTCTCGCGCCAGAACGACAAGAACGTCGGCCTGTGGACCTTCGGGCTCAGCGGCAACAGCCAGGACGGCTGGCTGGGCGGCGGCCGCAACGGCTTCTCGGTGATGTTCGGCGTCGGGCGTTTGCGCAGCAACGATGTGTTCGAGTCGAATCCGCTGACGAAGTCGATCGGCGGTTTCAAGAAGCTCAACGTGGACGCGCAGCGGATCCAGGCGCTGGGCGGCCGTTTCCAGCTGTACGGGCAGGTCAGCGCGCAGTTCGCGTCGCGCAATCTCGATTCGTCCGAGAAATTCAGCCTCGGCGGCCCATACGGCGTGCGGGCGTACGCGCTCGGCGAAGGCAGCGGCGACCAGGGCTGGCAGGCCAGCGCGGAACTGCGTTATCTCGCCGCGCCGGGGTGGCAGGTCAGCATGTTCGTCGACGCGGGCGCGGTGCAGCTCAACCGGCATCCGTGGACGAGCGAACGGAATACGCAACACATGCAGGCGGCGGGTATCGGCGCGACCTGGTTCGGCGCGAAGCGCCAGGTGTCGCTGACGGCCGCATTGCCGCTTGGTCGGGGTGGCGATTCGCCGACCCGCGCACCGAGCGTATGGGTTCAGGCCGCTCAGTATTTCTGAGTTGGCGTGATCAACTGCTCGGTTGTTTCACGAGCATTCAAAAACTACATAAATAGGATTCCAAATGAACAAGGCATATTCATTGGTATGGAACGACGTGCAGGGCGGCTGGTGCGCGGTGAGCGAGACCGCGCGTCGCCGCGGCAAGACGGGTAGCGGCAAGCGCCTGCTGGCGGCCGGGGTGTCGCTGCTGGGCCTGGTGGCGACGAGCGCGTATGCGCTGCCGACGGGTGGTGCGGTGGCCTCCGGGAAGGCGGATATCGCGACGTCTGCGGACGGCAAGACGATGTCGATCAACCAGCACACGGACAAGCTGATCACGAACTGGCAGGACTTCAGCGTGGCCGGCGGTGAGCGTGTGTCGTTCAAGCAGCCGGACGTCAAGTCGATTGCGCTGAACCGCGTGATCGGCACGAACGGCAGCCAGATCCACGGGCAGATCGACGCAAACGGGAAGGTGTTCGTGGTGAACCCGAACGGGGTGGTGTTCGGTGCGGGTGCGCAGGTGAATGTGGGTGGTCTGGTGGCGTCGACGAAGGACATCTCGGACAAGGATTTCCTCGCAGGCACCTACCGGTTCTCGGGCACATCGGGCCAGTCGGTGGAGAACGCGGGGACGATCGCGGCGACCGAGGGCGGTAGTGTGGCGCTGCTGGGTGCGCGGGTGTCGAACACGGGCGTGATCCGTGCGAAGGCCGGCCGAGTGGCGTTGGGCGCGGGTAACGCGTTCACCGTGAACTTCGATGGCAACGGCCTGCTGAACCTGCAGGTGGAAGGCGGCGCGATGGACGCGCAGGCGCACAACGGTGGTCTGCTGAGCGCGGAAGGCGGCGAGGTGCTGATGACGGCGCGCGCGGCGAACGGCCTGCTGAACGCGGTGGTGAACAACAGCGGGACGATCGAGGCGCAGGGTTTGAAAGAGCGCAACGGGAAGATCGTGCTGGACGGCGGCCTGGTGCAGGTCGCGGGCAAGCTGAACGCGGCGGGCGGTGACGTGACGACGCGCGGCGAACAGGTGAAGGTGGCGGGCGACGCGCAGGTCGACACGCGCAGCACGTCGGGCCGCACGGGTACGTGGACGATCGAGTCGGCGAACGCGAGCGTCGCGAATGCAGACGCCGCACTGGACGCGGCAACGCTGTCACGCGCGCTGGGCGCGACGAACGTCGCATTGACGAACACGTCGGGCGACTTGACGGTGAATGGCGCGGTGAACTGGACGAGCGACCATACGCTGGCGCTGACGTCGCAAAAGGGCGACGTGGCGCTGAAGCGGGCGGTGACGGCGAGCGGCGCGAAGGCGAGCGTCAAGGCGAACGCCGCAGGTGAAATCCGTGTGGACGACAAGCTTGCGCTGACGGGCGACCAGGCGCATCTGGAACTGAACGCGAAGAAGGGCTATCGGTTCACGCAAGACAAGGCGTCGGTCACGCTGTCGGGCCGCAACGCATCGTTCTCGTCGAACGGCGAAGGGTATCAGGTGATTCACGACGTCGCGGGCCTGCGCAACGTGGACCGCGACCTGAACGGCCGCTACGTGCTGGGCAACGCGATCGACGGCAAGGGTGTGGCGTTCCAGAGCATCGGTGCGAACAGCGCATTCGGCGGCGTATTCGACGGCCTCGGCAACACGGTGTCCCGACTGAACGTTGCCGGGTTCGCTCCTTCCGTCGGCCTGTTTTCCGAGAACGACGGGCGTATTGCCAATCTCGCGCTCGATTCGCTGACCGTGAACAATCCGGCTAACGGGCGCATCTCACAGGTCGGCGGCCTGGCCGGCGCCAATCGCGGGACGATCTCGAATGTCCGCGCGACGGGGATGACAGTCGCGTCCACATCCCCCAGCCGGGGCGAGAGCGTGGTAGGGGGGCTCGTCGGCGTCAACGATCACGGCGTGATCGATGGCGCGCGCTTCCAGGGCCGTATCAGCGGTAACGAAAAGGCGACGACGATCGGCGGGATTGCCGGTAATAACTTTGGCGGCGCGCGTATCGCGAACAGCCACGCCGACGCCGAGATCACGAGCAAGGACGCATCGGCGACCGGTTTGTATATGTTGGGTGGCCTGGTCGGCATGAACTGGGAGTCGACCGTGTCGAACTCGTCGAGCGGCGGCAAGCTTTCGGCGGGCGTCAACGCGGTCGCGGGCGGTCTGGTCGGTTACTCGGCCGGCGGCGCGATCGACCACTCGACGTCGTCGATGGCCGTGTCGGCCGGCAAGGACGCCGCTGTCGGCGGTGCGGTCGGCTGGAACGCCGGTGCGGATCTGTCGAACGTGTCGGCGATCGGCAACGTCAGCGCGACGTCGGGGGCCACGATCGGCGGTCTGGTCGGCGGCAACGAAGGCAACGTTCGCGATTCATGGGCAAGCGGCACCGTCACCGCGGCAGCAGGCAGCACGATCGGCGGCTTCGTCGGCAGCAACGACAACGGCGCGATCAGCGGGTCGCACGCGTCCGGCAACGTCAGCGGAAACGGCGCGGCCGCAGTAGGCGGCTTCGCGGGTAACAACGCCGGAGGCGTCCTCGCGGACGTGTCTTCGAAGGGGCGCGTGACCGGTGCCGCGAGCGAGCGGGTCGGCGGCCTCGCGGGCGCGAACACTGGAACGATCCGACAGGCGGTGGCGGCCGGCGACGTGAGCGCCGGCAACGCGAGCAAGGTCGGCGGGCTCGTGGCCGTCAACGACGGGAAGATCGAAGGTTCGCGCTCGAGCGGCATCGTGCGCGGCGGGCTGGACAACACGATCGGCGGTCTGGTCGGCGAGAACAACGGCACGATCGCATCGTCGAGCTCGACGTCGAACGTTGCCGCGGGGAGCGGCAGCTACGTGGGCGGCCTGGTCGGTTTCAACAAGGGAATCGACGCCGTGGTGAGTGGCTCGAAGGCCTTCGGCAACGTCACGGTCGCCAACGGGCTTGCCATTGGCGGGTTCGTCGGCTGGAACTACGGGACGATCGCCGATTCGGAATCGTCGGGAACGGTGACGAGCACCGCCACGATCGGCGGCGGCTTCGCGGGCGGCAACTCCGGCACGATCCGGTTGTCTGGCACGAGTTCGAAGTTCGATTACCCGGCGCAGGCGCGGCCGTCGTTTTACGGCGGTTTCGTCGGGATCAATACGGGAAGCATCAAGTCGAGTGAGACGACGGGTGCCGCAGTGAGTGAACGGTTCGTCGGCATGAACCGCGGCATCGTCGAAGCCAAGCGGTAATTCGTGTCGGTGCGGGGGAGGGGGCAGCGTATGGCGCCGACGCATTCGCGCCGTCGCGGCGCCGTCCCCCGTTCCCGATCGTCATGCGACTCCTTCGTCAAGTGGTATGCAAGGTACCGGCAGCGGCCAGTCGACTCGAGGGCACGATCGCTCGGCACCGTGCATGGTCAGCGCTTGGCCGGGCGCATGTATGCGTTCAGGCCTGTGCGGAATTTCCGGGCAGGCATGACCGGTCGCTCGCTTCTCGCGAGCATTCAAAATCCAGATAAAGAGGATTCCAAATGAACAAGGCCTATTCACTGGTATGGAACGAAGCGCAGGGCGGTTGGTGCGCGGTAAGCGAGACCGCGCGTCGCCGCGGCAAGACGGGTAGCGGCAAGCGCCTGCTGGCGGCCGGGGTATCGCTGCTGGGCCTGGCGGCGACGAGCGCGTATGCGTTGCCGACGGGTGGCGCGGTGGCCTCCGGGAAGGCGGATATCGCGACGTCTGCGGACGGCAAGACGATGTCGATCAACCAGCACACGGACAAGCTGATCACGAACTGGCAGGACTTCAGCGTGGCCGGCGGCGAGCGTGTGTCGTTCCAGCAGCCGGACGTCAAGTCGATTGCGCTGAACCGCGTGATCGGCACGAACGGCAGCCAGATCCACGGGCAGATCGACGCAAACGGGAAGGTGTTTGTGGTGAACCCGAACGGGGTGGTGTTCGGAGCGGGCGCACAGGTGAATGTGGGCGGTCTGGTGGCGTCGACGAAGGACATCTCGGACAAGGATTTCCTCGCAGGCACCTACCGGTTCTCGGGCACATCGGGCCAGTCGGTGGAGAACGCCGGGACGATCGAGGCGGCGGAAGGCGGTAGCGTCGCGCTGCTGGGCGCACGGGTGTCGAACACGGGCGTGATCCGTGCGAAGGCAGGTCGCGTGGCGTTGGGCGCGGGTAACGCGTTCACCGTGAACTTCGACGGCAACGGCCTGCTGAACCTGCAGGTGGAAGGCGGCGCGATGGACGCGCAGGCGCACAACGGGGGGCTGCTGAGCGCGGAAGGCGGCGAGGTGCTGATGACGGCGCGCGCGGCGAACGGCCTGCTGAACGCGGTGGTGAACAACAGCGGGACGATCGAGGCACAGGGCTTGAAAGAGCGCGAAGGGAAGATCGTGCTGGACGGTGGCCTGGTGCAGGTCGCGGGCAAGTTGAACGCGGCGGGCGGTGACGTGACGACGCGTGGCGAACAGGTGAAGGTGGCGGTCGACACGCAGGTCGACACGCGTTCATCGTCGGGCCGCACGGGTACGTGGACGATCGAGTCGGCGAACGCGAACGTCGACGGCGCGGACGCTGCGATCGGCGCAGCAACGCTGTCACGCGCGCTGGGCACGACGAACGTCGCATTGATGAACACGTCGGGCGACCTGACGGTGGATGGCGCGGTGAACTGGACGAGCGACCATACGCTGGCGCTGACGTCGCAAAAGGGCGACGTGGCGCTGAAGCAGGCGGTGACGGCGAGCGGCGCGAAAGCGAGCGTCAAGGCGGACGCCGCAGGAGAAATCCGCATCGACGACAAACTTGCGCTGACGGGCGACCAGGCACATCTTGAGCTGAACGCGAAGAAGGGTCACCGGTTCACGCAGGACAACGCATCGGCCACGCTGTCGGGCCGCAACGCATCGTTCTCGTCGAACGGCGAAGGGTATCAGGTGATCCACGACGTGGCGGACCTGCGTAACGTGGACCTCGACCTGAATGGCCGCTACGTGCTGGGCAACGCGATCGACGGCAGGGGCGCGGCGTTCCGGAGCATCGGTGCGAACAGCGCATTCGAAGGCGTATTCGACGGTCTCGGCAACACGGTGTCCAGGCTGAAAGTCAATAACAGCGGCTCGTCGGTCGGCCTGTTCGCCGAGAACCGCGGGCGCATCGCCAACCTCGCGCTCGACTCGATCGCGGTGAACGGCGCGAGCACGTCGATCAAGAGCAGCATGACGATCGGTGGCCTGGCCGGCGCCAATCGTGGCGGGACGATTTCGAACGTCCGCGCAACGCGGATGAGCATTTCGTCGTCCGGCACCGGCTATAGCGTCGCAGGCGGTCTCGTCGGAGAGAACAACGCCGGGGTGATCGACGGTGCGCGCTTCCAGGGCTCGATCACCGGTAACGACAGGACGGTCAACATCGGCGGTATCGCCGGGACGAACGCCAGCTCGCGCATCGCGAACAGCCGTGCCGACGCCGAGATCAGGAACGTGCGGTCGCCGTCGTCGACCATGACGAATCTGGTGGGCGGCATCGCCGGCCTGAGCTGGGATTCGACCATCTCGGATTCGTCGAGCGCGGGCCGGATCGCCGTGGGCAACGCGATGTACGCGGGCGGCCTTGTCGGCCACGCGGTCGGCGGCGCCATCGATCGTTCGAATTCGTCGATGGCCGTCTCGGCCGGCCAGGCAGGCATGGTTGGCGGGGCGGTCGGTTCGAACGTCTATACCGCGCTGTCGAACGTATCGGCGAGCGGCAACGTGAGCGCGACCTCCGGGGCCGACGTCGGCGGTCTCGTCGGCCGCAGCGATTACGCGACGATCCTCGCTTCGTCGGCAAGCGGCAATGTCAGCGCGACGGCGGGCAGCCGGGTAGGCGGTTTCATCGGCACGAATGCCAACAGCAGGATCAGCCAGTCGCACGCGACCGGCAACGTGACCGGCAACGGGTCGGCGGCGACCGGCGGTTTTGCAGGCGTGAACGACGGCGGCAGCATGCTCGCGGACGTGTCGGCGAAAGGGCGCACGGCGGATGCCGGACGCGGCATCGTCGGCGGTCTGGTCGGCCAGAATGCCGGCGCGATTCTGCTCGGCAACGCGTACGGCGACGTGAGCGCGGGCGATGCGAGCAGCATCGGCGGGCTCGTGGCCGTGAACGACGGATCGATCGATCATGCCGAGTCGAGCGGCGCGGTGCGCGGCGGCCAGGACAGCAGCATCGGCGGTCTGGTCGGCACGAATCGCGGCAGGGTGGTGTCGTCGAGTTCGACGTCGAACGTGGTTTCGTTGCGCGGCAGCTACGCCGGTGGCTTGATCGGCGAAAACCGCGGCAAGCAGGCCGTCGTGAGCGGATCGACGGCAGGTGGCACGGTGACGGCTACCGGTGGACAGTACGCCGGCGGGTTCGTCGGGGCGAACGACGGCTTGATCGACGGTTCGGAATCGTCGGGCACGGTCTACGCGGCGGGTGCGTATGTCGGCGGCTTTGCGGGCCAGAACTACGGCACGATCCGTTCGTCGCGTACGAGCTCGAAGATCGATTACCCGGCGCAGGCACGGCCAGTGTTCACGGGCGGTTTTGCCGGACTCAATACAGGCAGCATCGAATCGAGCCAGGCGACGGGCGCCGCATCGAAGGAGCCGTTCGTCGCATTCAACATCGGCATGATCGACGGCAAGTCGTGGTAACGCACGTCGGCGCGGGATGATGCACCGTGCATGTCACGGGGCGGCAATCGCGCCGCCCCGTGACGATGGCCGCCCATCCCGATCGTTTGGGGCGGCATTCGACGCAGGGCCGGATTTTTCGTGTCTCCGTCGGCGTGGATAGCAGGCGCCGGGTCGACATCCGTGGTGCAGACCGCGAATCGCTTTTGGTTTGTCATTCCGATTTTTGTATAGGAATGCGAATCGATGATTGTCGATCGCAAGTCGATTCGAATGCGATCCCACGCGACGGGCTGAAGGGACACAAGGCTTGCTTGTCGAACGTAAGGGTTCACGCTGTCCGGCTTTGGCGGGCGGCGCGATCGGAGGTCCGTCGAAGATGGACCAGTTGAAATGTGGAAATAAGAGGAATTCAGATGAATAAAGCCTACTCGCTGGTATGGAATGAAGCGCAAGGCGGCTGGTGCGCGGTGAGCGAGACCGCGCGTCGCCGCGGCAAGACGGGCGGCGGCAAGCGCCTGCTGGCGGCCGGGGTGTCGCTGCTGGGCCTGGCGGCGACGAGCGCGTATGCGTTGCCGACGGGTGGCGCGGTGGCCTCCGGGAAGGCGGACATCGCGACGTCTGCGGACGGCAAGACGATGTCGATCAACCAGCACACGGACAAGCTGATCACGAACTGGCAGGACTTCAGCGTGGCCGGCGGTGAGCGTGTGTCGTTCAAGCAGCCGGACGTCAAGTCGATTGCGCTGAACCGCGTGATCGGCACGAACGGCAGCCAGATCCACGGGCAGATCGATGCGAACGGGAAGGTGTTCGTGGTGAACCCGAACGGGGTGGTGTTTGGCTCGGGTGCGCAGGTGAATGTGGGCGGTCTTGTGGCGTCGACGAAGGACATCTCGGACAAGGATTTCCTCGCAGGCACCTACCGGTTCTCGGGCACATCGGGGCACTCGGTGGAGAACGCGGGGACGATCGCGGCGACCGAGGGCGGTAGTGTGGCGCTGCTGGGTGCGCGGGTGTCGAACACGGGCGTGATCCGTGCGAAGGCCGGCCGAGTGGCGTTGGGCGCGGGGAACGCGTTCACCGTGAACTTCGACGGTAACGGCCTGCTGAACCTGCAGGTGGAAGGTGGCGTGATGGACGCGCAGGCGCACAACGGCGGTCTGCTGAGCGCGGAAGGCGGCGAGGTGCTGATGACGGCGCGCGCGGCGAACGGCCTGCTGAACGCAGTGGTAAACAACAGCGGGACGATCGAGGCGCAGGGCTTGAAAGAGCGCGACGGGAAGATCGTGCTGGACGGCGGCCTGGTGCAGGTCGCGGGCCAGCTGAACGCGGCGGGCGGTGACGTGACGACGCGTGGCGAACAGGTGAAGGTGGCGGTCGACACGCAGGTCGACACGCGTTCATCGTCGGGCCGCACGGGTACGTGGACGATCGAGTCGGCGAACGCGAACGTCGACAATTCGAATACGAACGGCACGCAGCGCGGCCTGACGATCGATGGCGCGAATTCGAACGTCGCGCATGCAGACGCCGCACTGGACGCGGCGACGCTGTCACGCGCGCTGGGCACGACGAACGTCGCATTGACGAACACGTCGGGCGACCTGACGGTGAATGGCGCGGTGAACTGGGCGAGCGACCATACGCTGGCGCTGACGTCGCAAAAGGGCGACGTGGCGCTGAAGCAGGCAGTGGCGGCGAGCGGCGCGAAGGCGAGCGTCAAGGCGGACGCCGCAGGCGAAATCCGCATCGACGACAAACTTGCGCTGACGGGCGACCAGGCGCATCTGGAGCTGAACGCGAAGAAAGGCCACCGGTTCACGCAGGACAACGCATCGGCCACGCTGTCGGGCCGCAACGCATCGTTTTCGTCGAACGGCGAAGGGTATCAGGTGATTCACGACGTGGCGGGCCTGCGCAACGTGGACCGCGACCTGAACGGCCGTTACGTGCTGGGCAACGCGATCGACGGCAAGGGCGCGGCGTTCCGGAGCATCGGCGCGAGACGCGCGTTCGAAGGCGTGTTCGACGGTCTCGGCAACACCATCGGCGATCTGTCGATCTCCAATCCGGGCAGTAACGCCGTCGGCCTTTTCGAGGCCAACGGCGGGCGTATCGCCAACCTCGGGCTCGACAGGATCTCGACGCGCGCGGTCGTGCCTTATGGCCGCACACCGGCCAGCGTCGGCACGCTCGCGGGCTACAACTTCGGCACGATCTCGGACGTGAAGGCGACGAACGTCGCGGTGAGCAGCGAAGGCATGGCGATTGTCGGCGGTCTCGTCGGCAGCAACTACGGCGGATCGATCGAGCGTGCATCCGTGCTGGGTTTCGTCAACGGCGGCAACGATGCGCTGCATGTCGGCGGGCTGGCCGGTGAAAACATCTCGTTCGTCTCGCCCGGTGCCGACGACGCGCTGATCCGCGACAGCCGTGCCGACGTCCAGGTCGTCAGTGCGTCGAACGGCAGCGCAGGCGGGCTCGTCGGGGACAACCACGGTGTCGTCGACAGGTCGACGGCGACCGGCATCGTCAACGCACGCGGCAGCGGCGCGCGCGTCGGCGGGCTGGTGGGCGTCAACAATGGCGGCGTGATCAACGCGTCGACGGCCGCCGGCGATGTGCGGGGCGCCCGCAACGCGTCTGTGGGCGGCCTCGTTGGCCACAATGCGGGCCGGGTGGACGCATCGACGTTCAAGGGCATCGTCGCGGCGACCGACGGCGCGCGTGTGGGTGGCCTCGTCGGCGAAAACCGTGGCGTCGTGCATGCGTCGACGGCAGTCGGCAGGGTAACGGGCGGCGCGTCGAACGTCGGCGGCCTCGTCGGCGCCAACTTCGCGAGCGTGAGCGACTCGACGGCCAGCGTCAACGTCGACGCCGGCATGGCAGGTGTGGCGGGCGGGCTGGTCGGCTACAACGCAGGCAGGATCGACGCGTCGAGCACCGACGGCTACGTTACGGCAGCGGCGAGCGGCATCGCAGGCGGGCTGGTCGGCCGCAATGCGGCGACCGGCGAAGTGCTTGCGTCGTCGGCCGCTGGCGACGTGATCGCGGGCGACTTCGCAACGGCAGGCGGTCTGGCCGGCGTGAACGACGGCGCGATCCACAGTTCGTCGTCGAAGGGGGCCGTGATGGCCGGCATGATGGCGCAGGCCGGCGGTCTGGTCGGCGTCAATGCGGGCACCGTGCAGGCGTCCGCATCGACGGGTTCGGTCGTCAGCGATTTCGAGAGCGTCGTCGGCGGCCTCGTGGCGTCCAACAGCGGCGTGATCGACGGATCGTCCGCGTCGGGCGACGTCCGGGTCGGGTTCGGCAGCATCGCCGGCGGGCTCGTCGGCCGCAACACGGGTACGGTGCGTGACGCCGGCGCGAAGGGCACGGTCGCCGTGACGGGGACGGGCAAGGCCGGCGGGCTGGTCGGCTTCAACGCCGGCCGCGTGTCGTCGTCGAGCGCAAGCGGCGACGTGCTGGCCGACCGGGGCAGTTCGGTCGGCGGCCTGATCGGCGAGAACGCCATTGGCGCGTCGGTCGAGCACTCGAGCGCGACCGGTTCGGCGGCCGGCAGCCACGACAGCTACGTCGGCGGCCTGGTCGGCTTCAACAGCGGCATGGTCGCATCGTCGTCGGCGGCCGGCACGGTTTCGGGTGGCTACTATGCGCGGCTCGGCGGCCTGGCCGGCGCGAACTTCGGCACGTTCGACAACGCGACGACGGCAACCCGTGTTGCGCTGACGCCGGGTTACCGCCAGCAAGCCGGCGCGTTCGCGGCCCTGAACTTCGGCCTTTTCAAGGGCAGCAGCGCAACTGGTGCCGCAGCGGGGATGCCGCTCGCCAACCTCAACTACGGCCAGATCCGCGACTGACCGGTGCCGACCATGCCGGCGGCCCGGCCCGGCCCGGTCTGACCTGACCTGACCTGACCGGATCGCCGGCAAGCCTGCCGCACGCGGCGGCCCGCGCAGGAACGGGCCGCCGCGTGCAAGCGGGACGCACCTCGCCGGGCATGCACGCGCATGCCCGGTGCGCGAACCGGCCGGGCGCGAACGCAGGCCGGGCGTCGGCGGATGGCATCGCCCGCGCGATTCCGGCCGGTTCGTCCGGCCGTCGCGGAAATCCTCGGCGCCGCGCAAACTCGCTAGAATCGAGACTTTCCCGCGCCGAGCGCGACCGGCGCCGCCGTTGCAGGCGGCCCCGGTCGCCCCGTCTCCATCGATGACCACTGCCGATTACCGCTTTTGCCCGCGCTGCGCGAGCCCGCTCACCGAGCGTGCCGATCCCGACCACGAAGGCGGCCGCATCCGCCAGGCCTGCCCCGACGGCACCTGTGGTTACGTGCACTGGAACAACCCGCTGCCCGTCGTCGCCGCGATCGTCGAACTCGACGGCAAGATCCTGCTCGCGCGCAACGCGGCCTGGCCCGAAGGCATGTTCGCGCTGATCACCGGCTTCCTCGAGAACGGCGAAACGCCCGAGGACGGCATCGCGCGCGAGGTGTTCGAGGAAACGGGCCTGAAGGCCGAGCACGTGTCGCTCGTCGGCGTCTACGAATTCATCCGCAAGAACGAACTGATCATCGCGTATCACGTGCGCGCGTCGGGTACGGTCGCGCTGTCGCCCGAACTGCTCGAATACAAACTCGTCGATCCGCCGCTGCTGCGCCCGTGGCGCGCCGGTACCGGTGTCGCGCTCGCCGACTGGATGCGCGCGCGCGGCCTCGATTTCGAGTTCGTCGACCGGCCGGGGCAGTGACGGGCCGGCCCGTGCACAGGGTTTTCTCCGCCGTGCCGCGTGCGATCGCGACGCGGCGCTTCACCCGTTGCCGGCGCGCCGTGCCCTGCGGCCGCCGTGCTTCGTCTGCATCGCTTCCCACGTCCTGACCGCCATCGCCATGTCCGACAAGCCGCAACCGCGCCCGCGCGACGCCTACCGCCACTTCCTGCCGATCACGACCCGCTGGATGGACAACGACGTCTACGGGCACGTGAACAACGTCGTCTACTACAGCTACTTCGACACCGTCGTGAACGAGTACCTGATCCGCGCGGGCGTGCTTGACGTCGAGCACGGGCAGACGATCGGGCTGGTCGTCGAGACGCAGTGCAACTACTTCGCGCCGCTCGTGTTCCCGCAATCGGTCGATGCGGGGCTGCGTGTCGTGAAGCTCGGCACGTCGAGCGTGCGCTACGAGGTCGGGCTGTTCGCGCAAGGCGATGCCGCGCCCGCCGCGCAGGGGCATTTCGTGCACGTGTACGTCGATCGCGGGACACGCCGTCCCGTGCCGTTGCCCGACGCGTTGCGCGCCGCGCTCGAGCCGCTCACTGCCTGACGGCTCGCGGTGCACGCGCTCGCGCTCCAGGTCTTCAACGGCCTCAGCTACGGCTTGCTGCTGTTCATGCTGTCGGCCGGCCTCACGCTGATCTTCAGCGTGCAGGGCGTGCTCAACTTCGCGCATGCGAGCTTCTACATGCTCGGCGCGTATGTCGGCTACAGCATCGCGGCCCATGCGGGCTTCTGGCCGGCGCTCGTGCTCGCGCCGCTTGCGGTCGGGCTGCTCGGCGCCGGTTGCGAACGCACGTTGCTGCGCCGCGTGCAGGCGCACGGCCATACGAACGAACTGCTGCTGACCTTCGGTCTCGCTTACCTGATCGGCGAGGGCGCGAAACTCGTCTGGGGCCTCGCGCCGTTGCCGGCGCCCGTGCCGCCGCTGTTCGACGGTGCGCCCTTGAGCGTGTTCGGCCTCGCGTTGCCGCGCTACCGGCTGTTCATGATGGCGATGTCCGCGACGATGCTGGTCGCGCTCGGCGCGCTGCTGCGCGTGTCGCGCATCGGGCTCGTCGTGCGTGCGGCGCTCACGCATCGTGCGGCCGTCGAGGCGCTCGGCTACGACGTGCCGCGCGTGATGACGGGCCTGTTCGGCGCCGGCACCGCGCTCGCGGCGCTGGCCGGCGTGATCGGCGCGCCGCTGGCGGTGATCGAACCCGCACTGGCCGAGACCGTCGGGTCGGTCGTGTTCGCGGTCGTCGTGATCGGCGGGCTCGGCTCGCTCGGCGGCGCGTTCGTCGCGTCGCTCGCGGTCGGCTTCGCGCAGACCTTCGCGGCCGCGAGCGACACGTCGCTGCGCGACTTCGCGTCATGGGCCGGCATCGCGTTGCCCGACAGCGTGGCCGCGGTGTCGATCGCGCAACTCGCGCCGCTGGTGCCGTACCTGCTGCTCGTCGCGGTGCTGGTTGCGCGGCCGCGCGGGCTGTTCGGAGAACGGGTCGATGCGTAGTCGCGTGCTCGCCGGATGCACGCGCTGGGCGCTGTTCGCCGCGTGCTTCGTGCTGCCCGCGTGGCTGTGGCCGCATGGCGCGGTGCTCGGCTATCTTGCGCAGACGGCTGCGCTCGTCGTGCTCGCACTGTCGTACAACCTGCAGCTCGGCACGACCGGGCTGCTGTCGTTCGGGCATGCGGCGTTCGCGGGCCTCGGCGCGTTCGCGGCCGCGCACTGGTTCAACCATATGGGCGGCCCGCTGCCGTTGTTGCCGCTCGTCGGCGGCGTGGCCGGCGCGGGATTCGGATTCGTTGCCGGGTTGCTCGCGACACGCCGTTCCGGCACCGCCTTCGCGATGATTACACTCGGGCTCGGCGAATGCGTCGCGGCCGCCGCGTGGAGCGTGCCGGCATGGTTCGGCGGTCTCGGCGGCGTGCCGATCGACCGCGCGGGCGGCTCGACGTGGGGCGGCTGGCAGTTCGGCGCGCCGGCGCATGCGTACGCGGTGATCGCTGCGTGGTGCGTCGCGTCGGCATGGGCGATGCACGCGCTGACGCACACGCCGCTCGCGCGGCTCGCGAACGCGGTGCGCGACAACCCGGCGCGCGTCGCCGCGCTCGGCACCGACCCGCGCCGCGTGCGGCTCGCGATGGTCACCTGCGCGTCGTTCTTCGCGGGTATCGCCGGCACACTGACGTTGATCGACGTCGAGCTCGCGACGCCCGACAGCGTGTCGATGGCACGCTCCGCGACCGTGCTGATCGCGACCGTGATCGGCGGCACCGGCGCGTTCTTCGGGCCGGCGGCCGGGGCCGCCGTGCTGACCGCGCTGAGCGTCGTCGTCGCGGGCGTGTCGCGCGCGTGGGCGCTGTATCTCGGCGTGCTATTTGTCGTGATCGTCGTGGCCGCGCCGCGCGGGATCGCCGGTATCGCGCAAGCGGTCGCGCACGCGTTGCGGCGCGGCGCGCCGGGGGCCGAGCGGTGGCGCCTGCTGTGCGGCATCGGCGCGTGCGTGTTCTGGGGCGTCGCGGTCGTGTGCGCGGCCGAGCTCGGTTATGCATGGCGCTTCGCGCAGGACGACGGCTCGGGCCTCGCGTTCGGTGCGTGGGGCATCGATGCCGATACGCCGGCCGGCTGGGCCGTCGCGTGTTCGGCGGCGGGCATCGGTGCGCTGCTGTGGGGCTGGCGCGCGCGCTTCGCGCAGGGTGCACGGCCTGGCAAGCGGGAGGACCGGCGATGAACGGCAACGCGATCGCGCTGCATGGCGTCGTGCAGCGCTTCGGTGCGCAGACCGTGCTCGACGGCGTCGAGCTGAGTATCGCGGCCGGCGAGCGCCATGCGCTGATCGGGCCGAACGGCGCGGGCAAGTCGACGCTGTTCGGCGTGATCGCGGGCGCGACGCGGCCGACGCGCGGGCGGGTCGTGCTGCACGGCGTCGACCTGCGCGGGCGCGGGCCGGTCGTCGCGAGCCGCCTCGGCATCGGCCGCAGTTTCCAGCAGACGAGCGCGTTCGCGCGGCTGACCGTATTCGACAACCTGCGCTGCGCGGCGCTGCATGCGCCCGCCGAACGGCGGCGCTGGTGGAACCGGCTGCGCGAATCGGCGTCGGTCGATCTCGCAGCCGCGCGCGTGTTGCACGACATCGGGCTTGATGCGCGGCGCGGCGCGCTGGCCGCCGAACTGAGCTATGCGGAACAGCGCGCGCTCGATCTCGGGATCGCGCTCGCGAGCGGCGCGCGCACGCTGCTGCTCGACGAACCGACGGCCGGCATGAGCCGCGAGCAGGCGGCGCGGATGATCGCGCTGATCCGCGCGACGACGCAGGGCCGCACGGTGCTGATGATCGAGCACGACATGGACGCGGTGTTCGGCTTCGCCGAACGCATCACGGTGCTCGTGCGCGGCGCGGTGGTCGCGACCGGCGCGCCCGATGCAATCCGTGCCGATTCGCGCGTGCGCGCCGCGTATCTGGGCGAGGGGCGCGCATGAGCGCACTGCTCGACATTCGCGGCCTGCGCGCGTGGTACGGATTGCAGCCCGTGCTCGACGGCGTCGATCTTGCGCTGGCACCGGGCGAGACGCTTGCGCTGCTCGGCCGCAACGGCTCGGGGCGCTCGACGCTCGCGAAGGCCGTGCTGGGGCTCGTGCGCACGACCGGCTCGGTGCGCATCGCCGGCGCCGAATGCGCGGGCGCGCGCACGTTCGAGGTCGCGCGGCGCGGTGTCGCTTACGTTGCCGAAAGCCGCGACGTGTTCCCGCTGCTGACGGTGCGCGACAACCTGCGGCTCGGGCTGCGCGGTGCCGGCGGTGCGGCCGAACGCGCGGCGCTCGAACGCCTGTTCGACCGTTTCCCGCTGCTGGCCGCGCGTGCGGACGTGAAAGCCGGGCGGCTGTCGGGCGGCGAACAGCAGGTGCTCGCGCTGGTGCGTGCGCTGGCCGGCCGCCCGCGCGTGCTGATCGCCGACGAGCCGGCCGAAGGGCTCGCGCCGCTCGCGGTCGACGAAGTCGGCGCTTGCCTCGCCGCGCTGCAGGCCGACGGCGTCGCGATCCTGCTGATCGAGCAGCGGCTGCAGTTCGCGCCGCGGCTCGCACGGCGCGTCGCGGTGATGGGGCGCGGACGGATCGTCTACGACGGCGCGCTCGACGGCCTGGACGGCGAGGTCGCCGATGCGTGGCTGAGCGCCGGCTGACGGCGCGCGATCGATTGTTCGGCAAACTCCGCCAGTCAATTCGTGTCGAGCCGCTTTATCGCTGCGGTGCCGCACCGTACATTGCCAGTCAGGCCGGTCGTCATCACAACGCGTCGACGCGTCAACGCATCGTCGCGGCAACCGGCGCCATCCATCGAAGGTCTTTTGACTGAGGAATGAAATCATGAGCAAGCTGGCAGGCAAGGTCGCGATCGTCACGGGCGGATCGAAGGGCATCGGCGCGGCAATCGCGAAGGCACTGGCCGCCGAAGGCGCGTCGGTCGTCGTCAACTATGCGAGCAGCAAGGCGGGTGCCGACGCGGTCGTTGGCGCGATCGTCGAAGCGGGCGGCCGCGCGGTCGCGGTGGGCGGCGACGTGTCGAAGGCAGCCGACGCGCAGCGCATCGTCGATACGGCGATCGACACGTACGGCCGTCTCGACGTGCTCGTCAACAATTCCGGCGTGTACGAATTCGCGCCGATCGAGGCGATCACCGAAGAGCACTATCGCCGTCAATTCGACACGAACGTGTTCGGCGTGCTGCTGACGACGCAGGCAGCCGTCAAGCATCTCGGCGAAGGCGCGAGCATCATCAACATCAGCTCGGTGGTGACCAGCATCACGCCGCCCGCCAGCGCCGTCTACAGCGGCACCAAGGGCGCGGTCGACGCGATCACCGGCGTGCTCGCGCTCGAACTCGGCCCGCGCAAGATTCGTGTGAACGCGATCAACCCGGGGATGATCGTGACCGAGGGCACGCACAGCGCGGGCATCATCGGTTCGGATCTCGACAAGCAGGTGCGCAGCGAGACGCCGCTCGGCCGCCTCGGCGAGCCGGACGACATCGCGTCGGTGGCCGTGTTCCTCGCGTCGGACGATGCACGCTGGATGACCGGCGAGCATCTCGTCGTGAGCGGCGGGTTGAACTGATCGTGCGGGGCGGCGCATCGGCGCGCTTGCGCCGGTCGTGCCGCCCTTGTCGTTACGCGTGCGGCGCGAGCGCGTAACGGCCGACGTGCCACTGCAGGCTCTCGACGACGAGCGCGTGATTGTGTTCCGAGTCGAGCCCCGCGATCGTCATCGCGCCGACGATGCCGGCCCCGGCGACACGCAACGGCACGCCGCCGCCGTCGAGCGCATAGTCGTCATCCGACAGCCCCTGCGACTGCAGCGACCAGCCGGCGCGACGAAAGCGCTCGCCGACCGCGAGTGAGCTGAGACCGAAGCGCAACACCGTGTTCTGTCGGCGGCGGATCGCGTCGCTGTCGTTCGCGTGGCTGCCGTCGAGCGCGCAGTAGAACAGCGGCGCCTGCTCGCCGACGATGCTCACCGCGATCGGCAGCCCGCGGCGCGACGCGAGGTTGACCGCGATCTCGCCCATCCGGCGGGCGAGCGCCGCATCGAAGCGCGGCAGCGCCGGGTTCGACGCGTCGTCGTCGAACGGGTGGGGATCGAGGCGAAAGAGGGTCGTCACCATGGTGGCTCCGTGGCGTTCCCGGCGCTGGGTGCGCGTGCCGGGCATCGCATCGTCACGGGCCGCGCGCGGGCCCGTTTTCCATTCAGCGCTTCGGCGCCGCGTCGAGCATCCATTCGTGCGCGGGATCATTCCTGAACGCCCACGCGCGGCTCGGTCCGGCCATCACGTTCAGGTAGTACAGGTTGTAGCCGTGCGGCGCGACCACCGGATGGTAGCCGCGCGGCACCATCACGACGTCGTGGTTCTCGACCGCGCACGCTTCGTCGAGGCTGCGGTCGTCCGTGTACACGCGCTGGAACGCGAAACCCTGCGGCGGATCGATCCGGTGGTAGTAGGTTTCCTCGAGCGAGGTTTCGTCGGGCGCCGCATCGCGGTCATGCTTGTGCGGCGGATAGCTGCTCGAATGGCTGGCCGGCGTGACGACCTCGACGACGAGGAGGCGCTCGGCCGCCGGGTTGTCGCCCATCAGGATGTCGCACACGTAACGCGTATTGGTGCCTTGCCCGCGTACCGAGCGGCGCATCCGTTCGCCGTCGAGGCGTTGCACGGGCTTGTCGCCGCTCGCATACGGCGCGGTGCACAGCGCGATTTCCGCATCGCGCGTCGCGACCAGCGTGACCGTCTTGCCGCCCGGCACGTACAGCGCATCGGGCGATACGTCCTCGAATACGCTGTCGCGCTTGCCGAGCGCATCGTGGGTCGTGCCGTCGACCTCCGCGCGCACCGTGCCCGTGAGCACGACGACGCACAGTTCCCGCGTGCCCGTGTCGAGCGTTTCGGTGTCGCCGGCTTTCAGGCGCAGCGCGCGAAAGCCGACATGTTTCCAGCCGGCCGATTCCGGCGTGACGTTGCAGATTTCGCGGTCAGCAGAGGCTTTGACCAGCAGGGGAGAAATCGTCATGGGGTGGGGCTCCGCAATGGGGTGACAGCGGGGGTGACGGGGCTCATGCGCTCAACCGGTCGACGATCGCGCGCAGCGATTCGTAGCCCTTCTTCGCATACGCATAACTCGGCGCGACGGCCGGATCCTGCTCGGCCTCGACGACGAGCCAGCCTTCGTAGCCGGCATCCTTCAGCGTGCGCAGCGTCGCCTCGTAGTCGAGCGCGCCGTCGCCGGGCACCGTGAAGGTGCCGTTGATCACGCCGCTCAGGAAGCTCCAGCCGCTGTTGCGCGCCTGCGTGACGACCTGCGGCCGCACGTCCTTGCAATGCACGTGGACCACGCGCGATACGTGTTTCTTCAACAGCGTCACCGGGTCGGCCGCGCCGCCGAAATACGCGTGGCCGGTATCGAACAGCAGGAACACCTTCGCCGGATCGGTCAGCGCCATCAGCCGGTCGACGTCGTCGGGCGATTCGACGTATGCGCCCATGTGGTGATGGTAGGCGAGCTTGATGCCGTACGTGTCGAGCAGGTGCGCGCCGAATGCGTCGAGGCGGGCCGCGTAGCGCCGCCATGCGTCTTCGTCGACGAAGCGAGGCCGCTTCGCGACCGGCGTGTCGATATTGCCCTGGATCGTGCCCGCGCATTCGCCGTACACGACCACGTTCACGTCGTTGTATTGCAGCTTCGTCATGTGCGCGCGGCAGCGCTCGATCTCCGCGGCGACCGCATCGGCGTCGCTCGTGCCCGGCGCGACCTCCGCAAGGAAACCCGAATACCAGCCCGACACGCACACGAGCCCGAACCCGGCGAGTTTCGCCTTCAGCTCGGGGCCCGTCTTCGGAAACTTGTTGCCGAGCTCGAAGCCCGCATAGCCGATTTCGGCGCCTTCCTTCAGCGCCGTTTCGAGCGGCGTCTCGCCGCCGAGCGACGGCAGGTCGTCGTTCATCCACGACAGGGGATTGATACCGATGCGGACGTTCCAGCTCATGACGGGCTTCCTTGGTTCGAATGTGTTTTTCGCGGGGAGGGTGCGTGGGCAGCGTGCGTCATCAGCGCCGCTGCCGGGTCTTCGCGTCGAGATACGCGCGGTGCGCGTCCTCGACGCCGGCGCGTTCGGACACTTGCGGCACGGCGACTTCCCACCATGCGCCGCCGTCGTCGGTCGTGCGCCGGTGCGTGGTGTCGATCACGAGCACCTGGCTCTTCTTCGCCGCGCGGGCGCGCTTCATTTCGCTGCGCAGTTCGCCGATGTCGCGCACGTGCACGGCTTCGGCGCCCATCGCGCGCGCGTGCATCGCGAAGTCGATCGTCGAGCGTTCGCCGCCTTCGGGCACGCAGTCGTCGAGCATGTTGTTGAAGCTCGCGCCGCCGCAGTTCAGCTGCAGCCGCTCGATGCAGCCGTAGCCGCGGTTGTCGAGGATCACGACGACGATCTTGCGGCCGAGCATCACGGACGTCGCGAGTTCCGCGTTGAGCATCATGTACGAGCCGTCGCCGACGATCACGATCACTTCGCGCTCGGGCCGCGCGAGCTTCGCGCCGAGGCCGCCCGCGACCTCGTAGCCCATGCACGAGTACGCGTAGTCCATGTGATAGTTGCCCGGCACGCCGCTGCGCCACAGCTTGTGCAGTTCGGCCGGCAGCGTGCCGGCCGCGCACACCACGAGGTCGTCGCGCGCGCTGTCGCGCCCCGCGTCGGCCGCGGAGTCGCGCACCGCGCCGATCACTTCCGCGTCGTACGGCAGCGTGTCGTTCGGCACGTGCGTCGTGAGTTCGGTCACGCGCGCGTTCCATGCGGCGGCCTGGTCGCGGTTGCTGGCCGTCCATGCCGGATCGGCGTGCCAGCCGGCCAGCGCGGCCGACAGCTGGCCGAGGCCCGTGCGCGCGTCGGCGACGAGTTGCCGGCCGCGTTTCTTGCCCGCGTCGAACGGCTGCACGTTCAGGCTCAGCAGCGTCGCGTTGCCGTAGAGCGCATGCGAGCCGGTCGTGAAATCCTGCAGCCGCGTGCCGACCGCGAACACCACGTCGGCCTGCGCGGCCGCGCGGTTCGCGGCGGGCGAGCCCGTCACGCCGATCGAGCCGAGGTTCAGCGGGTGGTCCCACGCGAGGCTGCCCTTGCCGGCCTGCGATTCCGCGACCGGCACGCCATGCGTATCGGCGAACGCACGCAGCGCGTCCCACGCCTGGCTGTACAGCACGCCGCCACCCGCGACGATCAGCGGCTTCTTCGCGGCCTTCAGCACGTCGAGCGCATCGGCAAGCTCGAGCGCGTCGGCCGGCGGCCGGCGCATCCGGATCACCGGCGGCGCGAAGAAGTCCTCGGGCCAGTCGTACGCGAAGGTCTGCACGTCCTGCGGCAGCGCGAGGCACACGGGGCCGCACTGCGCGGGGTCGGTCATCACCTGGATCGCACGCGGCAGCGCGACGAGCAGCTGCTCGGGCGACGTGATCCGGTCGAAGTAGCGCGTCACCGGCCGGAAGCAGTCGTTCGCGCTGATGTCGCCCTGTTCGAAATCCTCGACCTGCTGCAGCACGGGGTCGGGCAGGCGCGACACGAACACGTCGCCGGGCAGCAGCAGCAGCGGCAGGCGGCCGACGTGCGCGAGCGCGGCGGAGGTCAGCATGTTGGTCGCGCCCGGGCCGATGCTCGACGTCGCGGCCATCATCCGCTGGCGGAAGTTCGCTTTCGCGAACGCGATCGCGGCGTTCGCCATCCCTTGCTCGTTGTGTGCGCGGAACGTCGGCAGCCGGTCTTTTTCCGCATGCAGCGCCTCGCCGAGCCCGGCCACGTTGCCGTGGCCGAAGATCGCGAACACGCCGCCGCAGTAGGGCAGGATCTCGACGCGGCCGTCGGGCTGGACGACTTCGGCGCGCAGGGCGGCCAGGTAGCGCACGAGCGCCTGGCTGACGGTCAGTCTTACGGTAGAGGTCATGTCGGTCGGTGAAGAGGATTCGGGTGGATCATCGCGGGCGTCGCTTCGTGTTGTGTCACGTTACGTCACGTCATGTCACGCCGCGGCGGCGCGGGCGGCCGCCGCACGGCGGCCGAGCCACGCATCCACGAGCTGCGCGAAGTTGCCGGCCACTTCATCGATCAGCGCCTGGTCGTCGATCCGGCCGGCGAACCAGTTCAGCGACGCATCGGCCCACAGCGTGCGCCCGACCATGAAGCCCTTGACGATCGGGTTGGTCGCCGAGCGGAAGCTGTCGACGAGGTATTGCAGCGGCTGGTTCAGCCCGAGGATCACCGCGCCCCGGCAGTGCGGGTCGCGCTCGGCGATCAGCGCGGCGAGCCGTGCCCAGCCGTCGGCGCTCAGCGGCGTGAGCTTCCACCATTCGGGTTTCACGCCGAGGTTGTAGAAGCGCGCGATCGTGCGCAGCACCGCGTCGTCCTCGGTGCCGGCCGGCGTGACCGCGCGCGGCGGAATCATTTCGAGCAGCAGTTCGTTGCCGCTGGCGCGCGTGGCTTCCCACAGTTCCAGCACGCGCTGCTCCTGTTCGACGCGCAGGTCGACCTGGTCGTCCGGATGATAGTGAACGAGGCACTTCACGACCTGTTCGGTCGGCCAGTGCGTGAGCGACGAGCCGACCGAGCGCGTTTCGTCGAAGCGCAGCGGCCGCGAGCCCGGCAGTTCGACCGGGCGGCCGACCCACCAGCCGCGCCCGGTGGCCGACGCCAGCGCGTCGCTGCCGTAGCCGCCGCCGTCGATCAGCACGCCGACATGGCCTTCGATATGACGATCGCGCTCGACCTGCTCGACCGCGCGCACGAGCAGGCGCTTGAGCGTCCTGATCCGCGCTTCGTCGGCGCCTGCCTGCACCGCGAGTTCGTAGAACTGGCTGCGATGATCGAACGCCATCACGCACAGGTCGTCCCATTCGCGGCGCGGCACCGTCACGCGATGCAGGTGCGCGAGCGTGTGATCGGCATCGACCACCGGATTGCGGCTGCCGTCGAACCAGTGCGCAAGCTCGGCCGGCGTCGGCATTGCCGCGGAGCACGCGTGGCGCGATACGACGATCGCGCCGCACGCGTTCGCGATGCGCGTCGATTCGGCCCAGTCGCGGCCGCGCAGCAGCCCCGACAGCAGGCCCGACAGGAACGCGTCGCCCGCGCCGAGTACGTTCAGCACTTCGACGCGTTCGCCGAGAAAGGTCGGCGCATCGTCGATGCTGGCCGGAATGCCGCTTTCGATCACGCAGCAGCCGAGCGCGCCGCGCTTGACGACCAGCGTCGCGTTCGTGAGGGCGCGCACTGCCTGCAACGACGCGATCAGGTCATGCGGCACGCCGCCCGCGATCAGGAATTCCTCCTCGGTGCCGACAAGCAGGTCGAATTCGCCGAGCACTTGCTGCAGTTGTCGCGTCACCTGCGCGTCGGGCACGTAGCGGTTTTCGCCGGCGCCGCGCGCGGTCAGCCCCCACAGCACCGGCCGGTAGTCGATATCGAGGATGCGCACGGCGCCGTGGCGGCGCGCATACGTCAACGCGGTCAGCGACGCCTCGCGCGTGCCCGGCGTCGACAGATGCGTGCCGGTGATCGCGAGCGCGCGGCAGCCGGCGATGAAGTCCTCGCTGATCTCGTCGGCGCGCACGGCCATGTCCGCGCAGTTCTCGCGCACGAACAGCAGCGGGAACGTGTCGCGATCCTTCAGCCCGAGCAGCACCAGCGCGGTGAGGCGTTCGCGGTCGGTCTGCAGCTGGCTCGTGTCGCAGCCTTCGCGCTCGAGCGTCTCGCGCAGGAAGCGGCCCATCTGCTCGTCGCCGACGCGCGAGATCATCGCGGTCTTCAGCCCGAGCCGCGCCACGCCGAACGCGACGTTGCCGGACGAGCCGCCGAGATACATCTGGAAGCTGCGCGCGTCTTCGAGGCGGCTGCCGTACTGCTGCGCATAGAGATCCACGGCCACGCGGCCGAGGCAGGCGAGATCGATGGGGCGGTCACTCGGAAAGTTCAGCAGGCTCATATCACGTGTCACGCTCGCGGCCGGCGTTCGGCAATGCCGGCGGATTAGGGGACCGATCCGGTCGCGACCGTCCGCACCGTGTATTGCACGACGCGGGACTGCCTGCCGCCAGGAATCGGGCTACGGACGCAGTCTAGACTTTTTGGAAATCCAGTTCCCTAGGTGAAATCACGTAGAAATAAATTTCCAAATTTTCGAGGAAGTGATCTACAGTTTCATCCGGATGCTTCAGTCCGTATCGGATTCGATCGGACTCGGCCCGGCGGCGCGCAACGCGCCGTCTTCCGCCCCCCGGAGATGAGGAGACAGATTGATCATGAAGACCAAGCTGATGGCCGTCGCGGCCGCCGCGATCCTGGCTGCGCCGCTCGCGCATGCCGAGAAGATCGGCGTGACGATGGCGTCGTTCGACGACACGTTCCTGACCATCCTGCGCAACAGCATCGCCGATTCGGCGAAGAAGGACGGCGCGACGGTACAGATCGAGGACGGCGGCAACGACGTCGGCAAGCAGTTGAGCCAGGTCCAGAACATGATTGCGCAGAAGGTCGACGCGATCATCGTGAACGCGGTCGATACCGACGCGACGCCGAAGATCACGAAGATGGTGACGGCCGCGAAGATCCCGCTCGTCTACGTGAACCGCAAGCCGGTCGACTTCGACAAGCTGCCGGCCGGCGTCGCGGTCGTCGCGTCCGACGAGAAGCAGTCGGGCACGCTGCAGGCGCGCCAGGTGTGCAAGCTGCTCGGCGGCAAGGGCGACCTCCTCGTGCTGATGGGCGAGCTGTCCAACGAATCGGCGCGCGCCCGCACGAAAGACATCGAGGACGTGATCGCGACGAAGGATTGCGCGGGCATGAAGATCGTCGACAAGCGCGAGGGCAAGTGGAGCCGCACGCAGGGCCAGGACATCACGATGAACTGGCTGAGCTCCGGCACGAAGTACGACGCGATCATCTCCAACAACGACGAGATGGCGATCGGCGCGATCAATGCGCTGAAGGCCGCGCGCAAGTGGACGCCGAAGACGATCGTCGCCGGCATCGACGCGACGCCGGACGGGCTCGCCTCGATGAAGAGCGGCGAGCTGAAGGTGTCGGTGTACCAGAACGCGTCCGGGCAGGGGCAGCAGTCCGTCGCGGCCGCGCTCAAGCTCGCGAAGAAGCAGCCCGTCGACCGCTACGTGAACGTGCCGTTCGAGCTCGTGACGCCCGAGAACATGAGCCAGTACGCGAAGCACTGACCGGTGATCCGTTGAACTGCGCGTGCCCGGCATGACCGGGCACGCGCGCGACTCGTCGAGGAACGTCCATGTTTACAGCCAGGATCGCGCGCCCGATGGCCGGCGACGATGCGTCGGCCGGTGCGTCGGGTTTGTCCGGCGCGTCGGCCCCGCCGGCTTCTTCCGCGGCCGACTGCGTGCTCGAGGTGCGCGGTGTCGGCAAGTCCTTCCCGGGCGTCGTCGCGCTCGACGGCGTGCAGTTCCGCGTGCGTCGCGGCACCGTCCATGCACTGATGGGCGAGAACGGCGCGGGCAAGTCGACGCTGATGAAGATCATCGCGGGCGTCTACACGCCCGACGAGGGCGAAATCCTGATCAACGGCGAGCCGGTCGTGCTGAACGGCCCGCTCGATGCGCTCGACCGCGGCATCGCGATGATTCACCAGGAACTCAACCTGATGCCGTACATGACGGTCGCGGAGAACATCTGGATCCGCCGCGAACCGAAGAACCGCTTCGGCCTGATCGATCACGCGGCGCTGCGCCGCCAGACGGCCGCGCTGTTCGAGCGGCTGTCGATCGACATCGATCCGGAAACCGACGTGCGCACGCTGACGGTCGCGAGCCGCCAGATGGTCGAGATCGCGAAGGCCGTGTCGTTCGACTCGGACGTGCTGATCATGGACGAGCCGACTTCCGCGCTGACCGACAAGGAAGTCACGCACCTGTTCCGGATCATTCGCCAGCTGCGCGAGCAGGGCAAGGGCATCGTCTACATCACGCACAAGATGAACGAGCTGTTCGAGATCGCCGACGAGTTCTCGGTGTTCCGCGACGGCAAGTACATCGGCACGCATGCGTCGAGCGACGTCACGCGCGACGACATCATCCGCATGATGGTCGGGCGCGAGATCACGCAGATGTTCCCGAAGGAGGAGGTGCCGATCGGCGACGTCGTGCTGTCGGTGAAGAACCTCGGCGTCGAGGGCGTGTTCCGCGACGTGAGCTTCGAGCTGCGCGCGGGCGAGATCCTCGGCGTGGCCGGCCTCGTCGGCTCGGGGCGCTCGAACGTCGCGGAGGCGCTGTTCGGCGTCGTGCCGGCCACGTCGGGCGAGATCCGGATCGACGGCAAGCCGGTGCGGATCGCGACACCCGCGCAGGCGATGAAGCACGGGATGGCCTTCCTCACCGAGGATCGCAAGGACACCGGCTGCTTCCTGAGTCTCGACCTGCTCGCGAACATGGAAGCGGCGGTGCTCAGCAACCGCTACGTGAAGTTCAATTTCGTGCGGCAGTCGCAGCTGAAGCGCGATTGCGAGGAAATGAGCCGGATGCTGCGCGTGAAGTCGCCCGGGCTGCACGAGGAGATCCAGAACCTGTCGGGCGGCAACCAGCAGAAGGTGCTGATCGGCAGGTGGCTGCTCACGCAGCCGCGCATCCTGATCCTCGACGAACCGACGCGCGGCATCGACGTCGGCGCGAAGGCCGAGATTCACCGGCTCGTCAGCGCGCTCGCCGGCAAGGGCGTCGCGGTGCTGATGATCTCGTCGGAAATGCCGGAAGTGCTGGGAATGAGCGATCGCGTGATGGTGATGCACGAAGGGCGCATGACCGGCATCGTCGATCGCAAGGACGCCGACCAGGTCCGCATCATGGATCTCGCGTCGCGCTGAGCCGAAACAAGACTGGAGACAAACGAAATGGGCAACCTGAACCCGGCTGCGGATGCGCAGACCATGACGATCAAGGCGCGGCACATGAAGTGGCCGCCCGAACTGAGCATCTTCCTCGTGCTCGTCGGCATCAGCCTGTTCTTCGAGATCGTCGGCTGGATCGTCGTCGGCCAGAGCTTCCTGTTCAATACCGAGCGGCTCGAGATCATCGTGCTGCAGATGGCCGTGATCGGCATCATCGCGGTCGGCGTGAACCTCGTGATCATCACCAGCGGGATCGACCTGTCGTCGGGCTCGGTCGTGGCTGCCGCGGCGGTCGTGTCGGCAAGCCTCGCGCAGGTGTCCGACTTCCCGCGCGCGGTGTTTCCGCACCTGACCGACCTGCCGATCATCTGGCCCGTGCTGGCCGGCGTGTGCGTCGGGCTGCTGGTCGGCCTGCTGAACGGCTCGCTGATCGCGATGACCGGCATCCCGCCGTTCATCGCGACGCTCGGCACGATGGTGGCCGCGCGCGGGTTCGCGAAGTGGTTCACCAACGGGATGCCCGTGTCGATGCTGACCGACCAGTTCGCGGCCATCGGCGCGGGCGCCAATCCGGTGATCATCTTCCTCGTGATCGCCGCGATCTTCCACGTCGTGCTGCGCTACACGCGCTTCGGCAAGTACACCTACGCGATCGGCGCGAACCGTCACGCGGCCGTCGTGTCGGGCATCAACGTCACGCGCCACCTGATCTTCGTCTACGCGATCGCGGGCCTGCTGAGCGGGATCGCCGGCACCGTGACCGCCGCGCGCGCGATCTCGGGCCAGTCGGGCATGGGCGTGATGTACGAACTCGATGCGATCGCGGCCGTCGTGATCGGCGGCACGTCGCTGTCGGGCGGGCTCGGACGCGTGACGGGCACCGTGATCGGCGTGCTGATCCTCGGCGTGATGACGTCGGGCTTCACGTTCATCCGCATCGACGCGTATTACCAGGAGATGGTCAAGGGCGCGATCATCGTCGCGGCCGTGATCGCCGACCAGTACCGCAACAAGAAGAAGCGCCGCTGACCGTCATGCATCGCCGGACGAGGGCGGCACGTGCCGCCGCGTTCGTCCGTAACCCACTGTCGCCGAGGACTTTCGATGAAGATCGCGCTGGACCCCTACATGATTCGCCACCTGCCGCTCGACCGCCTGCCGCACGCGGTGGCCGAGCTCGGCTACGACCAGATCGAGCTGTCGCCGCGCAGCGACTTTCTCGACTGGTGGGTGATGCCGCGCGCGACGCGCGAGCGGATGGCCGCTTTCCGGCAGGCGATGCGCGCGAGCGGCGTCGGCCTCGCGTCGCTGCAGCCGATGTACCGCTGGGCGAGCCCGTTCGAGGACGAGCGGTTATGGGCCGTGCGCTGCTGGAAGAAGGCGATCGAGGTGGCGGTCGAGATGGAGTGCGCGCTGATGGTGTCGGAGTTCGGACGCGGCGCGTCGCCCGAGCGCTCGGTCGGCGAACGGCCGGGCGCGAACCCGAAGGAGCTGTGCGAAGCCGCGTGGTTCCGTTCGATGGACGAGCTGCTGCCGATCCTCGAGCGCGAACGCATCGTGCTGTCGGTCGAGCCGCATCCGGAGGACTGGATCGAACAGCTTCAGCCGGCGATCGACATCGTCACGAACATCGGCTCGCCGTCGCTGAAGCTGTCGTACATCGCGCCGCACACGTTCTACTACGGCGACGACATGGCCGCGATGATCGCGCAGGCCGCGCCGATCCTCGCGCACGTGCGCGTGGCCGACACCTTCGACCACCGCAAGAGCAGCCAGCTGCGCTACATCGTGAACCCGCCCGGCTCGAACCAGATCCGCGTGCACCAGCATCTCGACATCGGGCAGGGCGAGATCGACTGGGACGTGTTCTTTCGCGCGCTCGGCGCGGCAGGCTTCGACGGCGTGATGTCGTCGTGCGTGTTCGCGTGGGAGGACCGCGCGGAAGCGTCGTCACGCTACATGCGCGAGACGATCCAGCGCTACGTCGATCGTTTTTTCGATCGGACCGCGCGCTGACCTATTGCCGACCGGTGCGACGGGTGTCGCACCGCAGATGAACGACTGGAGACTGTTAGATGACCTTGCAAATCGGCGTGATCGGCTGCGGCGCGATCGGCCAGGACCACATCCGCAGACTGACCCGCACGCTGTCCGGCGCGCGTGTCGTGGCCGTCAACGACATCGATCCGCGGCAGGCGCGCGACGCGGTGACGAAGTACGGGCTCGATGCCGAGATCTACGCCGACGGCCACGAGGTGGTCGCGGCTGCGGACGTGCAGGCCGTGCTCGTCACGTCGTGGGGCCCGACGCACGAAGCGTTCGTGCTCGACGCGATCGCGCACGGCAAGCCCGTGTTCTGCGAGAAGCCGCTCGCCGTCACGGCGGAAGGCTGCATGCGGATCGTCGAAGCGGAAGTCGCGCACGGCAAGCGGCTGGTGCAGGTCGGCTTCATGCGTCCGTACGACGAAGGTTACCGCGCGCTCAAGCGCGTGATCGACAGCGGCGAGATCGGCGCGCCTTTGATGCTGCATTGCGCGCACCGCAACCAGTCGGTCGGCGAGCGCTACACGACCGACATGGCGATCACCGACACGCTGATTCACGAACTCGACGTGCTGCGCTGGCTGCTCGGCGAGGACTACGTGAGCACGCAGGTCGTCTATCCGAAGAAGACGCGCCATGCATCGTCGCATCTCGCCGATCCGCAGATCGTGTTGCTGGAAACCGCGAGCGGCGTGCGCATCGACGTCGAGATCTTCGTGAACTGCCAGTACGGCTACGACATCCAGTGCGAGGTGGTCGGCGAGCAGGGCATCGCGAAGCTGCCCGATCCGCCGGCGGTGGGGCTCAAGCATGCGGCGCGGCAGTCGGTCGAGATCATGACCGACTGGAAGGAGCGTTTCATCGCATCGTACGACGTCGAGCTGCAGGCGTTCATCGACGGCGTGCGCGCGCACGCGCTCACCGGGCCGTCGGCCTGGGACGGTTACGCGGCGGCGGTCGCGGCCGACGCATGCGTGCGGGCGCAAAAGAGCGGGGCGGTCGAATCGATCGCGATGGCCGAACGCCCCGCGTTCTATCGCGGCTGAACCGCAGGAGAGACCGACATGACGATGAAGATTGGCTGCGCACCGTGCTGCTGGGGTGTCGACGACGTGAAGAACCCGCACCTGCCGCCGTGGCGGCAGGTGCTCGCCGAAGCCGCGCAGGCCGGCTACTCGGGCATCGAGCTCGGGCCGTACGGCTACATCCCGCTCGAACTCGACGTGGTGAGCGCCGAGCTCGAGCGGCAACGCCTGAGCATCACCGCCGGTACGATCTTCGACGATCTCGTGGCGCCGGAGAACCTGCCGAACCTGCTGCGCCAGACGCGCGAGATCTGCGCGCTGATCACGCGGCTGCCGAAACTGCCGACGCAGGACGGCCAGCGCTACGCGGCGCCGTACCTGGTCGTGATCGACTGGGGGCATGAAGAACGCGACTACGCGGCCGGCCACGGCGATCGCGCGCCGCGGCTGTCCGGCGAGCACTGGGCGCGGATGGTCGACCATATCCGGCAGATCGCGACGATCGCGCGCGACGAATTCGGCGTGCGCGCGGTGATCCATCCGCATGCGGGCGGCTACATCGAATTCGCGGACGAGATCGACCGGATCGTCGCCGACATTCCGGCCGACACGGCCGGCCTTTGTCTGGATACCGGCCACCTGCATTACTCGGGCATGGACCCGGAAACCTGGCTGCGCCGCCATGCGGCGCGCCTCGACTATGTGCACTTCAAGGACATCGACGCGGCCGTGTACGACGCGGTGATGGGCGAGCACATCGCGTTCTTCGCCGCGTGCGCGCGCGGCGTGATGTGCCCGATCGGCACCGGCGTGCTCGACTACCGGTCGATCCGCCACGCGCTCGACGACATCGGCTACGCCGGGTACATCACGATCGAACAGGAGCGCGACCCGCGCAATGCCGGCACGAGCCTGCGCGACGTCGCCGCGAGCCGCGCGTTTCTCGCGTCGGCCGGCTTCGCATGATGCATCGCGCGTTGCACCCCCGAACCCCCTGAACACGGACCAGGAACACCACCATCATGATTGACGGACAGATTCTGCTTGGACATTCGATTCGCTGGGGCATGGTCGGCGGCGGGCTCGGCAGCCAGATCGGCTACAGCCACCGGTCGGCCGCGTTGCGCGACGGCAGCTTCCAGCTGGTCGCCGGCGCGTTCGATATCGATCCCGAACGCGGCCGCCAGTTCGGCGTGAAGCTCGGCGTCGCCGCCGAGCGTTGTTATCCCGACTACGCGACGATGTTCGACGCCGAGGCGCGCCGCCCGGACGGCATCCGTGCGGTGTCGATCGCGACGCCGAACAACACGCACTTCGAGATCTGCCGCGCCGCGCTGAACGCGGGGCTGCACGTGGTCTGCGAGAAGCCGCTGTGCTTCACGACCGAGGAGGCCGAGGCGCTGCAGCGGCTGTCGGTCGAGAAGAACCGGATCGTCGGCGTCGCGTACGGTTATTCCGGACACCAGATGATCGAACAGGCGCGCGAGATGATCGCGCGCGGCGATCTCGGCGAGATCCGCATCGTGCAGATGCAGTTCGCACACGGGTTCCACAGCGAGGGCGTCGAGGCCGCGAGCGCGGCCGCGCGCTGGCGCGTCGACCCGAAGTTCGCGGGCCCGAGCTACGTGCTCGGCGACATCGGCACGCATCCGCTTTACATCTCCGAAGTGATGGCGCCCGAGCTGAAGATCCGGCGGCTGATGTGCTCGCGGCAGAGCTTCGTGAAGAGCCGCGCGCCGCTCGAGGACAACGCGTTCACGATCATGGAGTACGACACGGGCGCAGTCGGGTACGTGTGGTCGAGCGCGGTGAACGCGGGCTCGATGCACGGCCAGAAGGTGAGGGTGATCGGCGCGAAGGCGAGCGTCGAATGGTGGGACGAGCATCCGAACCAGTTGCGCTACGAAGTGCAGGGGCAGCCCGCCCAGGTGCTCGATCGCGGGATGGGTTATCTGCATCCGCACGCATTGCGCGAAGATCGCATCGGTGCCGGGCATCCGGAGGGGCTGTTCGAGGCCTGGTCGAATCTCTATGCGCGCTTCGCGCTTGCGATGGATGCGGCCGATCGCGGCGACGCCGCGGCGCTGAAGAACATTCGTTTTCCGGATGTCCATGCGGGCGTGGAAGGCGTGCGCTGGGTGGAGAACTGCGTGCGCTCCGCCGATGCGGGCGGCGTGTGGATCGACTATCGCTGAACCGGCGGCGCGGGCAGGCTGCTTGCCGCATGTCTGCGCTTCTGCTGCTTCTGCTGCTTCTGCCGCCTTTGCCGCTTTTTCCGTTGCTCGCCGCTTCACCCCGATGGCGGCTTGGTAGACGCCCTAATCTTTACGACGCCGCGAGAGCGTTGGACAATCGCTTCCAGTATCGCCGTGGAGCGTAGGCAAGTGATGATCGAGCGCGTGGGAGCGAGCACGTGGCGCGGGCCGCGCCGCAAACGTGATTAAATTCGCCCTTCATGCATGTGTTCAGGTGAGCCCCGGGCCGCGTCCGTCAGTGTCGCGCGCGCATCGGGGCCGTCAACTTCGCGCTATCCGATGAGTTCATCCGAGAAACCTCCCGCCACCGTCGAGCAGTTCCTGCAGCACCTGACGCAGGAGTACGACGGCCTCAGCAATCGCCTGAAGGTGATTGCTCGCCACGTGGAAACGCATCGGGACCAGCTTGGCCTGGAAGGCATCCAGTCGCTCGCGGAGGCGTGCGGCGTCCAGCCGTCGGCCGTCGTGCGCTTCGCGAAGCATTTCGGCTTTTCCGGCTTCTCCGAGATGCAGCGGCTGTTCCGCGAAGGGCTCGCGCAGCAGATCGCGCCGGGGCGCGCGTACAACCTGCGGCTGCGCGACGTGATCGAGTCGGGCTCGTCGAGCCTGCAGCCCGAACAGATTGCCGACGAGTTCATCAAGGGCAGCATTGCCGGCATGCAGCAGCTGCGGCAGACGCTCGATTCGCAGGCGCTCGCGCAGGCCGTCGACCTGCTCGCCGAAACCCAGGCGATCTGGATCGCGGGCTCGCGGCGCGCGTTTCCGATCGCCGTGTACCTCGACTACGCGCTGCAGCACACCGACAAGCGCATCGGGCTGTTCAGCGCGCTGGGCAGCATGCATCTCGGGCAGATCCGGTCGGTGCGCGAGGGCGACGTGATGATCGTCATCTCGTTCATGCCGTATGCGGAGGAAACCGTACAGGTCGCACAGCAGGCCGTGCAACGCGGCGCGCGGCTGATCGCGATCACCGACAGCCGGATGAGTCCGCTTGCACGGGAGGCCGAGGTGACGCTGATGGTGCAGGACAGCGAGACGTTCGGCTTCCGTGCGCTGACGGCCACGATGGGTCTCGCGCAGAGCCTGTTCGTCGCACTCGCGTATCGGCTCGAACTGTCGTACCTGCCGACCGCCGACGGCGCGCACGGCACGAAGGCCGGCTGACGCCGCCTGCCGGCGTACCTGCCGCAAGCGCGGCCGGCACCCGGCAACCGGCACCCGGCGTGCCTTCAGGCAATTACTTCGCGGTCGGCATCGCGAATTCGGCACCCTTGCCGATGCTCGACGACCAGCGCTGCATCACCGACTTCTGGCGCGTGTAGAAGCGCACGCCTTCCTCGCCGTAGGCGTGCATGTCGCCGAACAGGCTCTTCTTCCAGCCGCCGAAGCCATGCCACGCCATCGGCACCGGAATCGGCACGTTGATGCCGACCATCCCGACCTGGATGCGCCGCGCGAATTCGCGCGCGATGCCGCCGTCGCTCGTGAAGCACGACACGCCGTTGCCGAACTCGTGCGCGTTGATCAGGTCGACCGCCTCGCCGAAGTCCTTCACGCGCACGCAGCCGAGCACGGGCCCGAAGATTTCTTCCTTGTAGATGCGCATGTCGGGGGTCACGTGGTCGAACAGCGTGCCGCCGGTGAAGAAGCCTGCCTCGCGGCCCGGCACGCGCAGCCCGCGGCCGTCGACCACCAGTTGCGCGCCTTCGTTCACGCCTTGCTCGATATAGCCCTCGATGCGCTTGAGTGCATCGCCGGTGACGATCGGGCCCATCTCGACTTCCGGCGACATCCCGTCGCCGATCACGAGCTTGCGGGCGCGCTCGGCCACCAGCGGCACGATCTTGTCCGCGACGTCGCCGACCAGCACCGCGACGCTGATCGCCATGCAGCGTTCGCCGGCCGAGCCGTACGCGGCGCCGATCAGCGCGTCGACGGCCTGTTCGAGGTTCGCATCGGGCATCACCACCAGATGGTTCTTCGCGCCGCCGAGGGCCTGCACGCGCTTGCCCGACTGCACCGCGCGTTGCTGCACGTAGGCCGCGATCGGGGTCGAGCCGACGAAGCTGACGGCCTGCACGTCCGGGTGGTCGAGCAGCGCGTCGACCGCCCCCTTGTCGCCCTGGACGACGTTGAACACGCCGGCCGGCAACCCGGCCTGCGTGAGCAGGTCGGCGATGAACAAGGCCGCCGACGGGTCGCGCTCGCTCGGCTTCAGCACGAACGTGTTGCCCGTCGCGATCGCGACCGGGAACATCCAGCACGGCACCATGCACGGGAAGTTGAACGGCGTGATGCCCGCGACGACGCCGAGCGGCTGGCGCATCGTCCAGTTGTCGATGCCGGTGCTGACCTGGTCGGTGAAGTCGCCTTTCAGGAGCTGCGGCACTCCGCACGCGAATTCGATGATGTCGATGCCGCGTGCGACTTCGCCCTGCGCGTCGGAGAACACCTTGCCGTGCTCGGCCGTGATGATCGCCGCGAGTGCGTCGCGGTGTTCGTTCATCAGTTGCAGGAAGCGATGCAGGACGCGCGCGCGGCGGATCGGCGGCGTCGCCGCCCACTCGGGGAACGCGGCATGGGCCGACGCGACGGCCTGCTGCACTTCGCTGTCGTCGGCGAGCGCGACGCGGCGCACCGCGCGGCCGAGCGCCGGATTGAGCACGTCCTGGAAGCGGCCGCTGCGGCCGGAGACGGGCGCGCCGTCGACATAGTGGCCGACGTCGGCGTCGGAGGTGTACGCGGGAACCGGATTCATCGTGTCTCCTGAGGGATCGGGTAGGGTGGACGGCACCCAGTCTAGGCAAACGCGCCGGGCGGGAGAAGGCCGCGCAGCTTGATTCACTGTTCAGAATTCTGAATAATCGGCGGATGAATCAGCAAAATGTCCAGGCGCTCTGGCCGCATATCCATTCGCTGACGGTGCTGGCCGCGGCCGGCAGTTTCACGGCCGCCGCGCAGCGGCTCGGCATCAGCAAGGCCGCGATGAGCCAGCGCATCGCCGATCTCGAAAAAGCGGCCGGCGTGCCGCTCGTGCGGCGCACGACGCGCAGCGTGCGGCTCACCGACGCGGGCCAGACGCTCGTCGACAGCACGCGCGACGCGTTCGAGTCGATCGGGCAGCACTTCGCGCGCGTGAAGGATCTGGCCGGGGAGCCGCGCGGCCTGCTGCGCGTGACGGTGCCGGTTGCGCTCGGGCGCCAGCAGGTCGTGCCGCACCTGCCGGATTTCCTGCGGCGGCATCCGGGCGTGAATATCGAGCTCGACCTGTCGGACCGGCTGCATTCGCTGACGCAGGAGGGTTTCGATCTCGCGATCCGCCATACGACCACCGCGCCGCAGACCCACGTCGCGTGGAAGCTGTGCGACACGCGTTCGCTGCTCGTCGCGAGCCGCGACTACCTCGACGCGCGCGGCGCGCCGAAACACCCGAGCGAACTCGTCGAGCACAGCTGCCTGTGCTACCTGCGCGAGCACGAGCCGGCCGCGTGGAGCTTCGAGCCGGACGGCCGGCGGCGCGAGCGCGTGAGCGTGCCGGTGCGCGGCAGTTTCGCGGCGAACAACAGCGAGGCGATGCGCGAAGCCGCGCTCGGCGGGCTCGGCATCGCGCTGCTGCCGGACTTCAGCGCGCAGCGCGATCTCGACGGCGGCCGGCTCGTCGCGCTGCTCGACGGCTGGCGGCCGTCAGGCGCGTTCGGCGACCACATCTTCGCGATCCGCCCGTACAGCCCGGTCGTGCCGAGCGCGGTGCGCGCGCTCGTGCGGCACCTGCGGGAACGGCTCGCGGGCGGCTTCTCCGGCGCGTGAACCCGGTGCGCGCGGGTGCCGGGCCTTGGCCTGCCCGGGCAGGCGCGGCGGCGCTGCGGTAAAATCGCGGCTTCTTCCCGCGCCGCGTGTGGCGCGACATTCGAAGGTCGACAGCCGATGCAGATTCACAAGGAAGTGGACGCGCGCGGGCTCAATTGCCCGTTGCCGATCCTGCGTGCCAAGAAAGCGCTCGCCGATATGGAAAGCGGGCAAATCCTCAAGGTGCTCGCGACCGATCCGGGTTCGCAGCGCGATTTCGCCGCGTTCGCGAAGCAGACGGGCAACGAGATCGTCGAATCGACGACGCAGGACAAGACCTTCGTGTTCCTGATGCGCCGCCGCTGAAGGCCGGCGTCATGCTGCCGGCCGCGCCTGGCGCCAGCCAGGCCGCGCTTTTCTGACAATTCTTAAACCTCGCTTCGTGACCGGCTGCGTATACTGACCCGGCCGGTCGTCCGCTCCCAGCGGATGCGCCGGCCACGGTACGTCTTACGGCGGGCACGGGGGCCATGCCTGACGCTACCGTCGTACAACGGGGAGAGGACATGTCCTTCAGACCAGGGACCATTCGAAGTCCGTCCGGAGCGGAACGCAGCGTATCGGGACTGAGCCGTATCGAGCTCGATCCGCAGCAGGATCGTCACGCGCGTGCGGCGCTGGAAGCCTACGCGGATTCGGCCGCGGCCGAGATGCCGTGGCTGGCCGAGTGGCTCGACGAACGGCTGCGCGACGCCGCGCTGGACGACGGCTCGGGCCTGACCTACTGCGGTGCGACGATCGAGCGCGTGTTCGATCTGGCGCAGGCGTGGGCGGCGAGCCAGCCGGATTACGCGGCCGCCGCGTGGGAGCGCGTGCGTGGCCAGCTGCAGCGGATGCTTGTACAACCGGCGCATTCGGAACCGCTGTCGCCGCACGTGCCGGCCGACGATGTTGCCGAGCCGGTGGCCGGCATCGCAGGCGTCGACTAGGCGCCCGATTGCGCGACGGGAAGCATTATTCGAAGAAAAGACGGTAGTCCGCGCAATTTATTGGCGAATTTCATACTACTATGATGAAATCGCCGGTTCGTCCGTGCCCCGTTTTTGAGATATTTAGCCGGGGTCGCCGGTTTGCGCAGGTGGCGCGAGCGGCGAACGACGGCTCGCCGGCCGGGATCCGGAAGCCGCGCACATGCTGCGCGGCCGGGGTTGGGGCGGGGAGCTGAACTGGACGAATCGATTTCGATTTGCGGGGTGCTATGAGAATTGCTGTACTGGATGACGATCCGGCCCAGACGGATTTCGTCAGTCAAACGCTGACGGCCGTCGGCCATACGTGCTATGCGTTCAAGGAAGGCAAGGCCCTGAAGAAGCGCCTGCAGCGCGAGACCTTCGATCTGCTGGTGCTCGACTGGAACGTGCCCGACATGTCCGGCGAGGAAGTGCTGAAGTGGGTGCGTGCGAATCAGACCGAGCACAGCCTGCCGATCATCTTCATGACGAGCCGTGACGACGAGGCGGGGATCACGCAGATCCTCAACGCCGGCGCCGACGATTACGTGGTCAAGCCCGTGTCGGGCCCGATCCTGCGTGCGCGCATCGGCTCGTTGCTGCGCCGCGCGTATCCGGTCAACGCCGAGGCAACCGTTCGCGAGTTCGATCAATTCCGTTTCGACGTGAACCTGAAGCAGGCCTACGTCGGCGACAAGGCCGTGAGTCTCACGCAGAAGGAATTCGAGCTCGCGCTGCTGCTGTTCCAGCACCTCGACCGGCCGCTGTCGCGCGCGCACATTCTCGATCTCGTGTGGAAGCAGGCGACCGACATCCCGTCGCGCACGATGGATACGCACATCTCGATGCTGCGCACCAAGCTCGGCCTGCGGCCCGAAAACGGCTATCGCCTCGCGCCGATCTACGGCTACGGCTACCGGCTCGAGCGGGTCGGCCAGGGAGAACCGGAGTGACCACGGGAATCACGCAGCACACGGCGAACCTGCGGACGGTGGCGCTGCGTGTGTCCTGCGCGGTCGCGTTTGCGTTCGCCGCGCAGCATGCGGCCGCGCAGCCGCCAGCCGCTGCGGGCAAGATGGTCGTCTACCGCACGCAGGCGGGCGACACGCTATATGACGTCGCCGCGCGCTACCTGCAGGGCGCGGACGATTGGCAACTGCTTCAGCAGATCAACGGCGTACCCGCGCCGAAACACCTGCAGCCCGGCATCGCGCTGAAGCTGCCGGTGGCGCGCCTGCGCAAGGAAAAACTGACCGCGCGCGTCATCGCGGTACAGGGGACGGCCGAACGCGCGTCCGGCGACGCTTACGCGCCGCTCGCGAACGACGCGACGCTTGCCGAGGGCGATCGCGTGCGCACGGGCCCGAACGGCTTCGTGACGCTCGAGCTCGCCGACGGCACGCACATGAGCCTGCCGCCCGACAGCCAGCTCGACCTGAAGGCGCTGCGCCGCACGGTGCTGACCGGCACGCTCGATCGTGAGTTCGAACTCACGCGCGGCTCGGTCGACAGCGAGGTCACCCATCTGAAGAAACGCGACGACCGCTTCCAGATCCGTTCGCCGTCGGTCGTGGCCGGCGTGCGCGGTACGCACTTTCGCGTGAATTACGACGCGGCCGGTAGCGCGTCGACGCGCGTCGAAGTGCTCGACGGTACCGTCGGCGTCGCGGGCGATCGGCAACCGGCCGGCCCGACGCTCGTGCATGCGAATTTCGGCAGCGTCGCGACGTCGTCCGGCGCGGTCGGCGCGCCCGTCGAGCTGTTGCCCGCACCGGCGCTCGCGCACCCCGACAAGGTGCAGGACGAGCCCGACGTCACATTCGACGTCGCGCCGCTCGCCGACGCGCATGCCTACCGCTTGCAGCTCGCGCACGACGCCGGGCTGCTCGACCTGTTCCGCGAAACGCGCACCGATTCTCCGCGGGCGGTCTTTCACGACGTGCCGAACGGAAACTACTTCGTGCGGGTCGCCGCGATCGACGCGAACGGCCTCGAGGGCCGGCCGCGCACGTATGCGTTCGAGCGCCGCGTGATGGGGCTCGACGCGAGCGCGTCGCCCGGCGCCGGCGGCTACGAGTTCCGCTGGTCGCCGAACGGTTCGGGCAAGGATGCGCGTTACCGGTTCGTGCTGTCGCGCTCGAAGGACCTGAGCGCACCGGTCGTCGACCAGGTCGGCCTGCATGCGCGCCAGATCACCGTCGCGCACCTGCCGCCGGGCGACTATTTCTGGGCCGTGACGGTCGAGGAATTCGAGGGCGGCAAGTTCTACGAGAAGACCAGTCCGGTCAGCGCGTTCACGCTGTCGCGCTGATCCGCGGCGCATGAAACCCGACTCCGTTTCCCCGCGGCGGCGCCTCGGCCGCCGCTTCCTGATCGAATGGATCGCGATCGGCTGCCTCGGGATCGCGGTGATCCTCGCGTGCGCGCTCGGCCGCCTGTCGACGAGCGTCGACGGCCTGATCTACGACCGGCTGCTGATGCTGCGCAGCCTGCCGCTGTCGCCCGACGTGGTGGTCGTCGACATCGACAACCAGAGCGTGTCCGCGCTCGGCCGCTGGCCGTGGTCGCGCGACGTGCACGCGCGGCTGCTCGACACGCTGGCGCGCGCGCAGCCGGCTGCCGTCGTCTACGACGTGCTGTTCACCGAACCGTCCGCGGAGGATCGCGCGTTCGCGGACGCGATGAGCCGCGTGCCGACCTTCCTGCCCGTGCTGCTGAGCCCTGAACAGGCGGACGGCACGCGCGCGGTCGATCCGCCGGTGGCCGCGCTCGCGGCGCGCGCGGTCGGGCTCGGCCACATCAACCTCGAAGTCGACCGCGACGGTATCGTACGCAGCGTCGCACTGTTCGAAAGCGACGGCCGCGTGCGCTGGCCGCAACTGATGGTGCCCGTGTATCGCGCGATCCAGGGCGGCCGGCTGCATCCGGTCGGCGGCGTGCCGGGCGAGAACGCGCACGACCTGTCGCGCGACGCGGCGGGCGAGGGCCGCTACCTGATCCCGTTCAGCCGCAACACGCCCGCGTATCCGACGCTGTCGTTCGACGACGTGCTCGAAGGGCGCGTGAAACCCGACGCGCTGCGCGGCAAGATCGTCGTCGTCGGCGTGACGGCGTCGGGGCTGTACGACCGCTTCGCGACGCCCGTGTCCGGCGAGTTCGGGCCGCTCGCCGGTGTGTATATCCATGCCAACGTGCTCGACATGCTGGCGACCGGCAGCGCGATCTCGCCCGCGTCGCGCGCCGGGCTGTTCGCTGCGTCGCTGCTGCCGCTTGCCGTGCTGCTGGGCGGCTTCCTGATGCTTTCGCCGTGGCGCGCGCTGCTGCTCACGCTGAGCCTTGCCGGGCTCGCCGTCGTCGCGAGCATGGCGCTGCTGTTCGAGGCGCGCATCTGGCTGTCGCCGGCGCCCGCGATCTTCGGGCTGGTCGCCGTCTACCCGATCTGGAACTGGCGGCGCCTGGAAATGACGATGTCGTACCTGCGCCGCGAGCTGCAGCGGCTCGCCGACGAGCCGCACCTGCTGCCCGAGGCGCCGCGCACGCGCAGCGTCGGCGGCGACGTGCTCGAGCGGCAGATGGCGCTGATGGCGCAAGCCGCGCAGCGCGTGCAGGACATGAAGCGCTTCGTGTGGGACAGCCTCGACAGCATGCCCGAGCCGATCTTCGTGACCGACCTGGCCGGCACCGTGCTGATTGCGAACCATGCGGCCAAGCGCTACGGGTCGCGCCTGTCGCTGCCGCTGCCGGAAGGGCGGCCGCTGCGCACCGCGCTCGGCGAGCTGACGTTCATGAAGACCGTCGACGGTAACGCCGAACACGATTCGGCGATCCGCGAGCACTGGCCGGCCGTGCTCGACCCGACGCTCGAGGCCGAGCACGACGCGATGGCGCGCGGCATCGAGGTGCGCGATCGCGACGGGCTCGACCATTTGCTACGCTACGCGGCCTGCACGAACGCGCAGGGCCGCGTGACGGGCTGGATCGCCGGCCTCGTCGACGTGACCGAACTGCACGCGGCCGAGCGGCATCGCGAGGAAGCGCTGCACCTGCTGTCGCACGACATGCGCTCGCCGCAGTCGTCGATCCTCGCGCTCGTCGAGATCGAGCGCGACCGCGTCGAGACCGACGCGATGCGCGGGCTGCTCGCGCGGATCGAGCGCTATGCGCACCGCGCGCTGTCGCTCGCCGACGAGTTCGTGCAGTTGGCGCGCGCGGAGTCGCAGGCGTACCAGCTCGAGGCGACGAGCCTCGTCGACGTGCTGATCGACGCGAGCGACGAGGTATGGCCGCAGGCGCAGGCGAAGCACATCCGCATCGACACCGACGTCGGCACCGACATGTGCTGGGTGCGCGCGGACCGCTCGCTGATCACGCGCGCGTTCGTGAACCTGCTGAACAACGCAGTCAAATACAGTCCGTCCGACACCGTGATCACGTGTACGCTGGCGGTCGAGCATGCGTCGAAACGGATGTTCTGTACGATTCGCGATCAGGGGTACGGCATTGCGCCGGAAGATCAGCGGCATCTGTTCGAGCGTTTCAAGCGGTTCCATGCCGGCGAGCGGCCCGAAATCTCGGGCTCCGGGCTCGGCATGGCATTCGTGAAGACGGTCGTCACGCGCCATGGGGGCAGCGTGTCGGTCGACAGCGAGGTGGGTGTCGGCACCGCGGTGACGGTGTCGCTGCCCGCGATCGACGAGCCGTCCGCCTGATAGGGCCGGGCACGACGGCAGGCATTTGGGGAAAGCCATGAGAAAGGAATGGGCAGCGGCCGCGCTGGCGGCGTCGCTGTTGACGGGTTGCGCCGGCGTGACGAGCGGCGTGAGTGCGGTCGGGCAGCCGAACGCGTTCGCATCCGATGCACACGGCTACGATTTCGTGCGGACGGCCGCGCAGGCCAACGATGCCGAATACCGGCAGATCGAGACGCTCGTGCGCGACGAACTCGCGCACCGCGGCTTCGATGCGAAACCGCTCAAGGACGCGCGTTACCGGCTGTCGGTCGCCTACGCGACGCAGCCGACGGCGGTCGCGGCCGTCGCCGACCAGTGCGGTGCGGCGAGCAGCGCATGCGTGACCGTCGACGGGCCGTCGCCGCTCGCGCTGCCGTTCGCCGGGAAGGTATACCGCCACGTGCTGACGCTGCGGTTCGTCGACGCGAAGTCGGGGGCCGACGTCTATCGCGTGACGGCGTCGCTGCGCGATCGTGAGCCGGGCACGCAGCAGGCCGCGCCGGCGCTCGTGAAGAGCGCGCTCGCGAAGATGCCGTTCGACGCGGGCAACGGCTGGCTCGTCAAGACGAAAAAAGACGACGCGGGCGGGATGCCGGGCGTCGTCTCGGTGAAGCCGGCCGAAGCGCGCTGAGCGCCGGCCGGCGAGGTGAGGGCGGGCTCGCCGGAGTGAGCCCTTGTGCCCTTGCCGCGTTCAGTCGGCCGGGTGTGCGCCGTCGCGCGAGCGCAGGTACGCGTCGAATTCCGCGCCGACTTCCGCGTGGCGCAGCGCGAATTCGACCGTCGCCTTCAGGTAGCCGAGCTTGCTGCCGCAGTCGTAGCGCGTGCCCTGGTACTTGTAGGCCAGCACCTGTTCATCGGCGAGCAGTGCCTGGATCGCGTCGGTGAGCTGCAGTTCGCCGCCCGCGCCGGGCTTCAGCGCGCGCAGGTGCTCGAAGATCCTCGGCTTGAGGATGTAGCGCCCGACCACGCCGAGGTTCGACGGCGCGACTTCCGGCGCCGGCTTTTCGATGATCGCCGACATCTTGACGATCGACTCCTCCCACTCCTTGCCGTCGACGATCCCGTACGACTTCGTCTCCGACGGCGGGATCTCTTCGACGCCGATCACCGAGCTGTGATAGTGGTCGAACACGTCGACCATCTGTTTCATCACGGGCGGGTTGCCGTCGAGCAGGTCGTCGGCGAGGATCACCGCGAACGGGTTGTCCGCCACGAGCTTTTCCGCGCACAGCACCGCATGGCCGAGGCCGAGCGCTTCCGGCTGGCGCACGTAGAAGCAGTCGACATGGCTCGGCTTGATGCTGCGCACGAGTTCGAGCAGCTTCTCCTTGCCGCGCGCCTCGAGTTCGGCCTCGATTTCGTACGACTTGTCGAAATGGTCCTCGATCGCGCGCTTGCTGCGCCCGGTGACGAAGATCATCTCGGTAATGCCGGCGGCGATCGCTTCCTCGACCGCGTACTGGATCAGCGGCTTGTCGACGACCGGCAGCATTTCCTTCGGGCTTGCCTTCGTTGCCGGCAGGAAGCGCGTGCCGAGGCCGGCAACAGGGAATACCGCCTTGGTGACTTTCAACATGATCGAACCTTTATTTCTGTAATCGACTTGTCAGACGGTTTATGTTCACGCCCGCATTATAGTGAACGCAAACAACCTTACCCTTTGTTACGCAGGCAACCGATCGAGCTGCGCACGCAGTTTTTCGAGCGTGCTCTGGAATTCCGCGACGCGCTTCTGCTCCTGTTCGACCACCGCCGGCGGCGCTTTCGCGACGAAAGCCTCGTTGCCGAGCTTCGCATTGCACTTCGCGATTTCGCCCGTCAGGCGCGCGATTTCCTTCGACAGGCGCTCGCGTTCGGCCGCGACGTCGATTTCCACCTTCAGCACCAGCTTGTTCGGCCCGACGATCGCGATCGGCGCGCCGTGCGCCTCCTTGTCGAGCGCCGCTTCGTCCGCGAGGATCTGCACTTCCGACAGGCGGGCGAGGGCCTGGACGTACGGCGCGAACGAGCGCAGGCGCTCGGCATCGCCGGCGGCAAGCAGCGGCACCTTGGTTGCCGGCGACAGGTTCATCTCGCCGCGCAGGTTGCGGCACGCGTCGACGATCGCCTTCAGGTCGGCCGCCCACTGTTCGGACACCTCGTCGATCTTCTGCAGGTTCGCGACCGGGTACGCCTGCACCATCAGCGACGCTTCTCCGTCGGCCTTGCCTTGCGGATAGCGGCCCGCGAGCGGCGCGACCTTCTGCCA
Organism: Burkholderia reimsis; assembly: GCF_003294055.1. Taxonomy (NCBI): domain Bacteria; kingdom Pseudomonadati; phylum Pseudomonadota; class Betaproteobacteria; order Burkholderiales; family Burkholderiaceae; genus Burkholderia; species Burkholderia reimsis. Next base: position 129,491 of record NZ_QMFZ01000011.1, read on the forward strand.
GAGCGCTTCGGTAATGAACGGGATGATCGGGTGGGCGAGGCGCAGCACCGTTTCGAGCACGCGCAGCAGCGTGCGGCGCGTGGCGCGCTGCTGTTCCGGCGTGCCGTTCTGGATCTGCACCTTCGCGAGTTCGAGATACCAGTCGCAGTATTCGTCCCACACGAACTTGTAGATGCTGCTTGCGATGTTGTCGAAGCGGTAATCGGCGAAGCCCTTCGCGATGTCGGCCTCGGTGCGCTGCAGCAGCGACACGATCCAGCGGTCGGCCGCCGAGAAGTCGAGGTAGCCGCCCGGGCCGCAATCGCCCGCGCCGCAGACTTCCGGCTTGTCGCTGCCGCAGTCGTGGCCTTCGCAGTTCATCAGCACGAAGCGCGTCGCGTTCCACAGCTTGTTGCAGAAGTTGCGATAGCCCTCGCAGCGCGCGAGGTCGAAGTTCACGTTGCGGCCGAGCGTTGCCATCGACGCCATCGTGAAGCGCAGCGCGTCGGTACCGAACGCGGCGATGCCGTCCGGGAATTCCTTGCGCGTCTTCTTCTCGATCGTCGCGGCCTGTTTCGGGTTCATCAGGCCCGTCGTGCGCTTCGCGACCAGCGTGTCGAGGTCGATGCCGTCGACGATGTCGATCGGGTCGAGCGTGTTGCCCTTGCTCTTCGACATCTTCTGGCCTTCCGCGTCGCGCACGAGGCCGTGCACGTAGACGGTGTGGAACGGCACCTGGCCCGTGAAGTGCGTGGTCATCATCACCATCCGGGCGACCCAGAAGAAGATGATGTCGAAGCCCGTGACGAGCACCGACGACGGCAGGAAGTGCTTCAGCTCAGGCGTTTCGTTCGGCCAGCCGAGCGACGAGAACGGCACGAGCGCCGACGAGAACCACGTGTCGAGCACGTCCTCGTCGCGCTTCAGCGCGCCCGCGTAACCCTTCGCGGCAGCCTGTGTGCGCGCTTCTTCCTCGTTGCGCGCGACGAACACCTCGCCGTTCTCGCCGTACCACGCGGGAATCTGGTGGCCCCACCACAGCTGGCGCGAGATGCACCAGTCCTGGATGTTCTCGAGCCACTGGTAATAGGTGGTCGTCCAGTTTTCCGGCACGAACTTGATCTGGCCGTTGCGCACGACGTCGAGCGACGTTTCCGTGATCGACTTGCCGGGATTGAACGTGCCTTCCGGCGCCGGCTTCGTCATCGCGACGAACCACTGGTCGGTCAGCATCGGCTCGATGACGACGCCCGTGCGGTCGCCGCGCGGCACCATCAGCTTGTGCGGTTTCACCGAGTCGAGGAAGCCCGCTGCGTCGAGGTCGGCGACGATCGCCTTGCGCGCGTCGAAGCGGTCGAGGCCGCGATACTGCTCGGGGCCGTTGTCGTTGATCTTCGCGTCGAGCGTCAGGATCTCGATCGGCGCGAGGTTGTGGCGCAGGCCGACCTGGTAGTCGTTGAAGTCGTGCGCGGGCGTGACCTTCACGACGCCCGTGCCGAACTCGCGGTCGACGTAGTCGTCGGCGATCACCGGGATCTCGCGGCCCGTCAGCGGCAGCGTGACGAGTTTGCCGATCAGGTGCGCGTAGCGCTCGTCTTCCGGATGGACCATCAGCGCGACGTCGCCGAGCATCGTTTCCGGGCGCGTCGTGGCAACGGTCAGCGAGCCCGAGCCGTCGACGAGCGGGTAGCGGATGTGCCACAGGTGGCCGTTTTCCTCTTCGCTGACGACTTCGAGATCCGACACGGCGGTCAACAGCACCGGATCCCAGTTGACGAGGCGCTTGCCGCGGTAGATCAGGCCCTGTTCATAAAGCGTGACGAACACGTCGCGCACGGCGGCCGACATCTTGTCGTCCATCGTGAAGTATTCGCGCGACCAGTCGGTGGACGCGCCGATGCGACGCACCTGGCCGGTGATCGTCGAACCGGATTTTTCCTTCCATTCCCACACGCGCTCCACGAACTTCTCGCGGCCGAGGTCGTGGCGCGACACGCCCTGCGCGTCGAGCTGGCGCTCGACGACGATCTGGGTCGCGATCCCCGCGTGGTCGGTGCCGGGCACCCACAGCGTGTTCTCGCCGAGCATCCGGTGGTAGCGGGCGAGGCCGTCCATGATCGTCTGGTTGAACGCGTGGCCCATGTGCAGCGTGCCCGTCACGTTCGGCGGCGGCAACTGGATCGAGAAATCGGGGCGGGCCGGATCGAATGCCGGGGCCGCGTAACCGCGCTTTTCCCACTCCGGCCCCCAATGGGACTCGATGGTGTGGGGCTCGAAACTCTTCGCAAGCGTGTTGTCGCTCATGTTGGAAATCTGCCGAAAAATGCGTGAATTGGATGCCGAATCCGACAATTATAAATGGATGCACATCGACCAGCCATCGCCTTGCCGACGCGGGCCCGTCGCGACGCGGCCGCCACATGCCGGCAACCTGCCGGCAACGTACCCGCGACGGGCGGTCGAACGGATCGGGAACGGCATCGTCCGGCCGACTTATAATGTCGGGTCCGCATTTTTCTCGCCCGTTCGCTGCCGCTCCATGCCCGACCTGCTCGCCAATCTGAACCCCGAACAACTCGCCGCCGTCACGTTGCCGAACGAACCGGCGCTGATCCTCGCAGGGGCGGGCAGCGGCAAGACCCGCGTACTGATCACGCGCATCGCGTGGCTGATCCAGCAGGGCTACGCATCGCCGCCCACCGTGCTCGCCGTGACCTTCACGAACAAGGCCGCGCGCGAGATGATGGCGCGCCTGTCGGCGATGATGCCGATCGACACGCGCGGGATGTGGATCGGCACGTTCCACGGCCTGTGCAACCGGATGCTGCGCACGCACTGGCGCGACGCCGGCCTGCCGCAGACCTTCCAGATCCTCGACACGGCCGACCAGCTGTCCGCGATCAAGCGGCTGATGAAGGCGGCGAACGTCGACGACGAGAAGTACCCGCCGAAGAACGTCCAGTACTTCATCAACAATGCGAAGGAGCAGGGGCTGCGTCCCGACAAGGTCGACGCGACCGACAACTTCAACCGCAAGTTCGTCGAGCTGTACCAGGCATACGACCAGCAGTGCCAGCGCGAGGGCGTCGTCGATTTCCCCGAGCTGCTGCTGCGCTGCTATGAATTGCTCGCGTACAACGCGCCGCTGCGCGCGCACTACCAGGCGCGCTTCCGGCACATCCTCGTCGACGAGTTCCAGGACACCAACAAGCTGCAGTACGCGTGGCTCAAGATGCTCGCGGGCGGCCAGAACGCGATCTTCGCGGTCGGCGACGACGATCAGTCGATCTACGCGTTCCGCGGCGCGAACGTCGGCAACATGCGCGACTTCGAAGACGAATTCCGTGTGCGCAACCTGATCAAGCTCGAGCAGAACTACCGGTCGCACGGCAACATCCTCGACGCGGCGAACCAGCTGATCTCGAACAACACGCACCGCCTCGGCAAGAACCTGCGCACCGACGCGGGCCACGGCGAGCCCGTGCGCGTGTACGAGGCGAGCACCGATTCGCAGGAAGCCGGCTGGATCGTCGAGGAGATCCGTTCGCTGATCAACACCGGGATGGCGCGCAGCGAAGTGGCCGTCCTGTACCGCAGCAATGCGCAGTCGCGCTCGATCGAACATACGCTGATGTCGTCGGGCATTCCGTACCGCGTGTACGGCGGCCTGCGCTTCTTCGAACGCCAGGAAGTGAAGCACGCACTCGCGTACCTGCGCCTGATCGACAACCCGAACGACGACACCGCGTTCGTGCGCGTCGTGAACTTCCCGACCCGCGGAATCGGCGCGCGCTCGATCGAGCAGCTCGCCGACGCCGCGCGCCTGTACGGCTGCTCGATGGCCGCCGCGATTCCGTACGTGACGGGCAAGGCCGGCACGAGCCTCGGCGGGTTCGCGAACCTGGTCGCGAAGATGCGCGCCGACACGCAGCAGATGAACCTGCCCGACACCGTCGAGCACATCGTTCGCGCCAGCGGTCTCGCCGATTTCTACCAGGGCGAGCGCGAAGGCCAGGACCGTCTCGAGAACTTGCAGGAACTCGTGAACGCGGCCACCGCGTTCATCGCCGAGGAGGGCTACGGGCTCGACACGCCGGCCCGTTCGATTCCGCTGCGCGCGGGCGCGATCGCGGCCCCGGAGCTCGGCACCGCGGCGGACGATCAGGCGGTCGACGTGCTCGACCCGGTATCGCCTGCCGATCCGGCACAGAACCCCGACACGATGACGCCGCTCGCCGGTTTCCTGTCGCATGCGTCGCTGGAGGCCGGCGACAACCAGGCGCAGGCCGGCCAGGACGCCGTGCAGCTGATGACGGTGCACGCGGCGAAGGGGCTCGAATTCTCGGCCGTGTTCATCACGGGCCTCGAGGAAGGGCTGTTCCCGCACGAGAACAGCGTGCTCGAATCGGACGGCCTCGAGGAAGAGCGCCGGCTGATGTACGTCGCGATCACGCGCGCGAAGGAGCGGCTCTACCTGTCGTTCGCGCAGAGCCGGATGCTGCATGGCCAGACGCGTTACAACGTGCGCTCGCGCTTCTTCGACGAGCTGCCCGAACACGTGCTCAAGTGGCTGACGCCGAAGGTCGAGGCCGGTTCGCGCTGGGGTGGCCGGTCGGACAACGCCGGGTACGGGCGCGACTGGTTCGCGCGGCCGGGCGGCGGCAGTCGCGAGCAGATCGTCGATGCGGCCGTGTCCGCGCCGCTGCCGGCGTTCGCGAACAAGCAGCGTGCCGCCGATACCGGTTTCCGCGTCGGCCAGCAGGTGTTCCATACCAAGTTCGGCGAAGGCACGGTCACCGCGCTCGAAGGCAACGGCACCGATGCGAAGGCACAGGTGAAATTCAAGCGGCACGGCGAGAAGTGGCTCGCGCTCGCGGTCGCGAAACTGCAGGCGGTGGAATGACGGGCATCGACAGGGTGGGTACCGCTTCGATTCGACCGCTCGGCATCCTGGCCGCGCTGCCCGAGGAACTCGGCGACCTGATCGCCGCGATGCGCGCCGACGGCGCGATGAAGACGGTCACGCTCGGCCGCCGCGATTATCACGTCGGTACCGTGCACGGCGCGGCCTGTGTGGTGACGCTCGCGCGGGTCGGCAAGGTCGCGGCCGCCGCGACGGTCAGCGCGCTGATCCACGTGTTCGGCGTGTCGGGCATCGTGTTCACCGGCGTCGCGGGCGGTGTGTCGCGCACGGTGCGCGTCGGCGATGTCGTCGTGGCCGATACGCTGCTGCAGCACGATCTCGACGCGTCGCCGCTGTTTCCGCGCTATGAGGTGCCTTTGCTGGGCATCACGCGTTTCGCGACCGACGCCGCACTGACCGCGCGCCTGCGGGCCGCGTGCACGCAATTCGTCGCGGAAGAGGGGGCGCAGTTCGCCGCTCGCTTCAGCCTGGCCGGCGCGACGCTGCATGCGGGGCTCGTCATCAGCGGCGACCGCTTCGTGTCGAGCGAGCGCGAGGTCGTCGCGCTGCGCGACGCGCTGCCGGATGCGCTCGCGGTCGAAATGGAAGGGGCCGCGATCGCGCAGGTGTGCGCGGAGCACGACGTGCCGTTCGCGCTCGTGCGCACGATCTCCGATACGGCCGACGACCACGCGACGCAGTCGTTCTCGCACTTCCTGTCGGCGATCGCGAGCAGCTATTCGTCCGGCATCCTCAAGCGTTTCCTGACGCTGCATGCGACGACGGCGGCCTGAAGCCGCCGTCGATCCCGTCGATCCCGTCGATCGGAGCATCACGGCCGCGGCGCCGGCAGGCGCGCCGCGGCCGTTTTTTCACGCCTTCTTGCGCCGGCTGCTTTCGAGGTTCGGCAGGAACACCGTCAGCACGCCGATCAGCGGCAGGAACGAGCACACCTTGTAGACGAACGTGATGCTCGTCGCGTCGGCGAGCTGGCCGAGCACGGCCGCGCCGACACCGCCGAGGCCGAACGCGAAGCCGAAGAACAGGCCCGCGACCATCCCGACCTTGCCGGGCATCAGTTCCGTCGCGTAGACCAGGATCGCGGCGAACGCGGACGCGAGCACGATGCCGATGATCACGGTCAGCACGCTGGTCCAGAACAGGTTCGCGTACGGCAGCAGCAGCGTGAACGGCGCGACGCCGAGGATCGATACCCAGATCACGTACTTGCGGCCGATCCGGTCGCCCACCGGCCCGCCGATCAGCGTGCCTGCCGCCACGGCCGCGAGGAACACGAACAGGTGGATCTGCGCGGCCTGCACCGACAGGTGGAACTTGTCGATCAGGTAGAACGTGAAATAGCTGTTGATGCTCGCGAGGTAGAAATACTTCGAGAACACGAGCAGCACCAGCACGCCGATCGCGCCCATCACGCGGCCGCGCGACAGCGTCGGATGGCCGGCCGCCGCGGCCTTCTTCTTCATCGACGGATGCTTCTTGTACCAGTGGCCGATCTGCGTGAGCACGATCATCGCGACGAGTGCGGCTGCCGAGAACCACGCGATGCTGTGCTGGCCGTGCGGAATGATCACGAGCGCGGCGAGCAGCGGCCCGAGCGCGGAACCCGCGTTGCCGCCGACCTGGAACACCGACTGCGCGAGCCCGTGCTGACCGCCCGACGCCATCCGCGCGACGCGCGACGATTCGGGATGGAACACCGACGAGCCGCAGCCGACGAGCGCCGCGGCCACCAGCAGCATCGGGAAATTCGGCGCGACCGACATCAGCAGCAGCCCGGCGAGCGTGAAACCCATGCCGACCGGCAGCGAATACGGTTTCGGCCGCTTGTCGGTATAGAGGCCGACGAGCGGCTGCAGCAGCGACGCGGTGATCTGGTAGGTGAGCGTGATCAGGCCGATCTGCGCGAACGACAGCGCGAACTGGCTCTTGAGCATCGGGTAGATCGCGAGGATCAACGACTGGATCATGTCGTTGAGCATGTGCGAGAAGCTGATCGCGCCGAGCACCGGGTAGACGGTGCGGGCGACGGGTGGCGCGGAAGGCTGGGTGGCGGCTGCGCCGGCGGAGCCGGTGTCGAGGCTGGTTTCCATGTGAGAGCTGAACGAGTTGAGGTGGCGGGCGCGCTCTGCTGGGGATCGGCGCGTCTTGAATCGTTGCTGCGTCAAAGAAGTGTAATGTGGCGTGTCGGGAATGTCCGGACAAGTTTTATCGTGAATCGGACATTCATCCGACGGATCGCCCGATGCCCGCTTTTTTGGCCGGGTATAACGCAGGCGGCACGCCCGCCCGCAAGCGGGGCGGGCGCCCGGGGCCGGTACGTGGTTTACCGGACTCAAGAAACGGCGGTGGCGGCCGTAGAACGACCCAATGACAACTGGCGCGCCGCGCCCGGCACCGGCTATCCGCCGTGCGGGCGCAGGACGCGCGGCATGGCCAGCCATCGCGGGTACGCCGGGACCGACCTTTCCGGCCGCGTGATCAATACGGGGATATATCGATGAAAGCAGCATCTTTGCGTCCACAGCCCGGTGCGGTCGCCGCCGCACCCGACGTCGCCGCCGGTCGCGCCGCCCGGCGCCCGCGGGCGGCGCGTCGCGAGCGCCGGCCGTGGACCGTCAAGGCGACGTTGCGCGCCGCATTCGCGATCCTGCTCGCCGGCACGCTGGCGATCGGCATGTTTTCGCTCTGGCAGATCAGCCGGCTGAATGCGTCGATCGCGTCCGTCTACGAGCAGGGTCACGTCGCGAGCCGCGCGGCCGAGGAGGTTCGGGCCGAAGTGCTGCGCGCGAGCCGTGCCCAGAAGATGCTGCTGACCGCGACCACCGCGAAGGAACGCGACGAACTGGGCGCCGAGGTGGGCGCGGGGCTCGCGTCGATCGGCCAGGCGCTCGGCACGCTGCAGCGCTATGCGGACCCGGCCGACGTCGACGATTCGGCGCGGCTGCGCGCATTCTCGACGGCGGTCGGCGCGTGGAGCGCGCATCTGCGCGATTTCGTCGCGCTCGTGCAGGCACAGCCGCTGGACCTGTCGCAGATGAGCTGGCAGGTCGGCACGCAGGACGTGTCGCTGCTGGTCGAAACCGGCAAGCTCGAAAAACTGGTCGCCGAACTCGTGAAGACACGCGGCGCGAAGTCGAAGGCGACGCTCGATGCGTCCGCCACCATTTTCTCGTCGTCGTTCGCGATGATCGCGGCGATGACGGTTGCGCTGATCGTGCTCGCGATCGTCATCGCGGAGCGCGTCGTGCGCCGTCTCGCGTCGCAGCTCGGGGGCGAGCCCGCGCATGCGAAGGCGATTGCCGCGGACATCGCGCGCGGCGACCTGACGCGACCAATTACGCTGGGCCGGCACGACCGCGACAGCATGGTGCGTGCGCTGGCCGAGATGCAGACGGGGCTCGCGGCGACCGTCGGCGAGATTGCCGTCAGCGCCGAGGCGATCGCGGCCGCGTCGGGTGAGATTTCCACCGGCAATCTCGATCTGTCCAGGCGTACCGAGCAGCAGGCCGTCGCGCTCGAGCGCACCGCGGCCAGCATGGAGCAGCTCACGTCGACCGTACGGCAGAACGCCGAGAACGCGCGGCAGGCGAGCGCGCTCGCGGCCAATGCTTCGGCCGTTGCGGAGACGGGCGGGGAAGTCGTCGGGCGCGTCGTCGCGACGATGAGCGAGATCGACGACAGCGCGAAGAACATCCGCGAGATCATCGGCACGATCGAGGGGATCGCGTTCCAGACCAACATTCTCGCGTTGAACGCGGCGGTCGAGGCCGCCCGCGCGGGCGAGCAGGGGCGTGGCTTCTCGGTGGTCGCGGGTGAAGTCCGCCTGCTCGCGCAGCGCGCGGCGACCGCGGCGAAGGAGATCCGCGCGCTGATCGGCGCGTCGGTCGAGCGAGTCGCGAACGGTGCGGCGCTCGCGCACGATGCGGGCCGCACGATGGACGACGTCGTTCGGGCGGTCAAGCGCGTGACCGACATCATCGGTGAAATTTCCGCCGCATCGGACGAGCAGAGCGCGGGCATCGACGAGATCGGCCGCGCGGTCACGCAGATGGACGCCGGCACCCAGCAGAACGCGGCACTCGTCGAGCAGGCGGCCGCCGCGGCGAATGCGCTCGACGAGCAGGCGCAGGCCTTGAAGTCGCTGGTCGGGCGCTTTCGTATCGCGGCCTGAGCGCTGCCGACCGTTCAGAGGTTACGACTTCTTCTGCTTGTCCGGATCGATGATGACCGTGCAGGTCGTACCCGCCGACAGCACCACGTCGGCCGGCACTTCGTCGATCCTGATGCGCACCGGCACGCGCTGCGCGAGGCGCACCCAGTTGAAGGTCGGGTTCACGTCCGCGACGAGGTCGCGGCTTTGCGGGTTGTCGCGATCGTAGATGCCGCGCGAGATGCTTTCGACGTGGCCCTTCATCACGCCGCCGCTCATCAGCCGCATTTCGGCCGGCGCGCCGATCTTCACGCGCGGCAGCTTGGTTTCCTCGAAGTAGCCGTAGACCCAGAACGAGTGGCTGTCGACGATCGCGAGCTTCGCCTGGCCGGCCACCGCGTAGTTGCCCTTGAACGTCTGCAGGTTCGTGATGTAGCCGTCGACCGGCGCGACGACGCGCGTGCGCTCGAGGTTGAGCTTCGCGGCATCGAGCGCGGCGATCGCCTGCTGGTACTGCGCATCGGCGCTCGACGCACTGTGCGCGGCGTTCTCGCGGTTTTCCTTCGACACGACGAGCGCATCGAGATCCGCGCGGCGCGCCGCGTCGTCGCGGCGCATCTGCAGTTCCGCGCGGCGGGCGGCGACGGCCGCCTGCGCCTGCTCGACCGCGATCTGGTAATGCGAAGGGTCGATCTGCATGATCAGGTCGCCCTTTTTCACGAGCTGGTTGTCATGCACGGGCAGTTCGACGATCGCGCCCGACACGTCCGGCGCGACGTTGACGATCTCGGCGCGCACGCGCCCGTCGCGCGTCCACGGATCGTCCATGTAGTGCACCCACAGCGAGCGCCCGATCAGGATCGCGACGAGAAGGATGACGGCGGTCGCGACGAAGCCGAAGAGTTTTCTGAGAATCATGATGGTTCGGAATCAACGGTAAACGGCAAGACTCAGTCCGCCGCAAATGCAGACGAGGAGGCAGGCCCGGAACAGCGACGGGTGCCAGACGAGACGGTAGAGGCCCGTATAGGCGAGCAGGCGGTCGACGGCCCAGGTCGCGAGCGCGCCGAGGACGAACATCAGCACCACCGTGGGCATGTAGGCATCGAGAATGGCGATTTCACGCGGCATCATGACGAGGCTCCTGGTTGGGGACGCACGGGGCGGTTGCGGTTGAGCGCGGCGAGCGGCGATTCGGGATCGAGCAGTGCCGTGCGCACGAAATGCAGATGGCTCAGGATGCGCTGCAGCCGGTGACGTTCCTCGCGTGTCGGCGTGAACGCGTCGAGCGTCTGCCGGGTCGCGTCGATCGCATCGTTCACCGCGGCGAGCGTTGCATCGAAACGTTCGGCGTCCGGCCGCGCGAACAGCGACGACAGCCCGGCGCGCATCGTCTCGATCGCGCGGCGCCACGGCGTCGTCGGCGCGTAGCGCGGGTCGGACGGCAGCGTTGCCAGTTCGTGGCGCAGATCGATGGCCGCATTCCCGGTTTCGAGTACCGCGAACATCCAGCGCAGCGCGTCGCGCTGCACGTCGGGCTGGTCGGCCGACAGCGTGTGCGCCTGGTACATCAGGTCGCGCGCGCCGCTCTCGAAGCGCGTGCGCAGTCCGGCGAGCCGCGCGTGGCAGGCTGCGACGGCCTGGTGACGCAGGTCGGCTAACAGGCGTTTCTTGAGCCACGGCGCGGTCGGCGGGAACAGCACGGCGAACGCGATCGCCGATACGAGCATCGACAACAGGAGCGCGAGCGCGTCGTTCATGAAGCTCGTGGGATCGTAGTGCGTGATGCTGTCGGGGCCGGCGAGGAAGCAGAAGAAGATCAGATAGCCCGCGCCGTAGCCCGCGAGCTTCGGCTTCAGCGTCATGTAGATGCCGATCGCGAGCAACGGCGCGAGCGCCGCGCACAGCAGGACGAAACCGTCGATCCGCGGGTAGATGCCGAACGTCAGCAGGAAGCCGGTGCAAACGGCCAGCGCCGTGCCCATCCCCATCTGCGCGGCCATCGCGGTCGGGCGCGGCGCCGACGACGCGAGCGCGCAGGTCGCCGCGGCGTTCAGTACCAGCATCACGCCGCTCGGCCACGCGGTCTCGATCCAGAACCAGCCGAGCGCGAGAATCACCGTCGCGGTGCGGATCCCCGCGATCGTGGCGGCCGTTCTGTTGGTGCGCGGCTCGTAGCGTTCGATCCAGCGTTCGCGCTCGTGCGTCGCGGTCGCGAGCGACGCATAGGTCGCCGCGTATTCCTGCAGGTCGGTGATGAAGCGGTACAGCAGTTCGGCGGCGGTATCGAAGTCGAGCAGCGGGAAGTCGGGCTGCGTTTCGAGTTCCGCGCGCGTCGCGCGGATCCGGCGCGGCAGCGCGTCGCGCCACGCGAGCAGCTGCTCGGCCGAGTGCGCGGCGTCGATCGACGTGCGCACGGGTTCGCCATCGCGCGTGAGCAGCGGCGCGATCTCGCGGAAATACGGCTCGATCGCGTCGATCGCCGCCTGCGCGCCGGCCGCGTGCAGCCGGTTCATCAACTGGTGCAGCGCGTGAAAGCGGCTCGACGCGCTCATGAACTCGCTGTTCAGCCGCGCGAGGCGGCCGCTGCGCATGCGCGTGTCCGGATCCTCGAACACGGCCATGCTGCGCGCGGCCTCGAAGCCGACCACGTCGGCGACGAAGCGCGTATGGATGGTCTCGATGTGCGCGCGGTCGAGCTGGCCCGACAGCGCCGACGCGACGTAGTCGACGAAGCTGCCGAAGCGCTTGCGCACCGTCGTGCGCATCTGCTCGCCTGTATACCGCGGAAACACGAGCGCACTGACGACGCCGGCCGACACGATCCCGATGATGACTTCGGAGACCCGCGTCATCGCGCTCATGAATGCGCCATCCGGGTGTTGCGACGCGGGCAGGCCGATCAGCGCGGTCGTATAACCGGCGAGCAGGAAGCCGTAACTGCGGAAGTTGCGGTTGCGCGCGGCGCCGGCAGTGCACAGCGCGATCCACAGGGCGATCGCCAGCAGGAAAAGCTGCGGCTGCTGCGGGAACAGCCCGACGAACGTGAGCGTCGCGATGAGCCCGAAAATCGTGCCGGCGACCCGGTAGAAGCTTTTCGCGAGCACGGCGCCGCTTTGCGGCTGCATCACGATGAAGACGGTCGTCATTGCCGTTTTCGGCGCCGGCAGGTCGAGCCGCATCGACACGCCGAGCGCGATGAAGGCCGCGAGCAGCGCCTTGAACAGGTAGAGCCACGCGGCGCCGTCGGTGCGGGCCCAGTCGCCGAACGCGGCATACCAGGCCGCGAACGGACCGCCGGCGGTCGGGGAGAGGGGGGAGGAGGCTGACATGGCGTCGCTCCGGGTTACCGTGCGGCCGGCACGCCGGACGCACCGGCGGCCGCGACCTGCGCGGGCCGGGCGGCTGCCACGGGTTTCGCACCCGACGCGGCGGCCGGCGCGGCTGCGCCCGCGGCGGATTCGTCATGCGACGGATGGCTGCCCGCCGGAGGCACGTCCGTGCCCGTCTCGACGCCGCCACCAAGCGCGGCCATCAACTGAGCGTGCGCGGCGAGGCGTTCCGCATCGATGCGGGCGGCCGTTTCCTGCGCGCGCAACAATTGCTGCTGCGCGACCAGCACGTTGACGTAGTCGGTCAGCCCGCGGCGGAAGCCTTCGCGCGACAACTGATAGCTGCGGTCGTTGGCGGCCACCGAGCGCGCGGCGTCCTTCTTCTGCGTATCGAGCGAACGGATCCGCACGACCTGGTCGGCGATGTCCTTGAGCGCGCCGACGATCGTCTGGTTGTATTGCTCGACCGCCTGGTCGTAGCCGGCATTCGCCGCGCCGAGCTGCGCGCGCAGCCGACCGCCTTCGAAGATCGGCAGCGACAGCGCGGGGCCGGCCGTCCAGCCGCCGTTCATCGCGCGCAGGAAGTCGGTGAACGGCGCGGTCACGCCGAAGCCGCCGACCGTCGCGAGCAGGTCGATGTTCGGATAGAACGAAGCCTTCGCGACGTCGATGCCGCGCGCCTGCGCGTCGACCGTCCAGCGTGCCGCGACGACGTCGGGGCGGCGGCCGAGCAGGTCGGCCGGCATCGCCGACGGCAAGCCGGCCGGTGCGTCGAGCGACAGCCGAGGCCGCTCGATCGCATCGCCGGCGCCCGGGCCCTTGCCGGCCAGTGCGGCGAGCTGGTGCCGCGCGAGCTGGATCGCTTCCTCGTAGCTGTCGATCTGGCGCTCATAGTCGGGCAGCGTCGATTCCGCCTGGCTCACCTCGAGCTGCGTGCCGAGGCCAGCCTGCAGCCGCTTGCGCGCGAGATCGGCGAGCGAGCGCTGGCGTTCGAACGTTTCGTGCGCGAGGTCGAGCAGCGCGTAGTTCATCGACATGCCGACATACGCGCGCACCACGTTGACTTCGAGTTCGAGCTTCGCCGCGCGTGCGTCGGCGGCGGTCGCGTGCGCGGTGTCGAGCGCGCGCTCGGTCGCGTTCTTGTCCTTGCCCCACAGGTCGAGGTGGTAGGACAGGCCGAGCGTGCCGGTGTTGTTCCAGGTATCGGTGTTCGCGAGCGGGCCGGGGCCGTAATAGACGTTGTCCGGCCAGTGCTGGCGCATCAGCGAGAGGTTGCCGTTGATCTGCGGCAACTCGGCCGAGCGGGCCACGCGCGCCATCGCCTGCGCTTCGCGCACGCGGGCCTCGGCGGCCGCGAGCGTCGGGTTGCCGGCCTGCGCGGCAGCAATCCACGTGTCGAGCTGCGGATCGCGGTAGGCGCGCCACCAGTCGGCCGCGGGCCAGCCCGCGTCACGGTCGGCCGCGCGGATCGCCGCGCCGGCATCGAGCGCGTTCGCTTCGGTGCGGGCCGACTGCGGCTTGTTGTCGCCCATGCTCGCGCACCCGGCCATTATTAATGAGACTGCAAGAACCGCCAGTGCGAGCGTCCCTTTTGTCGCCGGAGACTGCACGATTTTCTCCCTTTCGGATATAGATGAGTCGGATGCGATTATATTTTTCAGCGATTCCTGAATATACGGACAAGGGTGCAAGTCATTTTTACGAATCCTGAGACAATACTTGTTCGCCTCTGTGCAACAATCCGTCCGGATTCAAACGGGTAATGGGATGGATACGTTACAAAACATGCGGGTATTCGTCCGCGTGGTCGACGCGGGAAGCTTTACCGCGGCCGCCCAGCAGATGAATTCGACCACTGCCTACGCGTCGCGCGCGGTCTCGGATCTCGAGGCGCATCTGCGCACGCGCCTTCTGAACCGCACGACGCGCCGGATCGCACTGACCGAAGCCGGCGAGCGCTACCTGCAGCGCTGCGAGCAGATCCTCGCGTATGTCGACCAGGCCGAAGCCGAGGCGGGCGACGCGCACGCGCGCCCGTCCGGCAAGCTGAAGGTGCATTGCTTCACGAGCCTCGGCCAGCACTACCTGGTGCCGGCCATCGCGCGTTATCGCGAGCGCTACCCGGACGTGCACGTCGAGCTGACGCTCGCGCAGCGGATGCCCGACCTGCTCGACGAGGGCTACGACGTCGCGATCGTCGTCGGCCGCGACCTGCCGGATTCGGGGCTCGTGTCGCAGCGGCTCGGCGAGAGCTACAGCGTGGTGTGCGCGTCGCGCGGCTACGTCGAGGCGAACGGCGTGCCGCAGCGGCCCGCGGATCTCGCGCAGCACGTATGCCTCGGGATGGTCGCGCCGGGCTTTCAGTTCGACGAATGGGCGCTGGCGGGGCCGAACGGCGACGAAGTCGTCCCGATCACGGCGCCGCCGTTTCGCGTGAACGTCGCCGAGGCGCTCGCCGTGGCCGTGCGCGAAGGGATGGGGATCGGCGGCCTGCCGCTCTATTCGGCGATCGGCTGGTTGCGCAGCGGGCACATCGTGCGCGTGATGCCCGAATACCGGTCGCACGTGATGAACATCTACGCGCTGTATCCGTCGCGTCAGTACCTCGACGCGAAAATCCGTACCTGGGTCGATTTCCTGCGCGACGAGCTGCCGGCCACGCTGGCAGCCGACGAAGCCGCGCTCGAACAGTACACGCGTGCGACATGACCGCGCGGTTGGCCGCGATCTGACGAGATTTGTCCTTCACGCAACATTTTTTTACGAACGCGTGTCAGACAGTTTGATACTGTGGGAATTAACGAGATACGCAACCCCGGAGTAGCGATGGATACGCACCTGATGATCGGCCTTGGAGTCCTGCTGGGCGCGGCGGCCGCCGCCGCGGCGACCCGCGACCTGCTGCGCGCGATGAAGGCGAAGGCGCAGATGAGGCCGGTGCCGGTACGGGTGCGCGAGCCGCGCCGCCCCGGTCGCTGATCCGCGGTCACGCTCCGGGTCGAAAAGGTCGCGCAAAAAGGCCGCGCAATGCGGCCGGGCGGGCCGGCGTTCAGCCGAGCTCGACGACCTTGTCCCACGTAAACGCGGCATTTTCCCGTTCGCCGGTGCGCCGGTGGATGTAGCCGCGCGGATTGCATACCACGCGTGTGCCACCGTCCGCCACATAGTCGAATGACGTATGCGTGTGGCCGTGGAGCCACAGATCCACCGGCGGCTGCACGAGTTCCGCCATGTCCGTGACGAATCCCGCCGACGCAAGATCGTCCGCATAGCGCTGCGCCAGCGAGCGCCGGTGCGGCGCATGATGGGTCACGACGATGGTCCGGCCCGCGAACGGCGCCGCGAGTTGCGTTTCCAGCCATGCGCGGCTGCGTCGATGCAGCGCGATCGCGTCGGCCGGCGAGAAATCCCGTTCCGGCGTGCCCGGCGCCGCATGCAGCGCCGCGTCATGCGGCCAGGTCACCTGGATCAAGCCCTTGAAATCGAGCATCACGCGCAGCCCGGCGTCGATTGCACCCGCGAGGCTGGCTTCGTCGGTACCGAACAGCGAAAAATCGGCCCAGAGCGTCGTGCCGAGCACGCGGAACCGCTGCCCGGGATCGACGTAGACGTCGTTGTTCAGGTAATGCACGTTGTCGAGCGCCTGCGCCGCGTCGCGCATCGCCGTCTCCAGCGCGCCGAATTCCCCGTCGTAGTACTCGTGGTTACCTGGCACGTAGATCACCGGTACCGCGGGATCGAACGTTTCGGCCGCCCAGCGCAGGCCTTCCGCATGATTGTGGATGTCGCCGGCCAGCACGACGAGATCCGCGTCGGCATGCGCGATCGCGTCGGGCTGGTTGCTTTCGAGGTGCAGGTCGGACAGGACGCGGATTTTCACGGGCGGGGCTCCGGAGTGGGCGGCTTCAGCGCAGGACCTTGCCGGGATTCATCAGGCCGCGCGGGTCGAGGGCCGTCTTCAGCGTGCGCATCAGCGTCGTTTCGACCGGGGACTTGTAGCGCTGCGCGTCGTCGATCTTCAGCTGGCCGATCCCGTGCTCCGCGCTGATCGTGCCGTGGTGGCGGTGCACGTTGTCGTAGACGATCCGGTTGATCGGCGCCTGGAACGCGGCGAGGAACGCCTTCGGATCGCCGCCTTCGGGCATCTGCACGTTGTAGTGGAGGTTGCCGTCGCCGAGATGGCCGAACGTGACCATCCGCGCGCCCGGCGCGGCCTGCTGGATCGCCGCGTCGGTTTCGTCGATGAAGCGCGCGATCGACGAAATCGGCACCGCGATGTCGTGCTTGATGTTGAGCCCCTCGTCGGCCTGTGCGAGCGGGATGTGCTCGCGCAGATCCCAGAACGCGCGCGATTGCGCGAGATTCTCCGCGACCACCGCGTCGACCACGAGCCCGGCCTCGAACGCTTCCTCCATCAGTTTCTCGAACAGCGTGCGCGCATGCGCTTCGCTTTCGTTGTCGGACAGTTCGAGCAGCACCGTTTGCGCGTGCGTCTGCGCGAACGGGTAGCGCAGTTGCGGGTAGTGCTTGCCGACCAGCTGCATGCAGAAATCCGACATCAGCTCGAAGCCGGTCAGGAGCGGCCCGGCCGCGCGCTGCGCGAGCGCGAGGAAATCGAGCGCCGCGTGCGGCGATTCGAGCGCGGCGAGTGCCGTGACCTGCGCGGCCGGCAGCGGATGCAGCTTCATCACGGCCGCCGTGATGATCCCGAGCGTGCCTTCCGCGCCGATGAACAGGTCGCGCAGGTCGTAGCCCGTGTTGTCCTTGCGCAGTCCGCGCAGGCCGTCCCAGATCTCGCCCTGCGGCGTCACCACCTCGAGCCCGAGGCACAGCTCGCGCGCGTTCCCGTAGCGCAGCACCGCGGTGCCGCCGGCATTGGTCGACAGGTTGCCGCCGATCGTGCAGCTGCCTTCCGCCGCGAGGCTCAGCGCGAACAGGCGGCCGCCTTCGCGGGCACGTGCCTGCACGTCGGCGAGAATCACGCCGGCTTCGACGGTGATCGTGTTGTTGTGCGGATCGAGCGCGCGCACGCGGTTCAGGCGCGCGACGCTCAGCACGGCCTGGCTGCCGCTCGCGTCGGGCGTGGCGCCGCCGGCAAGGCCGGTGTTGCCGCCTTGCGGCACGAGTGCGATGCCGTGTGCGTTGGCCAGCTTGACGAGGGCGGCGACCTCGGCCGTGTTCGCGGGTTTCAGCACCGCGCACGCGGCACCCTTGTAGCGGCGGCGCCAGTCGGTCAGGAACGGTTCGGTATCATGCGGGTCGGTCAGCACATGATCGGCGCCGATCGCATCGCGGCACGCGGAAACGAAAGCTTCGGAGGACATCATCACCTTGTCGCGTAAGGTTCAGGACGCGGCGCGCGACTTTTTCGCCGCGCGCTTGAACGGCGCGACGTATGCCAGCGCCGTCACGAAGAAACCGACGGCGAGCGCGGTTTCGCACCAGCCGAGCGTCGCGGACAGCCCGCGATCGGACATGCCGCGCACGACGCCTTCGGCGAAATAGACGAGGATCAGCATGCTCGCCCACTGCATCGTATAGATGTTACGCCGCCAGACGCCGGGCAGCGCGAGCGCGAGCGGTATGGCCTTGAGCATCAGCGCGGAGCCGCCCGGGCGCAGCGGCGCGAGCCACAGCTCCCACGCGAGCGACAGCGCGATCAGCGCGACGAGGCATGCGGCGGCAATCAGCGCGTAGCGCGGCCGGGCAGTGACGGCGGGACGGGCGGGGGCGTTCATGCGGCCTCGGCGGCCCGGGCGCTGGAGAGGGCGGCCGCCGCGCGGGCGAGCCGCACGCCGAGCGCGGCCGCGAGCGCCTTTTCGTCCGCCGACAGGCCGCCGGCGGCCGAGCGGTCGTGCTGCGCGACGTGAGAGGCGCCGTACGGCGTGCCGCCGGTACGCGTCGTGCTGAGTGCGGATTCCGTGTACGGGATCCCGACGATCATCATGCCGTGATGAAGCAGCGGCAGCATCATCGACAGCAACGTCGATTCCTGGCCGCCGTGCAGGCTGCCCGTCGACGTGAACACGCTGGCCGGCTTGCCGGTCAGCGCACCCGACAACCATTGCGGCGTGGTGCCGTCGAGGAAATACTTGAGCGACGCGGCCATGTTGCCGAAGCGGGTCGGCGAGCCGAGCGCGAGGCCCGCGCATTCCTCGAGATCGCGCAGTTCCGCATACGGCGGGCCGTCGGCGGGGATGTCGGGGGCGGTGGCTTCGCAGACGGTCGACACGGGCGGCACGGTGCGGATGCGGGCCTGCATGCCCGGCACGCTGTCGATGCCGTTCGCGATCGCGAGCGCGAGATCGCGCGTGGCGCCGTGACGGCTGTAATAGAGAACGAGGATGTCTTTCATGGACGACGGAACCGCGTGCGGCCGCGCGCGTGCCCGGTGCAGTCGGCCCCTGCTGGAATCGAGCGGCTATTATAGGGGCTGAAGCCGTCGCGCAGCGCGGCGGCGGCGCGCCACCGGGCGCGCGGTATCAAGAAGGAGAAGCCGTTTGCCGAAGTTGAGCGTCGATCTCGACACCCTCAAGCGCCTGGCGCAGTTCGCGGCCCGGCGCAGCGCCGAGGATCGCATCCCGCAAGTGGCGGGCAGCCTGACGTTCACGACGATGCTGGCCCTCGTGCCGCTCGTGACGGTCGCGTTCGCGCTGTTCACCGCGTTCCCGATGTTCGCGTCGTTCCAGATCTCGCTGCAGGGATTCCTCGCGGATCACCTGATGCCCGCGCAGTTCAACGTCCAGATATTCAAGTACCTGAACCAGTTCGCGTCGAAGGCCAAGGGGCTGACGACGGCCGGCCTGATCGTGCTCGTCGTCACATCGGTGATGACGATGATGACGATCGAGTCGGCATTCAACCTGATCTGGCGGGTACGCAAGCCGCGACCGTTCGCGCAGCGCGTGCTCGCGTACTGGGCGCTGATCACGCTGGGCCCGCTGTTGTTCGGTGTGAGTCTGTCGATCTCGTCGTACCTGTTCACGCAGTCGCTCGCGTTTACCGGCGCCGGGTCGTCCACGTCGATCGTCGAATGGCTGCTGGCGCTCGTGTCGCTGCCGCTGGCGGTGCTCGCGTTCACGCTGCTGTACGTGTACCTGCCGAACTGCACGGTCGCGTGGCGCGATGCGGTGATCGGCGGGCTGTTCGCGGCAATTGCGTTCGAGCTGGCGAAACGCGGTTTCGGCTACTACGTGCGGCGCATTCCGACCTATACGGCCGTATACGGTGCGTTCGCGGCGTTGCCCGTGTTCCTGTTATGGGTGTACCTGAGCTGGTTCATCGCGCTGCTCGGCGCGATGGTGGCCTCCGCGCTGCCGGCGATCCGCGTCGGCCAGTTCCACCGCATCCACTATCCGGGCAGCGACCTGCTCGACGCACTGGAAATGCTCGCGCGGCTGGCCGAAGCGCGCACGGCCGGCAAGCGCGGCTACACGGCGATGCGGCTCGCGACCATGCTGCGCTGCGACATGGAAACCGCGCAGCGCCTGCTGACGACGATGGAGGAGCGGGAATGGATCGCGCGGCTGGACGGCGGCGGCGAGACCACGCCGCGCTACATCCTGCTCGCGAACCCGGAGCAGCTGACGCTCGCGCAGTTGTTCGACGTGCTGGTGATCGACCGCACGGAGCTGACCTACCAGTTGCAGCGACGCCGCAGCCATGTCGATGGCGCGGCGCTGCTCGCGGTGCTGTCGAGCGATCGCTTCGACGTGTCGCTCGCGTCGCTGATCGCCGCGCACCGGCCGGCCGGCGCACAAGCGGCGGGTGTCCCGGGGCCGGCGCCGGGCGGCGTGTCCGACCCGCACGCGCGGCCGCCGCGGCCCGCGTGAGCGGGGTGCCTGGCCGTTACAGCGGGATCTTGCCGGTGCAGATGTCCTTGAACATCACCCAGTCGCCCATCAGGCTGTAGATCGGGTGCCGGAACGTGGCCGGGCGGTTCTTCTCGAAGAAGAAATGTCCGACCCACGCGAACCCGTAGCCGCAGACGATCGCCGCCGGCAGCCACAGCCAGTCGCCGGTCGCGATCGCCATCGCGACGCAGCCGATCACGCCGAGCGAGCCGACGAAGTGCAGCCGCCGCGACGTCAGGTTCTGGTGTTCGTTCAGGTAATACGGGTAGAAATCAGCGAAGCTGGCGAATTGCTCCGTATGCGTATGCGCCATGGCCGTCTCCTCGGGCCGCTGTTCATGGGGCCATTGTGCTGCCGGCGGCCGGCTTCCGCAAGCGGGGCGGCGGCCCGCCGCACGGGCCCGCGCTTTCCTTTTGACAGGCTTTCCGATAGGATCGAAAGAGGTTTTGCATTCAAGCATGAGGGGACTACGATGCGCGTCAGCGATATTCTGAAAGTAAAGGGCAACACGCTGTTTACGGTGACGCCCGACAAGCCGCTGCGCGAAGCGGTCGACACGATGGCCGAGCACGACATCGGCTCGCTCGTCGTGATGGAGTACGGCGATCTCGTCGGGATGCTGACGTTCCGCGAGATCATCCTGCGCCTGCACGTGAACGGCGGTGCGATTGGCGACGTGCAGGTGCGCAAGGTGATGGACGAGCCGCTCACGTGCACGCCGGAAACGGACGTCAACGAAGTGCGCCGGATGATGCTCGAGCGCCATGCGCGCTATATGCCGGTGCTCGACAAGAAGGTGCTGATGGGCGTCATTTCGTTCTACGACGTCGCAAAGACGGTCGTCGAGGCGCAGAGCTTCGAGAACCGTATGCTGAAGGCGTACATCCGCGACTGGCCGGAATCGGAAGCCGAAGCGCACAAGTCGTGAACCACGCCGCGCCCGTCGCCGTCATGCGTGGGCGCCGCCACCCGGCACGCGGCGGCGCAGGCTTGTCCTGCGCCGCCGTTTTTTCAATGACCACACAAGGCCCGCGCAGCGTCGCCCAGACGGCGCGCGCGTATTCCGCATGAGCGATCAAACGCAAGCCACTTCCAGGCGGAGCGACGAACGGCACGCGCACGCGTCGCAGTTCGACCTGCTGCGCGAGCGCCGTTTCGCGCCGTTCTTCACGACCCAGTTCCTCGGTGCGCTGAACGACAACGTCTTCAAGATCGGCTTCACGTCGCTCGTCACCTATCACACCGCGCGATTCGCCGGTGTCGATGCGAAGACGGCGGCCTTCCTGATTTCCGCGATCTTCATCCTGCCGTTCGTGCTGTTCTCGGCGACGTCCGGCCAGATCGCCGACAAGTACGACAAGGCGACCCTCACGCGTTTCGTGAAGACCTTCGAGATCGTGCTGATGCTGGTCGGCGCGGCGGGCTTCGTCATGCACAGCGCGCCGCTGCTGTATCTGTGCACGTTCATGATGGGGATGCACTCGACGCTGTTCGGGCCCGTCAAGTATTCGTACCTGCCGCAGCATCTCGGCGAGCATGAGCTGGTCGGCGGCAACGGCCT
This sequence comes from Burkholderia reimsis, assembly GCF_003294055.1. Taxonomy (NCBI): domain Bacteria; kingdom Pseudomonadati; phylum Pseudomonadota; class Betaproteobacteria; order Burkholderiales; family Burkholderiaceae; genus Burkholderia; species Burkholderia reimsis. The sequence continues at coordinate 151,290 of NZ_QMFZ01000011.1, forward strand.
CGTCGAGATGGGCACGTTCATCGCGATCCTGATCGGCACGATCATCGGCGGCGCGGCCGCGGGCATCGAAGGTGCCGGCGAGCGCGTGCTCGCGGTGAGCGTGCTCGTCATCGCGATCGCGGGGCGTCTCGTCGCGCAGCGCGTGCCTTCCACGCCGGCGCCGCAGCCCGATCTCGTGATCAACTGGAATCCGGTCAGCGAGACCTGGCGCAACCTCGGGCTCGCACGGCAGAACCGCACCGTGTTCCTGAGCCTGCTCGGCATCTCGTGGCTGTGGTTCGTCGGCGCGACGTTCCTCACGTCGTTCTTCAATTTCGCGAAGGACGTGCTGTCGGCGAGCCCTGACGTCGTCACGGTCCTGCTCGCGACGTTCTCGGTCGGTATCGGCCTCGGATCGCTGCTGTGCGAACGGCTGTCGCAGCGGCGCGTCGAGATCGGCCTCGTGCCGCTCGGCTCGATCGGCATCAGCGTGTTCGCGATCGAGCTGTATTTCGCGAGCCGCGCGCTGCCGTCGCCCGGCCATCTGCTGTCGGTCGGCGAATTCCTGGCCGGCGCGCGCCACTGGCGCATCCTGGCGGACCTGTTCCTGCTCGCGATGTTCGGCGGCTTCTACAGCGTGCCGCTGTACGCGCTGATCCAGAGCCGCAGCGCGCCGACGCACCGCGCGCGGATCATCGCCGCGAACAACATCCTGAACGCGCTGTTCATGATCCTGTCGGCCGTGATGGCGATGGGGCTGACCAAGGCCGGTGTCGACATCCCGGGGCTGTTCCTCGTCACCGCGCTGTTGAACGTGATTGTCGCGGCCTATATCTATCTGCTCGTGCCGGAGTTCCTGCTCCGCTTCGTCGCGTGGGTCCTCGTCCACACGTTCTACCGGATTCGTCTCGTGCACGCGGAGCGGATTCCGGCGGAAGGCGCGGCCGTGCTCGTGTGTAACCACGTCAGCTACGTCGATGCGCTCGTGCTGGCCGCCGCGAGCCCGCGCCCGATCCGTTTCGTGATGGATCACCGGATCTTCAAGACGCGCTTCGCGAGCTGGGTATTCCGGCATGCGAAGGCGATCCCGATCGCGCCGCGCCACGAGGATCCCGCGATGCTCGCGCGCGCGTACGACGCATGTGAGGCCGCGCTGAAGGACGGCGAACTCGTGTGCATCTTCCCCGAGGGCAAGCTGACCAAGACGGGTGACATCAACACGTTCCACCACGGCATCACCGAGATCCTGGGCCGCACGCCGGCACCGGTCATTCCGATGGCGCTGCGCGGGCTGTGGGGCAGCTATTTTTCGCGGCATTCCGATGCGCGGATGCCGCGACCCATCAAGCGCGGCGTGATGAGCCGGCTGACGCTGGCGGTCGGCGAGCCGATCCCGGCATCGGTCGCGACGCCCGAGTCGCTGCAGGCCGCGGTAACCGAACTGCGCGGCGCGCGGAAGTAGGCGGGCGCCTGTCCGGATGCGTTCGGCTGCAACCGGGCCGGACGGGCTTGCGCCGCACAAGCCGGGCCGCGCGCACGTTCCGTGCGTCCGGGCTGCCTTTCATGCGGCCTGCGGCCCGCGGGCGCGGGACGGCTGGCATAATAGCGGCTTACCTCTTTTCTCGACCGGCAAACGATCGATCTGCCCGCGCCCGGGCAGCGCATCGGTTTGCCCATTTCTCTTTGGGCGGTTCCATCATGTCCGGCAATACCCTCGGCACGCTTTTCACTGTCACGACCTTCGGCGAATCGCACGGTCCCGCGATCGGTTGCGTGATCGACGGCTGCCCGCCGGGAATGGGGCTGACCGAAGCCGACATCCAGGTCGAACTCGATCGCCGCAAGCCGGGCACGTCGCGTCACGTGACGCAACGGCAGGAGGCTGACCAGGTCGAGATCCTGTCGGGCGTGTTCGAAGGCTTGACGACCGGTACGCCGATCGCACTGCTGATCCGCAACACCGACCAGCGCAGCAAGGACTACGGCAACATCGTCGAGACGTTCCGTCCCGGCCACGCCGACTACACCTACTGGCAGAAATACGGCATCCGCGACTACCGCGGCGGCGGCCGTTCGTCCGCGCGCCTGACCGCACCGATCGTCGGCGCGGGCGCGGTCGCGAAGAAGTGGCTGCGCGAGCGCTTCGGCGTCGAAGTGCGTGGCTACATGAGCGGCCTTGGCGAAATCGACGTGCCGTTCGTCGACTGGTCGCACGTGCACGAGAATCCGTTCTTCTCGCCGAATGCGGCGGTCGTGCCGGAGCTCGAGGCGTACATGGATGCGCTGCGCAAGGATGGCGATTCGATCGGCGCGCGCATCGACGTCGTCGCGTCGGGCGTGCCGGTCGGCTGGGGCGAGCCGGTGTTCGACCGTCTCGATGCGGACATCGCGAAGGCGATGATGAGCATCAACGCGGTGAAGGGCGTCGAGATCGGTGCGGGTTTCGACAGCGTCGCGCAGCGCGGCTCGATGCACGGCGACGAGCTGACGCCGGGCGGTTTCGTCGGCAACCATGCGGGCGGCGTGCTCGGCGGGATTTCGACGGGGCAGGACATCACCGTGTCGATCGCGATCAAGCCGACGTCGAGCATCCGTACGCCGCGCCGTTCGATCACGAAGGCGGGCGACGAGGCGACGGTGGAAACGTTCGGCCGCCACGATCCGTGCGTCGGCATCCGTGCGACGCCGATCGCCGAGTCGATGCTCGCACTGGTGCTGATCGATCACGCGCTGCGCCATCGCGCGCAGTGCGGGGACGTCGAGACGTCGACGCCGAAGATCGCCGGTAGCGCGACCTGACGCAAACGGGCGGGGCGCGGCACGTCTCGCCATTGGGAATGCAAAACGGGGCGCTGCTTCAGGCAGCGCCCCGTTTCGTTTGTGGCGACCGGCAAAAACGCGCCGCTCGCGGCGACGCGTCGTGGCGGATTACATGTTCGGGTAATTCGGTCCGCCACCGCCTTCCGGCGTGACCCACACGATATTCTGCGTCGGGTCCTTGATGTCGCAGGTCTTGCAGTGCACGCAGTTCTGCGCGTTGATCACGAGCCGATCGCTGCCGTCATCGTTCTTCACGAACTCGTACACGGCCGCCGGGCAGAAACGACCTTCCGGCCCCGCATACGTGCGCAGGTTCACGTTCACCGGCACGTTTGCATCCTTCAAGGTCAGGTGCGCCGGCTGGTTCTCTTCATGGTTCGTGTTCGAGATGAACACCGACGACAGCCGATCGAACGTCAGCTTGCCGTCCGGCTTCGGGTACTCGATCGGCTCGCACTGCGACGCCGGTTTCAGCATCTCGTGATCCGCGTGCTTGTGATGCAGCGTCCACGGCACGTTGCCGCCCATCACCTTCTGTTCGAGCCCGACCATCAGCGTGCCGAGGTACAGGCCCTTGGCCATCCACTGCTTGAAGTTGCGCGCGCGGTACAGCTCCGTGTACAGCCACGATTGCTTGAACGCATCCGGGTACGCGTTGAGTTCGTCCGACTGGCGGCCGGCCTGCACCGCGTCGAACGCGGCGTCGGCGGCCAGCATGCCGGTCTTGATCGCCGCGTGGCTGCCCTTGATCCGCGACGCGTTCAGGAAACCCGCGTCGTCGCCGATCAGCGCGCCGCCCGGGAACACCGTCTTCGGCAGCGACAGCAGCCCGCCCGCCGTGATCGCGCGCGCGCCGTACGACACGCGCTTGCCGCCTTCGAGGAATGCGCGGATCGACGGGTGCGTCTTGTAGCGCTGGAATTCCTCGAACGGCGACAGGTACGGGTTCGTGTAGCCCAGGCCCACCACGAAGCCGACCACGACCTGGTTGTTGTCCATGTGATACAGGAACGAGCCGCCGTACGTATCGGACTTCAGCGGCCAGCCGGCCGTGTGGATCACGAGGCCCGGCTTGTGCTTGGCGGGATCGATTTCCCACAGCTCCTTGATGCCGATCCCGTACGCCTGCGGATCGGCGTTCGCGTCGAGCTTGAACTTCGAGATCAGCTGGCGGCCGAGGTGGCCACGGCAGCCTTCGGCGAACAGCGTGTACTTCGCGTGCAGCTCCATGCCGAGCTGGAAGTTCTCGGTCGGCTCGCCGTCCTTGCCCACGCCCATGTTGCCGGTCGCGACGCCTTTTACGGAACCGTCGTCGTTATAGAGAATCTCCGCAGCCGGGAAGCCCGGGAAGATCTCGACGCCGAGCGCCTCGGCCTGCTGACCGAGCCAGCGCGTGACGTTGCCCAGCGAAATCACGTAGTTGCCGTGGTTCTGGAAGTTGGCGGGCAGCGCCCAGTTCGGCGTGGTGACCGCGCTTTTCTCGGACAGGAAAAGGAAGCGGTCTTCCGTCACCTCGACGTCGAGCGGTGCGCCGCGTTCCTTCCAGTCGGGGAACAGTTCGGTGATCGCGCGCGGGTCCATCACCGCGCCCGACAGGATGTGCGCGCCGATCTCGGAACCCTTCTCGAGCACGCACACGCCGATCTCGGTGCCTTTCTCGGCGGCCAGCTGCTTGAGCCGGATCGCCGCCGACAGCCCGGCGGGGCCGCCGCCGACGATCACGACGTCGTATTCCATCGATTCGCGCGGGCCATATTGCTCGATGAGGCTTGCGGGGGTCATTGGCGTTCCTCTAACCGTTAGAATGCTTTTATTCGGGAGCGTATTGTCTGCGAAACGAAACGCTTGCCGCAACAGCATGCGGCTAGATTAGCACGATCGTTCTATTTTTGTGCTAGGGTAATGCCGCTCGGGCCATGCTGCCCGTAGCGGCGAAACGACATCGAAAGGGGATGTGCAAATGGGTCGTTCGATCAATCTGGAAGGCAAGGTTGCGCTGGTCACGGGGGCGTCGAGCGGCCTGGGGCAGCGTTTTGCGCAGGTGCTGTCGCAGGCCGGTGCAAAGGTCGTGCTCGCGAGTCGTCGCGTCGAGCGCCTGAAGGAGTTGCGTGCCGAGATCGAGGCGGCGGGCGGCGCTGCGCACGTCGTGTCGCTCGACGTCACCGACGTCCAGAGCATCAAGGCGGCGGTCGCGCATGCGGAAACGGAGGCCGGCACGATCGACATCCTGGTGAACAATTCGGGCGTCTCGACGATGCAGAAGCTCGTCGACGTGACGCCGGCCGATTTCGAGTTCGTGTTCGATACCAACACGCGCGGCGCGTTTTTCGTCGCGCAGGAAGTCGCGAAGCGGATGATCATGCGCGCGAACGGCAGCGGCAACGGCAAGCCGCCGTGCCGGATCATCAATATCGCGTCGGTGGCCGGCCTGCGCGTGTTCCCGCAGATCGGGCTGTACGCGATGAGCAAGGCCGCGGTCGTGCAGATGACGCGCGCGATGGCGCTCGAGTGGGGGCGCCACGGGATCAACGTCAACGCGATCTGTCCGGGTTATATCGATACCGAAATCAATCATTACCTGTGGGAAACCGAGCAGGGCCAGAAGCTGCAGTCGATGCTGCCGCGCCGGCGCGTCGGCAAGCCGCAGGATCTCGACGGGCTGTTGTTGCTGCTCGCGGCCGACGAGTCGCAGTTCATCAATGGCTCGATTATCTCCGCCGACGACGGCTTCGGCCTCGCCTGAGCGGATGACATTCAGCAACACAGAAGACTGCAATGAGCGCAACAAGCGATTACTCCTCCGTATTTGAGATGTCGATGCCGATCCGCTGGGGCGACATGGACGCGTTCGGCCATGTGAACAACACGGTCTATTTCCGCTACATGGAGCAGGCGCGGATCTCGTGGTTCGAGGAGCTCGGCATCGCCGGCGGCAATGGCGAAGGGCAGGGGCCCGTCATCGTCACCGCGTCGATGGAATTCCTCAAGCAACTGCACTATCCGGGCGACGTGATCGCGAAGATGTCGGCCGCGAAACCCGGCCGGAGCAGCTTCGATACCGGTTTCGAGCTTACGCGCGCGGATGATCCGCAGCACGTCTATGCGCGCGGCAAGGCGCGCTGCGTGTGGGTCGACTACGCGCTCGGCAAGTCGGTACCGCTGCCCCAGTTGCTGCGCGACACGATCGAGCGCGCGCTCGCGACGAAGGTCGGCTGAGCGTCGGCACGGCGAGGCCGGCGCCCGGGCGCCGGAGGCACGCCGTGCCTGCTGTTTCACGAATCGGCCGCCATGCGCGGCCGATTGTCATCCGGGAGCCGCCATTCACTGCCCGAGCAGGCGCTGCAGCAGCTCCGGCGTATTGTTGGTGCCGTACTTGCGCATCAGCCGCGCGCGGTAGATGTCGACCGTGCGCGAGCTGATGTCGAGCACGCGCCCGATCTGCTTGCTGGTCTTGCCGGTCGCGAGCTGGGCGGCGATCTCGCGCTCGCGCGGGGTCAGTTCGACGGCGACCCGGCGCGTCGCACTCAAATCCTCGAAGGTCCAGACGCCTGCCGCGAGCGGTGCGGTGCGGTCGAGCGCGCGGCCGGTGACGTGGCACCAGAACAGCTCGCCGTCCGCGCGTTTCATGATTCTGTCATCCGAGTAGATGCCGTTCGCGGCCATTACGCGCGCGATACGTTCGCCGATTCGCTGGAATTCGTCCGTCGACGGGTAGAGCACCTCGTACGATTTCCCGATCAGGTCGGCCCGCACGCAGCGGAAGATCGACGCCAGCGCGTCGTTGCAATCCTCGATCACGCGGTCGCGCGACAGGACGAGGCCGAGCGGCGCGAGGTGGAAGGCGGTCTGGTAATCGAGAGCGGGCATGGCGCAGGCAAGCGGAGGCAAACGCTTATGTATTTTTGCGTATTGTGCCGCATCCGCGCCGCATCGTACCCTTTCAGGCATCTCGTGGCGGTTTGCCGCGGTATAAAAACAGCGCGCCTCGACGCAGGCATCGCCGTGCATGCATAGAATGATGCGGCGGGCTTGCGGGCTTGCGGGCTTGCGGGCCACGTGGCGCGTGAACCGGTTTCGCTGGTTTCCATAGAGGAAGGGACAACTGATGAACAAAGTCTATCCAAGCGCGGCTGCCGCGCTGGAAGGGATCGTCCGTGACGGACAGACCTTCGCGGTGGGCGGCTTCGGCCTGTGCGGGATTCCGGAGGCGCTGATCGCCGCGTTGCGCGATTCGGCCGTCAAGGGCATCACCTGCATCAGCAACAACGCGGGCGTCGACGGTTTCGGCCTCGGCCTGTTGCTGGAAACGCGCCAGATCAAGAAGATGATCTCGTCGTACGTCGGCGAGAACAAGGAGTTCGAGCGCCAGTACCTGGCCGGCGAACTCGAACTCGAATTCACGCCGCAAGGCACGCTCGCCGAAAAGCTGCGCGCGGGCGGCGCGGGCATCCCGGCGTTCTTCACGAACACGGGCTACGGCACCGTGATCGCGGAAGGCAAGGAAACGCGCCAGTTCGGCGATCGTCACTACGTGCTCGAACCGTCGCTGACGGCCGATGTCGCGCTCGTGAAGGCCTGGAAGGCCGACAAGTCGGGCAACCTGATCTATCGCCGCACCGCGCGCAACTTCAACCCGATGTGCGCGATGGCCGGCAAGATCACCGTCGCGGAGGTCGAGGAAATCGTCGAGAACGGCGAGCTCGATCCGGATCACATCCATACGCCGGGGATTTTCGTGCAGCGCATCGTGCTGAACGCGACGCCCGAAAAACGCATCGAACAACGCGTCGTACGCGCGAAAGGAGACTGACATGGCCTGGAATCGTGACCAGATGGCCGCGCGCGCGGCGAAGGAACTGCAGGACGGCTTCTACGTGAACCTCGGCATCGGCCTGCCGACGCTCGTCGCGAACCACGTGCCGGAAGGCGTCGAGGTGTGGCTGCAGTCGGAGAACGGCCTGCTCGGCATCGGCCCGTCGCCGACCGAAGACGAAGTCGACGCCGATCTCATCAACGCCGGCAAGCAAACCGTCACGACGCTGCCGGGCTCGTCGATCTTCTCGTCGGCCGATTCGTTCGCGATGATCCGCGGCGGCCACATCAACCTCGCGATCCTCGGCGCGATGCAGGTCAGCAAGCAGGGCGACCTCGCGAACTGGATGATCCCCGGCAAGATGATCAAGGGGATGGGCGGCGCGATGGACCTCGTCGCCGGCGTGAAGCGTGTCGTCGTGCTGATGGAGCATGTCGCGAAGGGCGATCAGCACAAGATCCTCGAGGAATGCAACCTGCCGTTGACGGGAGTCGGTGTGGTCGACCTGATCATCACCGATCTCGGCGTGATCGAAGTGACGCCGTCCGGCCTGAAGGTCCTCGAGCTCGCCGATGGCGTGAGCGCCGACGAGATCCAGGCAAAGACGGGTGCGCCGCTCGACGTCAGCGCGGTCGCCTGAGCTTTTTTCATGTCGATTCGCCCCGCATGCCGTCAGGCACGCGGGGCGTTTATGTTTGTGGCATGCGCGCCCGGCCGCGTCAGACGGCGGTCTGCAACGATTCCACGCGTTGTTCGCCGGTGGGCGTGCCGTCGTCGGGTGAACCCAGCTGCAGCGCATGAAACAGGAAGCGTTGCAGCGTGACTGCCGCCGACGTGTGATCGCCGAGGTCCGCGCGGCTGAACAGCCCGAAATCCGCGGCGGGTGGCGCGGGCAACCCGGCTGCCTGCGGATCGAGTGCGCGCATCGTGTCGCGACGCACGTTCCAGTCGAGCAGTACTGCGACGCCGAGGCCTGCCTCGACCGCCGACTGGATCGCGGACAGGCTCGTGCTGGTGCAGATGACGCGCCACGCACGGCCGGCGTCGCGCAACATCGAGAACAGCTTTTCCTGCCACGGGCAGGTGCCGCCGAACGCAACGATCGGTACCGGTTCGTTGTGAGGGAGCCGGTTGGTGGTGGCTGCGGCCGCCCAGTGCAGCGGATGCTGCCACGTCGCGAGCGGCTCCGCCCGGATCAGCGCGGGGTCGCCGATCACGAAATCCAGTGCGTGGCTCGAGAGTCGCTGCGACAGGACGGGGCTCGTATCGACGACGATCTCGAGTGCGACGTTCGGAAATGACGCCGCGAACTGTCGCAATGCGTGCGGCAGACGGCCGACGGCGATGTCCTCTAGGACGCCGAGCCGTACGGTGCCCGAGATGTCGCCTGCGGCGAGCGCGGCGCGGGCGGCGAGCCCGACGCCGAGCAACTGGTGTGCATAGGGCAGCAGCACGTTGCCCGCGGCCGTCGGCGTGACGCCGCGCGGCGAGCGTTCGAGCAGGCGCTGGCCGACTTCATCCTCGAGCCGTCGCAGCGCCATGCTGACGGCGGCCTGCGTGCGATGCAGCGCCGTTGCCGCCGTGCTGACGCTGCCGGTTTCGACCACGGTGACGAACGTGCGCAGCAGGGTGCTGTCGAGATCGCGGGTCATCAATATTCCTGATGCGGACATAAGAATTATCAGCTTATATCAAGCCTGCGGCCGCGGTTAGCATCGGCGTGTCACTGAACCGGAGCGGTTGCATGAGCGAGGAATCGAGTACGGTACGACCGGATGTCGCGCAGCGCGCGGCGTCACCTTTCACGAATGCGGTGGCGCCGCTGCTGGCCGTCGCGTCGATGTGCAGCGTGCAGCTCGGCGCGGCGCTGTCGAGGCCGGCGACGATCGAGTACGGTACCGTCAGCACGACCTGGCTGCGGCTCTGTTTCGCCGCGCTCGCGCTGGCCGTGGTCGTCCGGCCGCCGCTCCACACCTATTCCCGGCAGCGCTGGATCGCCGCCATCGCGCTCGGCACGGCGATGGCCGCGATGACGCTGTGCTTCTTCGAAGCCGTGCGTCGCGTGCCGCTCGGCCTGGCGGTGGCGATCAACTTTCTCGGGCCGCTGGCGGTCGCCACGATCGGCGTGCGCAAGCCGGCGATGCTGGCGTGGCCGGCACTTGCGCTGGCTGGCGTGCTGCTGCTGGCGCGGCAGGACGGCATGTGGGTGACGGCGCCGGCCGCGCTGGTCTTCCCGGTCGGCTCTGCGCTTGGCTGGGCCGCCTATATCGTGTTGATGAAGCGTGTCGGCACGCTGTTCGACGGGCTGCAAGGGCTGTCCGCGTCGCTGTTCGTGGCCGCGCTCGTCACGACACCGTTCGGTCTGGCGCAAAGCGGCGGCCACTTGCCGGCCGGCCAACTGATCGATGCCGCGTATCTGGCAGTGCTCGTCCCGCTGTTTCCTTACGTGCTCGAACTGATTGCGTTGCGAAAGATGAGCGCATCGGCATTCGGCATCCTGATGAGCGCCGAGCCCGCGATCGCCGCGGGGATCGGTTATGTCGTGCTGGCGCAGCCGATGAGCACGCTGCAGGTCGCCGGCACGCTGTGCGTGGTCGGTGCGAGCATCGGCGCGGTCATGCAGAAATAGCCGCGCTTTCCCGGCCATGACGGGCCGGTGCACGATGGTGCGTTCGCGGCGCCGTCGCCGCGGCCGCAACGGAGGCTGGATCGGCGGCCTGCTGAACACGGAACACCGCGCCCGATTCCGCACGGCCGCGTGACATTTCATTGGCGCTCGCACGAGCCGCAAGCCCGCAAGGGTGGTCAGGCGACTCGTGATCCGGAACGGGTTTACAATCGATCGCATCCCCCGGCTGCCCTGGCGGGCCGGGCCCACATGCCATCGCGCCGCACCGTTCGGCAGGACGCCTCCGATGCCCACTTCCCCCGTGAACTCCCCGATTCCCCGTCAGCGGCGCGTGCAGTGTGCGAGCGCGGCCGGCCTTCACCACGTCGCCTATACCGAGTGGGGCGATCCCGCGAACCCGCGCGTGCTGGTTTGCGTGCACGGCCTGACCCGTTCCGGGCGCGATTTCGACCGGCTCGCCACGGCGCTGTCCGATACGTATCGCGTCGTCTGCCCCGACATCGTCGGGCGCGGCCAATCGGACTGGCTGGCCGATCCGCGGCTCTACGCGATTCCGCAATACGTGGCCGACATGGTGACGCTGATCGCGCGACTCGACGTCGAATCGGTCGACTGGTTCGGCACGTCGATGGGCGGCCTGATCGGCCTGGCGTTCGCGGGGCTGCCCGGTTCGCCGCTGCGCCGGATGATCGTCAACGACGTCGGCCCGCGCATCGAACCCGATTCGCTGACGCGCATCGGCGAATATCTCGGCGTGCAGCCGCGCTTTGCGACCGAGCAGGAGGGTGTCGACTATCTGACGTCGCTGTCGCTGCCGTTCGGTGCGCTGACCGCCGACGAGTGGCGCGAGATCAACGGGCCGCTGCTGCGCGAACTGCCCGAAGGTGGCTGGACGGTCCGCTACGATCCGCGCATCGCCGAGCCGTTCAAGGCAACCACGCCCGAGTTGGCCGCACTCGGCGAGGCCGCGCTGTGGCGCGCCATCGAGACGACGGATGCATCGCTGCTCGTCGTGCGCGGCGAGACGTCCGACCTGCTGTCGCGCGAGACGGTGGCCGACATGGTGCGTCGTGGCCGGCACGTCACGCACGCCGAGATTCCAGGGGTAGGCCATGCGCCGGCGTTCGTCGACGCAGGCCAGATTGCGCTCGCGCGGCGGTTTTTCGTCGAAGGCGGCGCATAAACGCGTCATAATATGCGGTTCGACGGCACGCGGGCCGTGCCGCCACCCGAATCTCCATCCACTCACGACCGGAACATTCCATGGCAGTCATTCGTCACCACGTCGGGGCCCGACTCTCCGAAACCGCGATCCACAACGGTACCGTGTATCTGGCCGGCCAGATCGCCGAAGACACCACGCAGGACATCAAGGGCCAGACGCGCGAAGTGCTCGGCCACATCGACCGCCTGCTCGCCGAAGCGAACAGCGACAAGGCGCATCTGCTGTCGGTGCAGATCTACATTTCCGATCTGGCAAATTTCGACGGCATGAATGCGGAGTGGGATGCATGGGTCGCGCAGGGCAACACGCCGCCGCGCGCCACCGTCGAGGCGAAGCTCGCGGATCCGGCGCTGCTCGTCGAGATCGTGGTGGTCGCCGCACAGCGGAGCTGAACCGGACGCAACCCGACGATGATCGTATTCCGCCAGGCCAAGCAATGACCGAGTCCGTTTCCGCTTCCCCCGTCGCGGCACCGTCGTTCGACGACGTGCTGGCGTTCGTGCGCGAACGGGCCGGCGACGCGCGCCTGTCGTCGGGCGAACTGCTCGCCGATCACTCGGCGGGCACGGCGGCGATCATGCGCACGCTGAACGTCGATCCGCCCGCGATGCAGGCGGCCGCGCTGTTCGTGCTGACGCCGCACCTGAGCGACCCCGAGCGCGAACTCACCGAGCGTTTCGGCGACGAAGTGGCGCGGCTCGTGTCCGACGTGCGCAAGCTGTTGCGGCTCGGTACCGTCAGCCTGCGTGCCGCGCAGAACGCAGTGCCCGATGCGGGGCGTGACACGGCGGAAGAGCGGCGTACGCAGATCGAGGCGCTGCGCAAGATGCTGCTCGCGTTCGCGCAAGACATCCGCGTGGTGTTGATCCGGCTCGCGTCGCGCCTGCAGTCGTTGCGCTACTACGCGGCCGCGAAGATCGACCCGCCGCCCGACGTCGCGCGCGAGACGCTCGAGATCTATGCGCCGCTCGCGAACCGTCTCGGTATCTGGCAACTGAAGTGGGAGCTCGAGGATCTCGCGTTCCGCTTCGAGGATCCCGTCACCTACAAGCGGATCGCGAAGCTGCTCGACGAGAAGCGCATCGAGCGCGAAGCGTACGTCACGCAGGCGATCGACCGGTTGCAGCAGGAGCTGGCGGACGCGAACATCCAGGCCGATGTGAGCGGCCGGCCGAAGCATATCTACAGCATCTGGCGCAAGATGCGCGGCAAGGAGCTCGATTTCTCCGAGCTGTACGACGTGCGCGCGTTTCGCGTGATCGTGCCGGACATCAAGGATTGCTACGCGGTGCTCGGCATCGTGCATCACCTGTGGCAGCCGGTGCCGAAGGAATTCGACGACTACATCTCGCGGCCGAAGCCGAACGGCTACAAGTCGCTGCATACGGTCGTGATCGGCGATGACGGCCGCGCGTTCGAAGTGCAGATCCGCACGCAGGAGATGCACCGTTTCGCCGAGTACGGAGTCGCCGCGCACTGGCGCTACAAGGAGGCCGGTGCGCGCGGCTACGGCGGCCAGTTCTCGGCGAGCGACAAATACGACGAGAAGATCGCATGGCTGCGCCAGCTGCTCGCGTGGAAGGATGACGTCGAGGACGGCGCGGAAAAGTCGGGCGACAAGGCGTGGGCGCAATTGCGCGAGACGTCGCTCGACGACGACCACATCTACGTGCTGACGCCGCAGGCGCGTGTGATCGCGTTGCCGCAGGGCGCGACGCCGGTCGATTTCGCGTACCACCTGCACAGCGAGCTTGGCCATCGCTGCCGTGGCGCACGCGTCGACGGCGCGATGGTGCCGCTCAATACGCCGCTCGCAAACGGCCAGACGGTCGAGATCGTCGCGGTGAAGGAGGGTGGGCCGTCGCGTGACTGGCTGAACCTCCAGCTCGGCTACATGAAGAGCCCGCGCGCGCGTCAGAAGGTGCGTGCGTGGTTCAACTCGATCGAGCAGGAAGAAAACATCTCGCATGGCCGCGCGCTCGTCGAAAAGACGCTGCAGCGCGAGGGCAAGACATCGGTCAACCTGGACAATCTCGCCGCGAAGCTCGGCTTCAAGTCGCCCGAGGAGCTGTTCTCGGTCGTCGGCAAGGAAGAGTTCAGCCTGCGCAATGTCGAGCACGCGCTGTCCGATGCGCCGCCGCCGGAGCCGGCGCCCGAAGCGCCCGCCGATTTCGAGAAGCGCAGCAGCGGCGCGAGCGTGGCGCACGGCGCGTCGACCGGCGTGCTGGTGGTGGGCGTCGACGCGCTGCTGACCCAGCTCGCGCGCTGCTGCCGTCCGGCGCCGCCCGATCCGATCAGCGGTTTTGTCACGCGCGGCAAGGGGATGTCGATCCACCGCACCGATTGCCCGACGTTCCGCCGGATGGTCGAGCGCGCGCCGGAGCGCGTGCTGCAGACGACCTGGTCGGCCGACGTGCTCGGCGGGCGCGGTGCGTCCGTCTATCCGGTCGACCTGATGATCGAGGCGAGCGACCGGCAAGGGTTGCTGCGCGATATCTCCGAAGTGTTCGCGCGCGAGAAGATGAACGTGGTGGGTGTGAAGACGCAGAGCCGCCGCAACGCGGCATTCATGCAGTTCACGGTCGAGGTGTCGAACTCGGCGCAGGTGCAGCGCGCGTGCACGCTGCTCGGTGAGGTGCAGGGCGTCGTGCGGGCGGGGCGGAAGGCATGATATGGGGTTGGAGCCCCGTTATTTTGCTGCGACCGCATAAAAACACTTGCCAAGTCGGTAACGGCTCCATATAATCTTAGCTTCTTTAGGCTCGTAGCTCAGCTGGTTAGAGCACCACCTTGACATGGTGGGGGTCGTTGGTTCGAGTCCAATCGAGCCTACCAACGAATTGAGAATGCCCGGTCTCCGGGTGTTCGATGCAGTAAATAACTCAACGCGAACAAGGCGAATACGGTTATGACACCGCGAACGTTGACCGAAACCTTTTCGGAGCGACGCTAGTCGAGGAACCCTTTCGCCCTTTCAGTCTGAGTGAAGTATCGAATGCGGCCCCTCGAAAGCGGGGCCGCATTTTTTTTGTCGCGAAATTTTCCCGCGCGATTTTCATGTCGCGTACCTGGTCTGCCGCCCACTGTCGGCATCACGGAGATTGCTATGGTTTCGATACGCTTGCCTGACGGCTCAGTTCGACAATACGAGCATCCGGTGACAGTTGCCGAGGTTGCAGCCTCGATCGGTCCCGGCCTTGCGAAGGCTGCGCTTGGTGGCAAGCTCGATGGCGAGCTCGTCGATACGTCGGCCGTGATCGACCGCGACGCGTCGCTCGCGATCGTGACCGACAAGGATGCCGACGGCCTCGACATCATCCGCCACTCGACGGCGCACTTGCTCGCATACGCGGTGAAGGAACTGTATCCGGACGCGCAGGTGACGATCGGCCCGGTGATCGACAACGGCTTCTATTACGACTTCTCGTACAACCGTCCGTTTACGCCTGAAGATCTGGAGAAGATCGAAAAGCGCATGCAGGAACTCGCGAAGAAGGACGAGCCCGTGACGCGCCGTGTCGTGTCGCGCGACGAAGCGGCGGGCTACTTCCGCAGCATCGGCGAGAAGTACAAGGCCGAGATCATCGAATCGATTCCGCAAAGCGACGAAATCAAGCTGTATTCGCACGGCGGCTTTACCGATCTGTGCCGCGGCCCGCACGTGCCGTCGACGGGCAAGCTGAAGGTCTTCAAGCTGATGAAGGTCGCGGGCGCGTACTGGCGTGGCGATTCGAAGAACGAGCAGCTGCAGCGTATCTACGGCACGGCCTGGACGAAGAAGGAAGACCAGGACCAGTACCTGCACATGCTCGAGGAAGCGGAAAAGCGCGACCACCGCAAGCTCGGCAAGCAGCTCGACCTGTTCCACATGCAGGAAGAGTCGCCGGGCATGGTGTTCTGGCATCCGAAGGGTTGGGCACTGTGGCAGCAGGTCGAGCAGTACATGCGCCGCCGCGTGAACGAAGCCGGCTACCTCGAGATCAAGACGCCGATGATCATGGACCGCTCGCTGTGGGAGGCGTCGGGCCACTGGCAGAACTACCGCGAGAACATGTTCACGACGGAGTCGGAGAAGCGCGACTACGCGATCAAGCCGATGAACTGCCCGGGTCACGTCCAGGTGTTCAAGCACGGCTTGCGCTCGTATCGCGACCTGCCGCTGCGCTACGCGGAATTCGGTTCGTGCCACCGCAACGAGGCATCGGGCGCGCTGCACGGCCTGATGCGCGTGCGCGGCTTCGTGCAGGACGATGCGCACATCTTCTGTACGGAAGACCAGTTCATCTCGGAGTCGATCGCGTTCAATACGCTGGCGATGAGCGTGTACAAGGACTTCGGTTTCGATCACATCGACATCAAGCTGTCGCTGCGCCCGGATCAGCGTGCGGGCACGGACGAGACGTGGGATCGCGCCGAGCAGGGCCTGCGCGACGCACTGACCGCCTGCGGTCTTACGTGGGAAGAACTGCCGGGTGAAGGTGCGTTCTACGGTCCGAAGATCGAGTACCACATCAAGGATGCGCTCGGCCGTTCGTGGCAGTGCGGTACGCTGCAGCTCGACATGGTGCTGCCGGAACGCCTCGGCGCCGAGTATGTTGCCGACGACAGCAGCCGTCGCCGGCCGGTGATGTTGCACCGTGCGATCGTCGGTTCGATGGAGCGTTTCCTCGGCATTTTGATCGAGCACCACGCTGGTGCAATGCCTGCCTGGCTCGCGCCGTTCCAGGCAGTTGTGCTCAATATCGCCGAAAGTCAGGCCGAATATGCGCAATCTCTGGCCCAATCGTTGCAAAAACAAGGGGTTAGAGTGACGGCCGATTTGCGCAATGAGAAGATTAGCTATAAAATACGCGAGCACACGCTGGAAAAGGTGCCTTATCTCCTCGTCGTGGGTGATAAGGAGCGTGATGCGCAAACGGTAGCCGTGCGTGCCCGTGGCGGCGTCGATCTTGGCGTGATGCCGGTCGAAGCCTTCGTTGAGCGTCTGCAGGAAGACCTGCGCTCGTTCAAGTAACCGCCCTGGCAGCGCGGCTCGTTTTTTTAATTTTTAGAGGAAACGTAACATCGCTACTGATAAGTCGTCGCATCGCATCAACGGTGAAATCACTGCGCCGGAAGTGCGTCTGGTCGGGATCGAGAACGAACCGCTCGGTATCGTAAAACTCGCTGATGCTTTCCGTAAATCGGAAGAACTGGATGTTGACCTGGTGGAAATCGCGCCGCAAGCGGTTCCCCCGGTTTGCCGTCTGATGGATTACGGCAAGTTCAAGTACCAGGAATCGAAGAAGCAGCACGAAGCGAAGCTGAAGCAGAAGGTCATTCAGGTCAAGGAAGTCAAGTTCCGCCCGGGTACCGATGACGGGGATTACAACGTCAAGCTTCGCAATCTCGTGCGCTTCCTCGAAGAAGGCGACAAGACGAAGATCACGTTGCGTTTCCGCGGTCGCGAAATGGCTCACCAGGAAATCGGTATGCGGATGCTTGAGCGTCTGCGCACGGATCTCGAGGAAGTCGGCCAGGTCGAGCAGATGCCGAAGATGGAAGGGCGCCAGATGATCATGGTGCTCTCGCCGAAGAAAAAGAAGTAACGGGCCCGCGCGCTTCGCGCGCAGGTTCGCAGTGGTTCGGCGCGTTGCCCGGTCAGGGCAACGCGCCAGCAATGACGGCGGCTGCGCAAGCGGTTCGCCGTACACAAGTGGACTGGGTTTCGAAGGGCGGGTCAAGGGCGCAAGCCAACCGCACACCCATCGCCATCTAATAAACTGGAGTTGTTCGTCATGCCTAAGATGAAGACCAAGAAGAGCGCTGCAAAGCGCTTCGTGGTGCGTCCGGGCGGTACCGTCAAGCGCGGTCAAGCCTTCAAGCGTCACATCCTGACCAAGAAAACCACGAAGAACAAGCGCCACCTGCGCGGCGCAACGGCAGTTCATGATTCCGATCTGAACTCCGTCCGCGCAATGCTGCCGTTCGCGTAACCCCTCAATCGATACTCTAAGGAGAGAAACATGCCTCGAGTCAAACGTGGGGTAACCGCACGGGCCCGCCACAAGAAGATCATCAACCTGGCCAAGGGTTATCGCGGTCGCCGCAATAACGTCTACCGCATCGCCAAGCAGGCGGTGATGCGCGCTGGTCAGTACGCATATCGCGATCGTCGCAACAAGAAGCGTGTGTTCCGCGCACTGTGGATTACGCGTATCAACGCGGCGGTTCGTCAGCACGACATGACCTACAGCGTGTTCATCAACGGCCTGAAGAAGGCGTCGATCGAACTCGACCGTAAGGTGCTGGCTGACATGGCGGTGTTCGACAAGGCTGCTTTTGCTGCGATCGTCAAGCAGGTGAAAGCCGCCGTTGCAGCCTAATTGCGAAATTAGCACTGCGTGGTTAGTTGCAGCGATGCTCCGGTAGTTTCGGCCGCTGCAGCGAAAACGGGGCTCTTCCGAGCCCCTTTTTTGTTTGGTGTGCGATTTCGCTCGCCAAGACCGAATGACGTTGGAAATGATGGGATCTATGGATTTGGACCAGATTGTCGCCGACGCGCAGCAGTCCTTCGAACAGGCTGCCGACATCACCACGCTCGAAAACGAGAAAGCACGATTTCTCGGCAAGTCGGGTGCGCTGACCGAGTTGCTGAAGGGCCTCGGCAAGCTCGATCCCGAAGCACGCAAGACCGAAGGCGCACGCATCAACGTCGCGAAGCAGCAGGTTGAAGCCGCGCTGACCGCACGCCGTCAGGCACTGGCCGACGCGCTGCTGAACCAGCGCCTCGCCGCCGAGTCGATCGACGTGACGTTGCCGGGCCGCGGCGCCGGTGCAGGCAGCCTGCACCCCGTGATGCGCACGTGGGAGCGTGTCGAACAGATTTTCGGCTCGATCGGCTTCGATGTGGCAGACGGCCCCGAAATCGAGACCGACTGGTACAACTTCACATCGCTGAACAGCCCGGAGAACCATCCGGCGCGTTCGATGCAGGACACCTTCTACGTCGAAGGCAAGGATGCCGACGGCCGCCAGCTGCTGCTGCGCACGCACACGAGCCCGATGCAGGTGCGTTACGCGCGCATGAACCGTCCGCCGATCAAGGTGATCGCGCCGGGCCGCACGTATCGCGTCGACAGCGATGCGACCCACTCGCCGATGTTCAATCAGGTCGAGGGGCTGTGGATCGACGAAAACATCAGCTTCGCCGATCTCAAGGGCGTCTATACCGACTTCCTGAAAAAATTCTTCGAGCGCGACGACATCCTCGTGCGCTTCCGTCCTTCGTATTTCCCGTTCACGGAACCGTCGGCCGAGATCGACATGATGTTCGAGCAAGGCAAGAACGCCGGCAAGTGGCTCGAGATTTCCGGTTCGGGGCAGGTGCATCCGACCGTGATTCGCAACATGGGCCTCGATCCCGAGCGCTACATCGGCTTTGCGTTCGGCAGCGGCCTCGAGCGCCTGACGATGCTGCGCTACGGCGTCCAGGATCTCCGGCTGTTCTTCGAGAACGACCTGCGTTTCCTGCGCCAGTTCGCGTAACGCCGCGCGCCGCGCCGACCTGTGCCCGTGCACGCCCCGACGGACGATCCGGCGGGGCCCGGGCGTCGATCTAACCTGTTTCGAACGTAGACATCCATGCAATTCCCTGAATCCTGGTTGAGAACCTTTGTCGACCCGCAGCTGACGACCGACGAACTGTCGCACGCGCTGACGATGGCGGGGCTCGAAGTCGAATCGCTGAGCAAGGCTGCGCCGCCGACGTCGAAGATCGTCGTCGGCCGCGTGCTCGAAGTCGTCAAGCATCCGGATGCGGACAAGCTCAATGTCTGTCAGGTCGATGCCGGCACCGGCGCGACGCTGAATATCGTCTGCGGCGCACCGAACGTCGCACCCGGCATCAAGGTGCCGGTCGCGCTGGTCGGCGCGGAACTGCCGCCTGCGGAAGAGGGTGGCAAGCCGTTCGCGATCAAGCTGTCGAAGCTGCGCGGCGTGGAGAGCCAGGGGATGCTGTGCTCGGCACGTGAACTGAAGCTGTCCGAGGATCACAGCGGCCTGCTGGTGCTGCCGGAAGATACGCCGGTCGGCCAGGACATCCGCGAGACGCTCAATCTCGACGACACGATCTTCGAAATCAAGCTGACGCCGAACAAGGCCGACTGCCTGTCCGTGTTCGGCATTGCGCGCGAGACGGCCGCGATCACCGGTGCGCCGCTGACGCCGGTCGATATCCGCCCGGTGCGCGTCGAACTCGACGAAACGCTGCCGGTGCGCATCGCCGCTCCCGATCTGTGCGGTCGCTTCTCGGGGCGTGTGATCCGCGGCGTGAACGCGCGTGCGAAGACCCCGCAGTGGATGGTCGAGCGCCTCGAGCGCTCCGGCCAGCGCAGCGTATCGGCGCTCGTCGACATCTCGAACTATGTGATGTTCGAGCTCGGCCGCCCGTCGCACGTGTTCGATCTCGACAAGATCCACGGTGGCATCGAGGTGCGCTGGGGCAAGCGCGGCGAATCGCTGAAGCTGCTCAACGGCAACACGGTCGAACTCGACGAAACGGTCGGCGTCATTTCGGATGACCGCCAGGTCGAGAGCCTGGCCGGCATCATGGGCGGCGACAGCACGGCCGTCACGCTCGATACGACCAACATCTACCTGGAAGCCGCGTTCTGGTGGCCGGACAGCATCCGCGGCCGCGCGCGCAAGTACAACTTCTCGACCGATGCGGCCCATCGCTTCGAGCGCGGCGTCGATTACGCGACGACCGTCGAGCACGTCGAGCGCATTACGCAACTGATTCTCGAGATCTGCGGCGGCAAGGCCGGCCCGGTCGACGATCAGTCCGTGAACCTGCCGCAGCGCGCGCCGGTGAAGATGCGCGTGTCGCGCGCGAACCGCATCATCGGTGTGCAGATCGGCGCCGACGAGATCGCCAGCATCTTCACGCGCCTCGGCCTGCCGTTCGAGCGTGAAGGCGACGCGTTCCTCGTCACGCCGCCGTCGCATCGCTTCGACATCGAGATCGAGGAAGACCTGATCGAGGAGGTCGCGCGGATCTACGGCTTCGAGAAGATCCCGGCGCGTCCGCCGGTCGCGACGAGCGAAATGCGCGCGACCAACGAGACGCGGCGTTCGATCCACGATGTCCGTCACGCGCTCGCCGCGCGCGACTACGCGGAAACCGTCAACTTCAGCTTCGTCGATGCGGAGTGGGAGCAGGATTTCGCGGGCAACGACCAGCCGATCCGCCTGCTGAACCCGATCGCGAGCCAGCTCTCGGTGATGCGCACGACGCTGTTCGGCAGCCTGATTTCCGTGCTGCGCCACAACCTGAACCGCCGCGCAGATCGCGTGCGCGTGTTCGAGGCTGGCCGCGTGTTCCTCGCCGATGCGTCGGCGAAGGCCGGTGAGCTGACGGTCGAGGGCTACGTGCAGCCGAAGCGCGTCGGTGCGCTTGCTTATGGCCCGGTGCTCGACGAGCAGTGGGGCGTGACGACCCGCGCGGTCGATTTCTTCGACGTGAAGGGCGATCTCGAGGCGCTGCTTGCGCCGGCAGCTGCACGCTTCGTGAAGGCGGAGCATCCGGCCCTCCATCCGGGGCGCAGCGCGCGCATCGAAGTCGACGGCCGTGCGGTTGGCTGGATCGGCGAGTTGCACCCGCGCCTGATGCAGAAGTACGAGTTGCCGCACGCTCCGGTGATGTTCGAAATCGACGCGGACGCGCTGATTGCGCGTGCGTTGCCCACGCCGACCGAGGTGTCGAAATTCCCGCCGGTTCGTCGCGATATCGCCGTTGTCGTCGATCAGGCGGTCGAGGTTCAGGCACTTTTCGACGAAATGAAGAAGGCGCTTGCCGAAGAGGCCTGCCGATTCGTTCAGAAGGTTGTACTCTTCGACGAATTTCGTGCAAAATCAAATACTTCCGGTGGCCTTGCCGCGCACGAGAAGAGCCTTGCCTTCCGCGTGACGCTGCAGGACGCGGCTGGCACGCTACAGGACGAGGTCGTCGATCAGGCGATCCAGGCGCTGGTCGAGCGGATGGCTCGCACCGGTGCGCGCCTGCGCGGCTAAGGAGGAGGTCCGCCCGCTCGCGGGCGGCCTTTTCCGATCGTAATTTGATTTAACGCGCTGTATGGCAGATATGAACGACATGACCTCGAGTGAATTCGAAGCCCTCCTGACGGCGCAACGCAGCGCCATGAACCGCGATGCTTCGGCGCCGGCGTCCACCGAGACGCCCACGCTGACGAAAGCGGAACTGGCGGAGTTGCTGTTCGACAGCGTCGGGCTGAACAAGCGTGAAGCGAAGGACATGGTCGAGGCGTTTTTCGAGGTGATTCGCGACGCGCTCGAAAACGGCGAAAGCGTCAAGCTGTCGGGGTTCGGTAATTTCCAGCTGCGCGACAAGCCGCAGCGTCCGGGCCGCAATCCGAAGACGGGCGAGGCGATTCCGATCGCCGCCCGCCGGGTGGTAACCTTCCACGCGAGCCAGAAGCTGAAGGCGCTGGTCGAAAACGGCGCGGAGTAAGCCCCCGCGCGCTGACGTCCCCGCGCGGCCGCCGCGCACCCTTTACCGACGGTTAACCGACGATGACCACTACGGTTGAGAAAGTCGTCTTGCCTCCGATTCCCGCGAAGCGCTACTTCACGATCGGTGAAGTCAGCGAGCTGTGCGGGGTCAAGCCGCATGTGCTGCGTTATTGGGAACAGGAATTTACTCAACTGCGGCCGGTGAAGCGGCGTGGCAATCGTCGGTATTACCAGCACCATGAAGTGCTGCTGATCCGGCGGATTCGCGAGTTGTTGTACGAGCAGGGATTCACGATCAACGGCGCGCGCAACCGGCTCGATTCGCCGGGCGGCGAGCGGGCCGCGCCGGCACCCGTCGAGCCGGAGGCCCAGGCCGCCGATGCGCGCACACCGGGCAAGCCGGGCGCAACCGTCGACGTAATTGCATTGCGGCAGGCGCTGCTCGACGTGATCGACGGACTGAAGCACGACTGAGCGCGAAGTACGAAGGATGAAATGAAAAGCCCGGTTGGCGACCCGCCACCGGGCTTTTTGCATGCGCGTCTTACATGCACATCAACGCGATGCGAGCGGATTCTTTTGGCCCATGTCGACGACCAGCGTGCCGTCCGGCAGCATCCGCACGGAACCTTGAGCGACCTGGCTGCGGTAGCCGTACAGGTCGAAACGCATTGGGCCGGCCTCGGCCGAATTCCTGATCAGCGCGCGCACGTTCAGTTCGAGCACGTTGAACATCTTCATGTCGCCGCCTTCCATCCACATGTAGCTCGGCGCATCGATCTGCGGCCGTTGCGGCGCAGGCGAGCCCGCCAGACGCCTGAACGTGAGGCGCAGTCCGTCGCGCTCGACGGTTGCCTGGCCGAGCTTGCCGTTCAGCACGGGGGGCGGGAACACGGTGTACTGGTCGAGCACGAGCGTGTCGCCGCGCAGTTCCGCGCCGCGACGCTGCAACGGCGTCAGCGAAGCGAGCTCGATGCCGAGCGAGCGCAGCAGCTTCGCCTGCGGAATCCCGAGTACCGACACCTGGGATGGCTTGAACGCGAGATGCCGATCGTCGAGCACGGACAGCGAGCCCTTCATGTCGGTCGGCAGCCAGACGCCCGGCACATGGTTCCACAGCTTGATGCCGCCCTGGACACGCAGGTTCGTGCCGTCCGCGCTCAGCTGCAGGTCGTTGAGCGAGCGCGGCGAGTAGTCGAGCAGATAGTTGTTGAAGAGCGCGGACATCGCCTTCCACGATTCGACGACCGTGCCGCCGAGAATCCGGATGTCGTACTGGTTCGGGTCGTCGAGATCGACGGGTTCGCCGGGCCGCTTCGATACGAGTTCCACGTCGAGATCCTCGACGTGAAAGCCGATATCCCCGGACAGGTTGAAATCGACGTTGCGCAGATGGATCGTCGGGTTGCGGTTCGACACGTGCCGCTCGTTGAACGGCGTGGTCGACGTGCGCCGCATGGCGACCTTCTGCATGCCGGGGTGAGTGGCGTTCGCCGCGAGTGCGTAGGCTTCCCAGTGCTGGCGTATGTCACGCAGCGCAGTCTGCTGCGCGGCGAGAAAGCTGTCGTTCAGGCGCGCGGCCGCGTTGCCGAGCAGCGCACCGCTGGCCGGGCCCGTGTACGAAGGCATCCGGATCGCCATCGCACCGCTTTCGTCGAAATTGAAGTAGCCGGCCGACACCTGGTCGCGATAGTGGTACAGGTCGAACACGAAAGTCTGGTCGCGCTTCGCCGGATCGACCGGGCCGATCAGGATGTCCGCGTTCATCGGCATCGAGCGCATGAACTTCACGTCGCCGCCTCGAATGTACATGGCCTGCTGGGGCGCATTCGCAGGCATCGCGAAGCCGGCGTGCGTGCCGTCGTCGAGCTTCAGGTCGAGGCCGGCCGGTGTCACGCGCACCGCGGTGATCGTGAGTTTCAGGCGCGGCGGCGGCATCAGCTTGTCGACCGACATCACGAGATCGTCGCCGGCGAGTTGCGCGATCGGCGTCTGGACTTTCAGCAAGTCGGCCATTTTCACGTTGGCCGCGCGCATCACCGGCTGCGCGTTGATGCCCGATACGCGCACCCCCGTCGGATGGAACACGAGCTGGCTGCCGTCGCGGATCGCGAGCGTGCCGGTCAGCGAGAACGGCACCCAGCCGTCGCGCTGCATCTCGCCTTGGAGATGAATCACGCCGTCGCCGGCCAACACGGCGAGCTTGCGCAGCGGCGCGTTGCGGTAGCCGAAGATGTAGGTGTTGAAGAGCGCGGTCAGCTTCGCGTTGTCGAGCGTGACCGTGCCTTCATGCACGTCGATCTCGAAACTCGTCGGATCGTCGAACACGATCGGCGCGCCGGCCTGCGTCGGCACGAGCGTGGCGGACAACTGATGGATGAAGAAGCCGAGGTTGTTGACGATACGGAAATCGACGTCGCGCAGGAACGTCATCGCGCCGTTCTGGCCCGAGTCGCGCAGCGTGAACTGGCGCGGTTGCGTCAGGCTGATCGATGTGAGCGACGGCACGGTACGTGCGAGCTGCTGCTCGCGGGCGAGGCGCTCGGCCTTGGTGCGTTCGATCTTCGTCGACGCGACCGACGTGTTGCCGTCACGCTGCGCCGACGATTCCGCGCAACCCGCACAAAGCAGCGCGAGCGCCAGCATGCCGCAGCCGAACACGCGGGATGGTCCGGGCGAGACAGGCCGGGCCGCGCGTTGCGGGCTGGAAATCCAGTCGAAAATTGCCAAAGGCGAGCGATGGCCGCGCCGGACCGCATTCCGCATCGTCTGTCTCCATGTCTTGTCGTGATCGACGGCGGTGCGCGGCACTACACGGCGCGAGCGTCGATGCCGTGCAGTGTGGCATAGCACGCTAGAGCGGCGTTACCAAACAACGGGCGCCCGGGCAGAGTGGGCCAGCATGCTGCGGGACAATGGATTCGGGGTGGTCGGGCGCGCGTATCAAACGGTCGTTTGGTTCGCGCGGCCCGCCCCAGGCGGCTTTCGTTGCGACCGGGAAAACTCGCCCAGGCCTTGGCTGGTAAGGGTTCCGCCGGATAAGAGGTGCAGCGGCCGCTGCGATAGAAGCGCAGATGCGATCCGGCCCCGTCGAAGCGGTCCGCGGGTCAGACCAGCATATGCTGCCGGATGGCGTTCAACGTCGTCTGGTCGAGTTGCAGGCCGTTCGCGATATACGACGTCATCGAGCCGTACGACGCGGTGACCTGATCGAATGCCGCCTGCAGATAGTCAGCGTGCGCGCCCTGCAGCGCGGTCATCATGTCTGCCGCATTTTGCCCGCCGGCTTTTTGTGCCTGGGCAATCGACGCAGAGATTTCCGACGCGCTGTAGGCGTTGGTCAACAGGTAGTCGGCGAGTATCGTCTGCCCGGAGATGCCGAGGATCGTGTGCAGAATGGCGGTGGCCCAGCCGGTGCGGTCCTTGCCGGCCGTGCAGTGGAACACCAGGTTTTCGCCGGAGGCAGCGAAGCCGGTGAAGAGTGCACGATAGCTGGCATGCGCGGAGTCCGACGTGACGAACGCACGATACATGCTCAACATGAACGCTGTCGCGGTGGCGCCGGTCGTCGGGATCGGGGTGATGCTGGCGGCTCCGAGCACGTTGAGGTTTTGCCATGTGGCACCGGCCAGCGGCGCATCCGGTTGCGTCTTGATCTCGGCGGGCGTGCGCAGGTCGCAGACCTGCCTGATGTCGAGCGTGCCGACGGTGGCGATGTCGGCGGCGGACAACGCGAGCGCGGATGACCGGTAGATCACGCCTTTCTTCATCTTTGCGCCGCTCGTCGTTACATAACCGGTTCCGTCCGGGCCGGCCGTGTCGCGAAAATTCGAAGCGGAACCCAGCCGCGGCGTCGCGACCGGCGCGACCGAAATCGAGTCGCCTCCGCATGCCGACAGAAATGACGCGCTCCCGAGCGCCGCACCTATCGTGCCGGCACCCAGCCGGAGAAAATGTCGACGGGAAATTTCGTTTTTCTGATGCATTCAATGTCCTTTGTCGGAGAAGGTTGCAAGCGGTCGCGACCGCGGTGGTGACCGACGCCGCCTCTTGTCTCGCGTGCGACGCGGCAAAGCCGGGCAGGCCGGATCGATCGGCATGCAGTCGAGCGGACCGCCCGCGCGCATCGGTCTCGCGCCGGGTAAGCGCACGGTAGCGACTTGCGGCGAATCGGCCATCGTCCTTTTCGATTAGGGCGGAATGCGGGATACCGATAGCGGATGTGCGTCGTCGACGGGTAGGATCGGTGGCAGCGGCGAGGTAAGATCGGCGGCAGTGGCTGTATCGACCAAAGTACAAGTAGCCATCACGGGGAAGCGTCATGGATCTCAAGGAAGTCGACGTACTGGGTGCGGGCGTGGGCGATCACTGGTACTACGCGTCGAAGGCGCGTGCGATCCGCCGGTTCCTGGGTGCATCGGGCGCGAACCGGATACTCGATGTCGGTGCAGGCTCCGGCTTCTTCTCGAAGCACTTGCTCGAGCGTACGCAGGCGTCGGAGGCGTGGTGTGTCGATACGAGCTACGCCGACGATACCGACGCGGAGGCGGCCGGTAAGCCCATCCACTTTCGGCGCTCCGTCGAACGATTCGATGCCGATCTCGTGTTGCTGATGGACGTGCTCGAGCATGTCGACGACGACGTCGGGTTACTCGCACGTTATGTGGCGGGCGCGCCTTCCGGAAGCCGGTTCCTGATCACGGTTCCCGCGTTCCAGTTCCTCTGGAGCGGCCATGACGATTTTCTCGAGCACAAGCGCCGATATACGCTCGGCAGTCTCGAGGACGTGGTGCGCCGCGCCGGGCTCGACGTCGAGCACGGCGCCTATTATTTCGGTCTCACGTTTCCGCTTGCGGCAGCGCTGCGGCTGGGTGAGCGGGCGCGTCGGCATCCGCGCGAGCCGGCGTCGCAATTGCGCCGTCACCATCCGTTCGTCAACGGCTTGCTCAAGACGATCTGCCGGATCGAGTTGCCCATGTTTCGCTTCAACCGCGTCGCCGGCCTGACGGTCATCTGTATCGCGCGCAAGCGCTGACTGCGATGCGCGGGGCCGTGCGGCCGGTGCGAAGGTCGCCGTGTCATGCCCGGCGTTGGCTGCATCGGCGGCGTCACGCCAAAAAATTTCACAAGAACGTTCACAAAATGCATGTGACCCGTTCTAAATCGGAAAACTGTCTGTTATAATTTTTTTCTTTCGGGGCGTAGCGCAGCCTGGTAGCGTACCTGCATGGGGTGCAGGTGGTCGGAGGTTCAAATCCTCTCGCCCCGACCAGTAAAATCAAGGACTTACGGTGAAAGCCGTAAGTCCTTTTCCATTTGGGGCGGATTTTGCCCCCACATTTGCCCCCACACATTGAGTGGTTCTCGCGGGAACGGCGCGGAACTTCCATCGAGCTATGCGGCGTCCGGATCGGAATTCCGGTTGTAGCGACTTCGCCGGCCCCCGCACAACTTGCGCAGCACTGTTGACGTTGCCGCTGGCGTAAAGCCGGTCACAAGTCACTCCAGCCTTTCTGCCTCAATTGAAAGGCGACCGACCGGGGCGTCACATTTATTGTGAGCGCTGTCGGGGGCCGCATCCAAATGGACCCAGAAAATGAAATCGAAGCCCCTTTCCTCGAGGCGCTCGAATTGCGCCTCAGCTGCGGCAAGCTTCAGCAGGCATTGAGCTTGCCAATCCAACCCTACCACGAACCATTTCCACGAATTGTTCCATCCACGCCACAGGATGGCGCCGGCGCTGCAATGATCGTGTGCAAATTTCTGGATCCGCCGGTCGGTCACTTTCGCATCGTCACGCGAAATGGATCCAGATATGCGGATCGCGACCGTGTTCGCCGCATCGTCACGCGCGAGATATACGTCCGCAATGCCACCCAAGTGCCGACGAACGCTTTCGAGATGCTCGAGCTCCATATCTGCGTCCACTGGCATCGCGCCGCACAATACATATTCGCCCTTGTCTAGGGAATCTTCGATCTCCATGATCGTCACTCCGCTGATGTTTCGCCGGACACGTGAAGCGACTGACTGGATGCTCCGGCGTAGGACAGGCGGCCAGCGACCATGCGACGGCGTGCTGCCGTGCTAGGTGTCGGGAGAAAAGTCAGAAGTCGCCATGCACCGTCGACGCGCAGCGCTCCGGTGTGCGAGTCCAGATAATGGAATCTCGGGAGAGGTCGATATGCCGGTCTAGGCCGAGCGGCAAGAATGAAACGTCGCCGGCCCAATTCCTTGTGAAAATTGCAGCGGCGCTCGCGTGTTTCTGCGCAAAGTCGGCAAGCACTTTCTCCACCGCGAGCCATGCGTTCGGTAATAGCCCGCCAGTGATGCAGATGACTAGACAGTGCGCCACGGTGTCGGTGGCAAAATAAACGTCGACATTGACCTGTTCGGTCAACTTGCTGGCGAGGTTTTCGGCGTGTGCATGGCGAAAGTGGGCACCGACCGGTAGCGCGCCGCGGAGTATGTAGTTGGCCATGGTTTCCTCCGGACCGATCCACCACTCGTGCGAGCAGGCATAGTGGGGCCTCGCTCGACAACGTGCGGTAACATCGAGAAGTCAAATGGTATGACGAGATTAGTACTCGTTTGTACCATTGTCAACGCAAAAAACATGACAAATGGATGATTTCCCGATACGCCTCAAGCAGGAACGCAAGCGCATGCGCTTGACGCAGCCCGAATTTGCAGAACTGGGTGGGGTTCATAAGCAGGCTCAGTTTCATTACGAGCGAGGGACGCGCCGACCGAATTCCGATTACCTCGTCGGACTGGCGTCTGCCGGCGTGGACGTGTACTACCTGCTTACTGGGCGGGTCGCGACGCTCGCATCGACTGTTGAAGAACAGCAAATCCTGTCCAGATACAGGGCCCTCGACCCAGATCAGCGCATTGCAATGCTGGCGCTTATGGACACCATGGGTGGATCAACTCACCGTGCGAAACAGAACGGTGATTCGTAGGGCGGCTAAGAAATCGGCACGTTCACGGCCCCGTACGATCTGACGATCGCGACCTGTAGAAGAAGTTGGGGCGCCGTGTAAGACCAACGCCTCTTCGGCGAGAAGAAGTCCCGTCAGCTGACCTGCCTAGGAACGACGATCGGCTTCTTCGACGCAGCTGTCCGCAACCGCGCAGCACTACCATGGTGACGGGCGTCATTGGATATAGGCGCTTTGGTGGCGGTATTACCTGCGATGGCCGGACGCGATGTACTTCCTAATGTGTGTGCCGCTGACCATTGACATAGGTTGTCGGGATGGGGATGGGGGCTATTGCAGGGCCGAGGCACAGCCGGACAGTAGCCGAACTACCACAGGTCGGGAAGCGGCGTTCCATCGCTCGAACTTCTATTCCGCGCAACTCATATGTGCATGGCGCCGAAAACCGGCGGTAGCCTATCCTGCCGTCACTCATTTTTCATCTTGTTTTCTCTGCGGAGCGTGACTTCCGTATGCGCGATGTGCAGGCCATGTGCATTCTGAAACCGCGTCCGTGTAATTGCCGTGTGCGGCGCGTTTGACGCAGCGGTATGAAGAAGCGAGCCGGGCATTCACGATCGCATGATCCCGAGCGCATCACGTGTAAACGCGTGGAGAATGCCTGAACACATGTCTTGAGCGATTGGTGCGTCCAACGCACCGCGTCGCGTCGTGCCGGTGATACTCGAGTTTGGTCCGCAGTGGCGCGACGGTGAATGTCTGCGGAACGCCGGTGCACGCGTGTAGTGTTGGCGTTGAAAGGGCCGGGCAGAAGAGGTGAATGCCGAGTACGCACCGGTGGCATCGAATGCGTTCTGGATTGCTCTTCAGCGCGAATCGACGGGCAGCAGCGCTCACTGCAATTTGTGTCCATACGTGCGCGAATGAGAAGCCAGATGACGCGTCTGACGAGAGAAAAAATATTTCTTGTTCCATCATATTCCTATGTATTCCTCTAAATTCCGTTTGCTTCGAAAACAACATAGAACGAGGGTTGACGGAGCGTAAACGCGTGCGCAAGATGCAGTGAAGGGTGTGCGTCGGAGGTCGTCATGTCGGTTGCCAGGAAATTCACTCGAGGGCAATGGGAAGCGTTCGGTCGCAGGCTGGATGCGCTGCCGGAGAAACCGAAAGACGCGCAACCTGTCAAGGTGGGGGACGGTGTCAAATCTATACAGATACAGATCGTGGCGGCGCGGGAGAAGGGATATACGTTGTATGAACTGATAGAGCAGGCCGCGCAAGAAGGCATCGACGTGAATCTCAATTCGCTGAGATATGCGATGCGCCGTGCGGACGGAAAGGGAGGGGTTCGGCGAGGCAATCGAGACGCGGCACGAGAGCAGGCGACAGCGCCTGCTCGAGGCAGGAAGTCAGCACGGGCCAATGCGTCACGCGATAACCCGCCGCGCACGGGATTGCAGCAGAAAGAGAACACGGGGACAACCAGGCCGGGGCAACAGGTACAGGGCTTTCTTGGATTTCCGATCAGCCCGGATACCGAGAACTTGTAGAGGTCTCACATGGCAAGGAAAAATCCCCCCATCTATATGGTTGGTGGTAGCAAGGGTGGTGTCGGCAAGAGTTTTGTGACGCTGGCGCTGGTCGACTATCTGCAACGCACGGACATCAACGTCGTGCTGGTGGAGACGGACACGTCCAATCCTGATGTCATGAAAGCGGTCCATGCCGAAATCGAGTGCGCGTCATGTAATTTAGACGACGTCAGCGGCTGGATCGACTTTGTTAACTTCTGCGATACGCACCGGGATGCGATCGTTGTCGTCAACACGGCAGCCCGGAGCCAGGCGGGTGTCGAGCAGTACGGCGGAACGCTCGCTAGCGCGCTCGATGAGCTTGCCCGGCGTCTGGTCGTGTTGTGGGTCATCAACCGGCAACGCGATAGTCTCGAATTGCTGCTCAAGTTCGGCGTGACGTTCCCGAACGCAATCACGCATGTCGTGCGCAATGGCTACTTTGGTTCGCCGGAAAAATTCACCCTTTATCGGGACTCGCAATTACGCAACGCAGTTGAAGCACAAGGCCAATCGTTGGATTTTCCCGACCTTGCAGATCGCGTCGCGGACGAGCTGCGTAGCCAGCGTCTGTCGGTCGGGAGGGCGGCGCAAACGATGCATATTGGTGAGCGGGCGGAACTGCTGCGCTGGCGTGCGATATACGGCACGATGTTCGCCAAGCTGACAGCTCATGCGCAATTGGCGCGGTGAGGTCGCCCGGTGCGTTCGCGCGCCTGTTACACGAGGTTGGAACGACCCGGTCGGTGAGAATATTCGGGGAGCTGCGCAGACTTTGACAACTGCCGTTTGGCGGCAATGATATGGCTTATATGACGGACTCAAGGAAAGCCTGTAAGGACAAAATGTATAGTTATCCTGATTTGATTGGTTTGAGTAGGGCGACGTGATGTCGCCCTATGGTACTTACGCTTTCATTTGGCGCATGGCGTCGGCCAGCATCCACAGGGCGCGATTGAGCTTTACGTTCTGGTCGATTCCGGTAATGGGGCGTGTGGACATTGCACGCCCGGTGCGCGAGCGTCCATGCAGCCCGCCTTTCGTGAGATTTTCCTGCACCCGGTTAAACACCGTCCAGAGGTCGTCGCGGCGATCCTCGAAACGGCGGGGAGCGAGCAACTGGCTTTCGGTGATCGGAGCAGGAATCTCGGCATCGGTTGGATCATAGCGCAGCGCGAGCGCGGAGCGGGCGAATGCATGTTGTTCGTCACGGTTCAGCGACACGTCCCGCATGCCTTCTTTTTGTTCGCGAATCAGCTCGAAACCGTCGAGCACGTCGAACGCACCATTGATGACGTTCTGAATGATGTTCCCTTTGTGCGGCACGCGAATATCGGCGACGTTGTCGCCCGCAACCATGCCATTCTGGCAGACAAAGCGCAGCACGCCGGCGAGCATCTGATAGCTACTCGTGCCGTCGTGCGAGTTCAACAACACGATTTCGTTGGCTTCGTCGCCATTGATCTGCTCGGCGTGGCGAAGGCGAAGCATGTGCTTGGTGTAGTCGCGCTTGCCCTGATCGCGCACGTGGGTCTGGCAGATCATGAACGGCTGGAATCCTTCGTTACGCAAGCCTCGCAATACGTCGATGGTCGGAATGTAGGTGTAGCGCTCCGAGCGGCTTTCGTGCTTGCCGTCGCCGAAGATGGACGGTGCAACGCGGCGAATCTGATCGTCCGACAGAGGCGAGTCGGCCCGCAGCATCGGGGAGCTGTAATGGAAAGAAGAAGCGAGTTGCATGGCAATCTCCACAGCAAAAAGAGTTGAACGGCGGGCTGTGGGGTGACCTTGCCGCTTACGCGGAAAAACTCTCCCGGTGGAACTCGGGATTGGCTTTTGCTTTTGCCTGACACCCTGTTTCCTGCCCGTGCGATCCAAGGAGCCGAGCGCGGGACGGTGTCAAGGAAGGAGGCGAGGGATGGTGCGGGCAACCCGGTCCCTCGCCCCTTGATGCCGTCCCGCGCTTGGCTACGGTCGCGGGACAGGGCAGGAAATAGGGTGCCAGGCGCAGGCCAAGGCAGGAGTATGACGGGAAGAATGACGAGCCCCCGGTTATTCACAGTTTCTGGGGCAACGCTGTGAGCAACTTTCGTGGCCGGAGCGTAAGTGATTGAGGTGTATTGGATTTCGGGGCGAACGGTGCGGTAAGCGTGAATCGGGTCAGGATTCGGGCATTCGATCGCCCGAAGTTCACTGTCGCTCGGAACCATATGGGCATCGGAAGTTAGCCGCCCCGTATACTGGGGCCGACGTAAGGATATGGGGGTGGATATGGGGCTTCAGTGGATCGAGTATCTGAAGCAGAGCGGCTGGATGGATCTGCTGAAAGTTGGCAGCGTCGCCGGCTTTGTGAGCTCGGTCGTCACGCTGAGTTGGAATGAATTGCGGGAGGCCAGGGTCAGCAGGCGCGAAGTGCGGCATGTCGCGTTGACGGTCGCGCTGTCGCTGGAAAGCTATGCGCGGGAAGCCCGATCGATGATGCATCGCGCTGACTGGGCCACGGAGGAGGCCGGTCGCTTGCAGACGTATGAGCCGCTCCGTGGCGTTGCGTTACCTCCGTTCGTATTCCCGGAGCCGATCGATTGGAAATGGTTGAAACACAACGTTGCCTCTCAGCTCCGCGAGTTTCCGGCCACGCTGCATTCGCCCCGTCAGTCCCTGTCCGCGGAGTGGGAATACGGCGATCCGATCGACTGGTGCGCGGAAGTGGAATTCGAATGTGCGAAGGCTGCGGTGAGGGCGTTGGAGCTATCTCACTTGACGCGCACGAGGCATGACGTTACGCCATGGAAGCCCATCGTGCCGGATGCCGATCTGAAAAGCGAACTCATGCAGTTCATTGCGGAGCAGAGCACGAAGCGTGAGGCGTTTCGGGAGAAGCAACGGCAAACGGCCAACGTGACTGTCGGAGAGCCCATTCCTGGCAAACAGTGACGTGTTACCGCTATCGAGTCAAACCGACGACCTGCGTTTGGTTTGATGCTCGTGGTTAAGCTCAGGTGGCGATGAGGAAGCGCTCAAGCTTCTTACTCTTGATCCATGACGGCTCGCGTCCGCGCCATGTCGGATCTGTTGAAATGAAGGGGAACATATTAAGGGCTATGTTACCCTTCATTTCAGGCCATCGCGTGAAAGCGCTGCGCTCCCGGCGCTAACGTAACTAAAGGCATGCTTGCCAAGATTGACTCCAAATGCCAGCACCTCTTGCGGTTCCGTCGTGTCTGGTGCGCGGTGGCAAGTGCGTGCGGTACCGGTCGGCCGTTCCGGCCAGTCTCACCACATCAGTGATCGACCGAACCCGATGGCTACGGCGACCGATTACCAATTTGTTTATTGCCCCTGTTAGGGCGCGTCGTCACGATTTCTGGAATGAGTGGCATGCAGGGAAGACCAGTGCCTGCACGTTGCTATACGCTGGCGCGCTATCCGGTGAGTTACCGCACCCGGCACGTGGTCGTTGGTGGGGTTCGCTGCTGCCCTCACGCGAGAAGCGTCAATCGTGCTGGCGGAAGAGCGTTGAGCGGTCCATCCCTCAATACATGAGCATTTCATGGGGTTATCGGTAACAGGCGGCGAGGGGAAGCAAGGCTGAGCACGGCCGAGTTACCTTGTGCTTTTTTTGCACGCGCTCTTCAAAATAAGAGGTGTTTTGCCGATATCGGTAAATCCCGATAAAAAAGGAAGCACACCATGTCAGATGCGGCTACCCGCTTTGCCGGCGCACCCGGCGACCGTCCTCGCTCGCCTGGATCTGGATCGCCCGATCACGCTGACCGAGCAGGCGGAGAGGCAATGGAGGAACCACTCCGGGGCGAAAATGCCCTGGTCGCCGCGCCGGAGCGAAGCGCTAGCCGGTTTCGGCGAGGGTGCCTCGCGATGGCGATGATTGCAGCCGTTGCGTTGTTTTTGTGGACAGTGCTCTGGCCGAAACTCGACGGGCACTACACCGGTGATGCGGGCAGAATCCGCGTTGATGTGACGTCCGATAACGACCAGACGCACGTGATGCTCACAGGCGACGCCGCTGAAGACAGCGCCGAGCAGCGCTTCGATGGCAACCGGGGCATGACAACGGTCAGTTTTGGAAAAGACGTGCTCCAGCGACAGTCACTGGAATTTCACCCGTTCCGTGGCGGAGCTGGGCAATACACGCTGATCAGTGGATGCCGATCGATCGCGCTCTACAAGATCACGCCTGGAACCCGCTTCGTTGTGGCGCACCCCTATCTGACGATCCTCGTCGTCACGGCCGGCGTCCTATTCTTCATGGGCTGGGTGCTCAACCAGAAGGCGATGGGCGAGCCTGAAGCGATCTTCCCGATGTGGCTCGCGTTTTTTGTCGCATTCTTTGCCAGTACCGGGGTACTCGGATGGGCCGGCAATGCGGGAATGTTCGGATTCGACGGCGTACCCCGAGGCCCAGTGGCACAGGTCATTGTCCAAGGCGCTGAGTGGTTCCTCGCCGTGAACGACGAATGCGCGCTGCTGCTGGGCATACTGGCTATGTTCGTCCTGCCGCAATGGTGCGCATATCTCGCCGCGGGCGCCAGTGGCGCTGCCCGGCGCTCGCGCTTTGTGGTCTTCGCATGGAAATGGGTCGCGCTATTCATCGCCAAGGCCTTCATCAGTGCCTCAGCCGTACTGCTTGGGATTGTGCTTGTCGGCAGCTACTACGCTTGGCTGAACCCCGAGCCGCTCAATGTCTGTGCGAATGGCATGACCGCCCTATTGCTGCTGATCCCCGGGGTGGGGATTTTTTGCACCGTCCCGCTCAAAAAGGCGGAAGGGCGGACTGTCTCGCGCCGCGTTCGGCGGATCCACAAGTGGATGCGCCGCAAGCTCCGCAAGCCTCGGGGAGCGGTCGCGCGGCAGATCGATCGGGAGGCGCGTGAGGCTGCGCGGCGAAAGGGGGATCGTCCGTCGTCGGCCTCTGGCGCATATGGGCGTTACCAAAGGATGTGGAAGGAGTCGCGCGACAGCACGGCGTCACGGCGCCGGAAATTTCTTCGCGCGCAGCGCCGCCCGTAGGGGGCAACTCACTGACAAAGCAGCGTGTATACCTCGCGGCCGTGCTCAATCGCTGCCTTGTAGAGGCATGATTCCGGGCGTTTGTGAGTCGAAACGGCTCTTAAACGAGAACCGTTACATCCGAGAGCGGCAGCGATTGGCCAATAGAATGATCTTCGGCGAAAATCGGAGAGCCACTAACCCGAGAGAGAGACCTATGCCAGTTTATGCGCCAGAAAGCGGCGTTGCCATCACCGATGTTCGTGTCAACAATTTTCGCTCATTGGCGAACATAGAGGTCGAGCTCAATGACTTGACGGTGCTCATCGGGGCCAACAATGCCGGCAAGACGAGCTTTCTGGACGCGATGTTCGCGGCCATCGGCTCTGGGCGAAAATTGTTGGGGCAGGACGATATCCGCCTCACGCCCGGGGAGGCGATGCCACCGAAAGATCGGCGTGTGGTCGTCGACATAAGGATTTGTCCCGTCGACGAGAATGGGGCAGTGGTGGACAAGTTCCCCGAGGGCAGTTTCTGGACGGCTTTGTGGGGCCCCGGCATCGTGCTTGACGACCAGACATTCGACGAATTTATGGCGTTTCGGACGACGCTGGAATGGAGGGTTGAAAAAGCAGATTACGTCGTTGAAAGATTGTTTCTCAGGGAGTGGAAGCCGTTCGGGGAGTGGATTGACTCGCCGACGCAGGACAAACCGATCACCGCGGCGCAGCTCGAACCGGTCGCGTTGCATTACATTGACGCCAAACGCGACCTGGAGGACGACTTGCACCGCCAGGGATCGTTCTGGCGGCGTATGACCGAGGACTTGGGTTTGTCGGAGGAAGACGTGGCCGCGATGGAGGCCGAGCTGACCGGAATCAACCAGCAGATCGTCGATAAGAGCTTGATGCTCCAACGCCTGAAAACAAACTTGTCGGACTTACAGGCGGTGGTCTCCGCAGACAGCGCGGGGATTGATATAGCGCCGGTCGCCCGAAAGCTACGGGACCTTTCGAAGGGCGTGGACGTGTCATTCTCGACGGCCGGTGCGCAGTCGTTTCCGCTCGCGCGCCATGGGATGGGTACGCGGAGCCTTGCTTCGTTGCTTGTCTTCCGGGCGTTCACGGCGTGGCGCGGAGACGTCGCCGCGCAGAACAACAACAAATTGCATTCTGTCTTGGCGTTGGAAGAGCCCGAGTCGCATCTTCATCCGCAGGCACAACGGTCGTTGTTCGCGCACATCAAAAAGATTAAGGGGCAACGGGTTGTCAGCACCCATTCACCATACTTTGCCGGCCAGGCGCAATTGGAAGACCTTCGGCTTTTCATCAAGCGAGGCGGCGACACGAGCTCACGCAAATTGAATTTGGCGGAGCTCGAAAAACCTGATGACGTTCGCAAATTGCAGGAGACGGTCATCGAATCGCGAGGGGATATACTCTTCGCGAAGGCCGTGGTCTTGTTCGAGGGGCAAACCGAAGAGCAGGCCTTGCCGATTTGGGCGGAAGCCTATTGGGGAGCGTCGATTCACGAATTGGGGTTCAGCTTCGTGCGTGCGAACGGAACTGACTATTTTCCGTTCATTTGGCTCGTGAAGAGTCTGGAGATTCCGTGGTATGTCATGGCGGATGGCGAAGAAAAACCCATTTCTGATCTCGAAGCCGCGTTGAAAAAGGCAGGGTGCCCGCCCATCGCAGATTCCTCGAACGTTGTGACCGTGGCTAAGGGCAACAATTTCGAGACGCAATTGCTTGCCGATGGGTACCTTGCCGAGGTTGAAATTTCGCTTGACGAAACCTACGGGCAAGAGAAGTTCTTAGATTGGTATATCGACAACCATCATGGGTTGCCACTCGGAAAGAACAAACCGAATCGCGACTACAAGAGCGACGGGGGACGCCTTAGGGCCGCAGCTGACGCCATGAAGGGTTCCAAGACACGCTTGGCCAAGCCGTTGGCTCGAACGATTGCCGGTTTGGAGGACTCCGAGAGGCGTTTTCCTGAACATATCGAGAAACTGTTTGCCGCAATTGGAGCGGCGCATGGGATTCAAAAGAGGCCGGTAGAAGTAGAGGCAAAGGGGGAGAAACCATGAACAGTCTGACTAAGTTGCGCTTGTCGCAGCGACAAGCTGAGGTTGTCGAGCATGTCGACGGTGCGTTGCTCGTGGTTGCTGGCCCAGGCTCCGGCAAAACCCGTGTTCTCACGGAGCGAGTGCGCTCGCTGCTCACCAACGTCCCCGGCCACTTTCGCGTGCTCGCGCTGACCTTCACGAACAAGGCGGCCGACGAGATGCGCGATCGCCTTTCCGATTTGGGGGGAAACCGACAGCGGGCGTTCATCGGCACGCTCCACAGCTTCTGTCTGGAAATGCTCGCGGAGCGCGGGAAGCTTGTCGGCATCGATGGGGAACCCCATATCTTTGAACAGCACAAGGACCGTAAAGAAATTCTGCTGGAAGCGATTCGGCAGGACCCAGTCCTTGACGAGGAAATCAGCCAAATTGCCGATAGCAAAGAGCGCAACAGACGGGTCGACAACTGGCTTCAAATGATCTCGCGGATCAAGGCGCACCCTATCACCTGCGCCGTGCTCAACGACGAATTTGACCAACGCGTCTTGGACGGATACGACGCGGGGCTTCGCGCGTGTGGTGCTTACGACTTCGACGACCTCCTGTTGCTTGGCTATAGGCTGCTGACAAATAACCCAAAGCTGGCGGATTTCTATCGCAGGCTTTACCGATTCGTGTGCGTCGACGAGGCGCAGGATTTAAACGAAGCGCAGTATGCGCTCCTTTGCGCCCTCTGCGGGGATTCATATAAGAACGTCATGATGGTGGGGGACCCCAAGCAGTCGATTTATGGCTTCAACACGTCTAGCCCTGAATACATGTCGAAGTTCCAGTTCGAGTTTTCGGCAAAGCTTATAGAACTGACCGAGAACTTTCGATCCTCGCAAGCGGTCGTGGCTGTCGCGCGCTCCATTGATCCCAACTATTTGGTCGACGCGCAGCTTCCTATCAAGGGCGCCGCTCACGTGCTAGTCGGAAGCGACGAAGAGCATGAAGCGAGGCTGATTGTCGACGAGCTTGAACTGTTATTTGCCCAGGGGCACCCTGATGTCGAGGGCGAGGTAGAGCCGTCGAAGTGCGCCATCCTGGGCCGGACTCGGTTCGCGTTGCTGGAAATTGAGAAAGAACTGCGCCGCCGCAATATTCTTTTCTACAAGCGGCTGACGGCCAATCACGAGAACGAGTCGGACCTTGTCGACGAGTTTCAGTTGTCGTTGCGTGTTGTTTCGAATGCTCGAGATCGTCTGCATCTGACGGCGTTGGCCACCAAGTGGAAGACGAAGCCACCGCAGGCGGCGAATGACGCGATGGACGCGTTGTCTCAGATGGCGCAAAGCTCGACCGTTCTGAGGGCAAAGGCCGTGACGGATGCCATCGCCTCGATCGTTCAGAACACTGCGCGTCTGGATCTGATGCCAGCATTCAAACTGATGCGGGAGCATGCTGACACTCTCGATGAGAATGCAAGAAGGGCGATCTATGAAGATACTGCCGTCTTCCAGCAAGAGTGGGACCAGTATCTCCGTTCCGATGGCCCCTCTCGCACGTTGTCCGGATTTATGAGCAGCAAGGCGCTGGGTGCCACTCAAAAAGCCCATCGCGACGGTGTCGCATTGCTGACCGTTCACTCGTCAAAAGGGCTTGAGTTCGATATTGTATTTGTGGCTGGTATGGCCGAAGGCACGTTTCCTGATTATCGGGCGGTAGGACGAACCCAAGAAATGGCGGAGGAAAGCCGCAATGCCTTTGTCGCAGTCACCCGATCGAAGCGTCTGTTGTATCTGACCTATCCGCGCATCAAGCGCATGCCATGGGGCGACTATCGCGCACAGCAGGCATCTCGATTCGTTTCTAAGTCTGGCATCAGTTGATCGACATCGAAGAGCAACACAAGCAGGGCCGGCCTCGCTAGTTCCTGACCGGCGAGGCGCTCGTCGGTTCCCCCCCGCTGTGCACGGGCACAATAATCCGGTCGCGCGCGGGCACGGCTGGATCTCCCAGCGTGGGGTTGCGCAGGCTGCGCTCGCACCATCTGGTGCCATTCGAAGTCTCTGCTATCCGGCGCGTAGAAGCCGGTTGTGCTGCCATATAACTACCTCAACGGGGGCAGGATGAAGTTGATAAAGTATCGGGTAACGAATTTCCGCTCGGTGAAGGATAGCGGCGATATTGAAGCCGGCGACGTTGCCGCGCTGATCGGTGTCAACGAATCGGGAAAGACAAATTTGCTGCTTCCGCTTTGGAAGCTCAATCCTGCTCGCGAAGGCGAGATTCAACCGACATCGGATTATCCGAAGACGATGTTCGCGGATGTGCGTGCCAACCCGGGGGGATTTCGATTCATCAGTGCCGACTTTGATGCCAGCTCTCTCAGAGACAAGCTGGTTACTCTCACGAAACTGGATGCTGCACAACTTGAGGTTGTGCGTGTTGACCGGTACTTCGATGGGAAACATGCAGTCTCGTTTCCGCAGTTTGCGCCCAAGACAACGGTCGCTGCCTCGGACATCAAGGGCGAGTTGACGACCTTAGCCACGGCAGTTGAGCGAACAGATCCGCTCAAGAGCGAAGAGCCTCTTAAGGCTGCGATCGTTGACGCTGTTCACGCACTGGCCGAACCCATCATGCAAGACTGGACTGCGGATGACCTCGATGCCGCCATTGAAGCGCTGAAGAAGTTGTTACCAGACCAGCCAGCCAAGACGTCGACAATCGTTCCTCGCGTGCAGCAGTCAATCGATGTCCTGACCGAATGGACGTCCCATATCAGTTCGCCTGCCCCCGAAGACATCGAAGGTGTTCGAGAGATTGTCTTGGAAGCGCTCCCCACGTTCGTGTATTACTCGAACTATGGAAATCTGGACTCGGAAATTTATCTCCCTCACGTGGTCCAGAATCTTGAGAGAAAAGATCTGGGAGCCAAGGAGGCGGCGAAAGCCCGGACCCTCCGCGTGTTGTTCAGCTTCGTTCGCCTCCAACCGACGGAAATCCTTGAACTTGGTCGCGACTTCAAAGATCCGAATAATCAGAATCGGCAACCCACCGAAGACGAGATTGCAAGGATCGCTGAGCGCAAGCGAGAGCGCTCCATCCTGCTACAGTCTGCGGGCACGACCTTGACCAAGGAGTTCAAGTCTTGGTGGAAACAAGGCGACTACCGTTTCCGATTCGAAGCGGATGGCGATCACTTTCGCATCTGGGTGTCAGATGATCGGCGTCCGGAAGAAGTCGAGCTTGAAAATCGCAGTACGGGGCTGCAATGGTTTCTGAGCTTCTACCTCGTGTTCTTGGTCGAAAGTCAGGGTGACCACGAAGACGCCATTCTTCTGCTCGATGAGCCAGGCCTATCGCTTCATCCACTCGCCCAGCGGGATCTATCGGCCTTCTTCGATGGATTGACCAAGACCAACCAGATCCTCTATACGACGCATTCACCTTTCCTTGTCGATCCCGACCGGCTGGATCGAGTGCGAAAAGTCTATGTCGCTACGGATGGCTCGACCGAGTCTTCACCGAATCTGCGTCAGTCGGGTGCGGACCCGGCGCATGCCGGTGCAGCGTACGCCGTATACTCGGCATTGAACCTGAATGTCGCCGAAAGCCTGCTACTGGGCTGCCGTCCGATAGTTGTTGAGGGAGCTTCCGATCAGCACTATCTGACGATGATTAAGGCGCTTCTTATCGGTGCGGGGAAGATCACCCCTCGACGAGAGCTGGTATTCCCGCCTGCAGGTGGAACCAAAACGCTAAGGATCACCGCTGGAATTTTGACTGGCCGAGACGAGACGCTGCCGGTTGTTTTGCTGGATGGCGATCAAATGGGCAGCAGGATGGCGGCAGAGCTGAGCAGCGGCCTCTATAACGGTGAGGAGGCGAAGGTCCTATCAACAGACGAATTCGTTGGCTTCAAATGTTCAGAGTTAGAGGATCTGGTTCCCCATCAACGTTTCGTAGAGGCTGTAGACCGAATTTTTCGCGCTCCAGAGCAGCAGTTTTCGGACGTCGCGTCGATGGGCAAGCCCGTCGTGCCGCAGGTGGAGGCGTGGGCTAAGTGTGAAGGCATCGAACTCACGCCTGGCTGGAAGGTGGAAGTTGCGAAGCGCGTGAAGGCCACCTTGCTGGCCAAGGGGATCAACGATGTTGACAATGATCTCGTTGGGCGATGGGTACAGCTCTTCGCACGGTTTGAACCATCTGACAATTGAAGTTCGATTCGCTCACAGCGGCCGGCATTCGAACGCTGACGCGTCGCACAATGGCCGCAGAGCGGCGGTCGAATCTTCACTAGAAAGCCGCCTTTGGGCTAGGCGAACGTTTCGGGATGCGAAGTGATCTTCGCGCGGCTCCGTAACGGCTACTCAATGTTGTGCGGAGTTGTTTTCAGACGCCGGCGAACGGCATGAAAGGGAACCTTATCATGATGCTGCGATCGCCCGCTGAAACTCAGATTTCGCACAACGCTTGACCGCTAGTGCCGACACCGCAAGGTCCTTGCGGGATGGGGCGAGCCTGCTTCGCGCTCAGCTAACCTCGACCGAATTGCGCATCCCCGTACTGCGGCTCGCACAACTTCACCATGCGCGCGACGTTCCGCGCGATGGATGCCCACTTCGCGTTGGATATCGGCGTGCCAAGCCATTGTTCACGGTACTCGGCTTGGGCGAGATTGCTGAACACGACGAGCATCAAAGTGCAACATATCGCTGGGAACCGGTAGGTCACGAGAGTGTCTCGCATTGAGAGACTGGATGTTTGTCGCGAGGTGGTGTGGGTGAAGTCGGGGGATGGCCTCTTGGGTGCTATTTGCTCGTGCTGTCGATCTCGAATTGCGACCGATCGTGGCCCGCAATCCATTCAGGCGGTCTTCCGCGACCGCTCCATGCTTCTCCTGTCGCGGGATTTCTGTATTTCGCCGGCGGCTTGACCCGTTTCTGGGGCCGCAGTCTCTGAGACTGACATTGCCCCGAAGATCTCCCGGGAAGCAATATCGAACTCCTCGACTAAGCGCTCGACCTCCATGACGACGGTCGTGCGCACTTTGGATTTGGCTTCGGAGATCAGAGCTTCGAGAGAATCACGCTGTTCAATGAGCTCTTGGTACGTTTTCATTGGCTGGCGTCGGTAGGCTTGAAATTCACTTCAATGACATAGATCACTTGGTGCGCAGTCAAGTGCTCGTGTACGCAATACAACAGCGATTCAATGTCGTCTGGAT
This sequence comes from Burkholderia reimsis, assembly GCF_003294055.1. NCBI lineage: Bacteria > Pseudomonadati > Pseudomonadota > Betaproteobacteria > Burkholderiales > Burkholderiaceae > Burkholderia > Burkholderia reimsis. The sequence continues at coordinate 194,082 of NZ_QMFZ01000011.1, forward strand.
GTTGAACATCCGGTCGCCTAGCTAGGAATCGAGTGTTTTTCAGTAAATTGGTGCTCATTCAATTGGAATTGATGGTCGCTTCGGACGCGTGGAGTGAAGGTGTTTGACATTGTTAATATTAAAAAATCAAGCCATCTATTTTGCGGTGCATCGGGGTGTGTGGAGTTGGGCGGGGCGGCCGGGGCTGCTGGGTAAGGGGCTGGCGCTGGGCCTGCTCGGGCGCGATGGGCGAAAGGTTTATTTAAAAGGTTTTTGCTTTGTTTTTGAATGCTATTGAAGCGATGGAATTTGTCTGAAATGTTTAGTTGGTCAATGGGCGTTTTGTTTGTTTGGTATTTGAAAGAATGATGTATTTCCATGCGGTGAGTCCTGACACTTGTTGACCATCTTTCAGTCTCGACTATGGGAGTATCGCGGCGAAACGCACTGAGTGAGACCAAATTATGCGCCGCGTCATGCGCGAGATTGAGCAACGCCTCGTTCAACGAGATGCGGCCAAACAAGCAATCGCTTTCGAAGTCAGTTCGCTGAAAAGCGAAGGACATACGCTGTGGATCAAGGCAACCGCCTGGGTGATGGCGGGTGTGATGTATTTCAGTCCGGCAGTGTTCCTCGCGGATCAAACAGCACACGCGGCGCCCATCGTCGATCCGCGCGCACCGATTGCGTTTCAACCGACGGTGACCGCGACCAGCACGGGCGTCCCCGCCGTCAATATCGCGGCTCCAAATTCAAACGGCATCAGTCTCAATCAATATCAGACGTTCGGAGTAGGCCCCGAAGGCCTCGTGCTCAATAACAGCACCATTCCGGGGACTCCGTTGCTGGGCGGTACATTGGGCGCGAACCCGAACCTGAACGGTCGCTCTGCGTCGACGATCATCAACCAGGTCACGTCCAACAATGTCGCGGTGATGAATGGGCCGTTGGAGACTTTCGGCGTTCCGGCGACGGTCATCGTAAGCGCACCCGGCGGCATCTCGGTGAACGGAATGGCCCTGACGAATATTCCGGGGCTGACGTTGACGACAGGCACGCCGCAGTTTCTGACCGGCGTTGGTGGTGCCGCGACGGACTTTACGCACGCCGGGGCAGTCGCATACGACGTTCGCTCCGGCAACATCTCGATCGACGGACCGGCTGGCGTGAAGGGCCCTGGTGCAGGTATCGAAGGTACGGTCGGGAATATCGATCTTATCGGCCAACGCGTGAGCGTGTCGGCGCCGCTGCGTGCCGATCAGCGCGTGAACATCATTACGGGTAGTCAACTCGTCATGCCGACGGCCAGCGGCACAAGCGGGACGACCTATGGTACTTCCGCCAACGGCGCGACGAATACCGCCAGTGCGATCGGCAAGACAGTGGCGGTAGATGCGAACCAGTATGGTTCCGTCACATCAGGGACCGTGTTTATCGTGTCCACCGCGGCTGGAATGGGCGTGAACACGCAGGGACAGTTGTCCGCCACGGCGGGTAACGTGATCGTCAATTCGAACGGCGATGTGTCGGTCGGACAAACTTTTGCCAGTCAGGACGTCAATCTGACAAGCGGTGGCAATACGGCGATCAATGGCACGGGGCTGGCAAACCAGAACTACACGGTCGCTGCGAACGGCGATATCAACGCGCCGGGCTCGGTATCGGCCGGCCAGAACGTGGCGATGACCGCAGGCGGCAATCTGAATGCCGCCTCCGTTGCGGCCAATGGTGCGGCTAGCTTGACGGCCGGCCAGTCGATGACGATCGGTTCCCTGACGGCGCACGATATCGCACTGCAAACGACTAAGGGCGATCTGACCGGCCGCGGTCTGAGCGCACCGGGTACGGTATCGGCCAAAGCGGGCCGCGATCTGACCGTCAACGGCGCGGTGCAGGGCGGTAGCACGGTCGTGCTCACGGGTGCGCGCAACGCGACCGTGAACGGGCAGGTCTCGGGCGTTGGTGACACGACGATTGCCGCGCAGACGGGGACGGCGACCGTCTACGGCAACGCGCAATCGAACGGTGCACTGTCGGTGACGGCAGGCCAGGACGCTGCTGTCGACGGCACGGTGCAGGCCCAGGGGCCGGTGACGATTGCCGCGCAAAACGGTTCGATCTCAGGCCAGGGTAGCGTCACATCGGCGCAAGGGGCGGTGAACCTGAATGCCGGGCAGGCCATTGCGCTGAATGGCGCCGTGCAAAGCGGCAGCACGATCAACGCGACGGCGGGCACGAACGCGAGTTTCGGCGGCACGGTATCCGCACCGGACGCGGTGACGATCCAGGCAGGGCAGGACACGACGCTCGGTGGAAACGTCACGAGCGGAGGAAACCTGAGCGTGACATCGGGCGGCAATACGAGCGTGCAGGGAACGGCCGCGTCGGTTGGAGACATGACGCTTGCGGGCAACGGCGGCGCGTTGACGACGACCGGCAACGTGGTGTCCCTCGGTACGTTGAACGTCAGTGGACGGCAGGGTGCCAACCTGGGCGGAACGGTTTATAGCAGCGGAAACGCAACGATCGGATCGAGCGCGGGCAGCGTATCGGTCGCCGGTGCAGTGTCGACGCAGGGCGCGGTGAGCATCAATGCCGGGCAGGACGCAACCGTCGCCGGTACCATTCAGAGCGGTCAGAATACGACGATCGCCGCCGCGCGCGATGCGAACCTGAACGGTGGCGTCGCCGTCAGCAATACTGGCAACGCGAGAGTGACCGCTGGTCGCGACATCAACGGCACGGGTGGGCTCAGCGTCGCGAACGACACGACGCTCAATGCCGGCAACAACGTCGCGGTATCGGGCGCGATTCAGACCGGCAACAATCTCAGCGTGACCGCTGGCCAGAATCTGTCGGTTGGCGCGACGACCGCGGTCGGTACCAGCACGCTGACGGCGACCAACGGCAGCGCGACGCTCGCTGGCGATGCCCTTTCGGGCGGCTCGACGGCGATCACGGCCGGCACCGACGTCAACGCGCAAGGCAGCGTCAAGGCCCTGGGCGACCTGACCGCGAATGCGAAGTCCGGCAATCTGACGGCCGCCGGCCCGGTCTCGACGGCCGGCAGCACGACCCTGAGCGCTGGTCAGAACCTGACGCTCAATGGCCAAGCGACCGCCTCGAAGGATGCGAGCCTAACGGCGACCAACATCGCGACGCAGGGCGTGGCGGTCGGCGGCAATCTCACTGCGACGGCGACGAATAACCTCGACACGTCGGCGGGCCAGCTCAACCAGCCTTTCAGCGCAACCGCGCCGGCGCTGTCGGTGGGCGGCAACGCGACCCTGTCGGGCGCGAACGTCACAACGGCAAACGCGGTGGTCGGCGGCACGACGAAGATTACCGGCACGCAGAGCGTCACGACGGGCGGCACCGCTGCGTTCAAAGGCGATGCGACGCTGGCGGGCGGCACGGTCAGTAACGTCGGTACGCAGATGGCGGCCGGCAACCTCAATGTTTCGGGTACGAACGTCACGAACTCGGGCGCGCTGTCCTCACTGCAGACTGCGACTGTCAACGCGACGAACCTGAACAACTCAGGATCAATCTACGGGCCTACGACGAATCTCAACGTATCGGGCTCGACGACGAGCTCGGGTAGTTTGCTTGCAACGAACGCGCTGAACCTGACAACGGGTAGCTTGAGCAACACCGGGACAATCTTTGCCGGTGACCTCAAGAATCCGACGTCTGCAACCGGCAACACGACTGTCACCGTGACCGGCGGCAACGGCTCGTTCGACAATTCGAAAGGCAAAATTCTGGCGCAGAACATTGCGACGCTGGATCTGCCGAACCTGACGCTTGATCCGTCGGCCGGGACGTTGGGGACGATCGATGGTGCCAATGGCGTCAATCTGTCTGCGCTTGCCGTGAACAACACAGGCACGTGGACGCTGCCCGCAAGAGCCGTGACAGTCGCGACGGCGCGAGGCTTCAACAACGCCGGCACCATCAACCAGGGTACGGGGTCGCTGGCGCTGAACAGTGTGGTCGGCAACACCGGCACGATCAACGGTAACGATCTGACGATCAATGGCTCGCTGACGAACCAGGCCAGCGGCACGGTTGCGGCCAACGAACTGACGCTCAACGGATCGGGAACGAATGCCGGTCTGGTGCAGGCGAACAACACGCTGACGATTTCAGGGGCGAGTTACGACAACTCCGGAGGTACGACGCGAGTTGGCACGAACAACGGCCCGGCGGGTAGCGGCAACGCGACGATCAACCTGTCGGGTGATCTCGGCAATGCCGGCGGCTCGCTGACGGCGACGAATGATCTGTCGATCAAGGCGAATAACGTTAACAACTCGGCGGCGGCCAACATTTCGACGACCACGAGCACATCGACCGTCGTCAACTCGCCGTTGCTGATGTCGACCGTCATTGGCACGGAGGCGTTCTGGTATATCGACGCCGGGCAAAGTGGTTCGCTCACTCCTTACGTTTATACGCTGACGTCAACGCTGGGCGGATTGTTGTCGCCCGCCGGTAATTCGACGATGGTGCCGGACCCGC
>NZ_QMFZ01000120.1:0-954 GCF_003294055.1 Burkholderia reimsis
GAGAAACGGCCCGGGCGCGCGCGGCCGGCGCCGGTGCTCGCGGCGCCGGCAGACACCGGCGCGGACGAAGTGGAAGCGGAGGTTCTCATCGTGGCGTCCTCACTGCGTCAGCACGACGCCGCTGGCCGGCGACCACGACACGAACACGTCGTCGTTCCACGCCGGCGCGTTGTCGTTCATCAGGTGCGAGCTCGACAGGTTCGACACCACCGTCTTGCCGCTCGGCAGGCGCACGTGGTACAGCGAGTAGCTGCCCATGTACGCGATGTCGGTCACGACGCCGCGCGCCCAGTTGTGTTTCGAGCCCGGTTTCTCGCGCGACACGTGCACGCGCTCCGGGCGCACCGAGATGCCGACCGGCATCCCGAGCGGGCCCGTCACGCCGTGGCTCACGTACATGCGTGCCTCGAGGTCGTCGCTCTCGACGAAAATGTGGTCGGGTTCGTCCTCGACCACGCGTCCCTCGAACAGGTTGGTCGAGCCGATGAATTCGGCCGAGAAACGGCTGTTCGGGTATTCGTAGACTTCGCCGGGCGAGCCGATCTGCACGATCTTGCCTTCGCTCATCACCGCGAGGCGGCTCGCCATCGTCATCGCCTCTTCCTGGTCGTGCGTGACCATCACGCAGGTCACGTCGACCTTCTCGATGATGTTCACGAGTTCGAGCTGGGTCTTCTGGCGGATCTTCTTGTCGAGCGCGGACATCGGCTCGTCGAGCAGCAGCAGCTTCGGGCGCTTGACCAGCGAGCGCGCGAGCGCGACGCGCTGCTGCTGGCCGCCGGAGAGCTGATGCGGCTTGCGCTTCGCGTACTTGCTCATCTGCACGAGCGCGAGCGCGTCGGCCACGCGTTCCCGGATCTCGTTCTTCGGCGTGCCTTCCTGCTTCAGGCCGAACGCGACGTTCGATTCGACCGTCATGTGCGGGAACAGCGCGTACGACTGGAACATCATGTT
>NZ_QMFZ01000121.1:0-899 GCF_003294055.1 Burkholderia reimsis
AGTGTAACCGGGACTATATCATTTTGTGCTTCGACGCTTCGACGCTTCGACGCTTCGACGCTTCGTCCAGGCCGGGCGGGCGCGTGAAACGGGCGCCCGCCGCATCACGAAGCATAGACACGGAAGCGGCGCACCGATAGCGATGGCCGATACCGGCCGCCGCCGCGCGTCCCGACGAACAGGCGTTTCGTCGTCCCGGCGAACGGGCGAACCCGCCCGCCCCCGCGTTTCGCTTACGCGTCGCCCTGCGTTTCCTTCAGGTGCTTGAGGTGTTTGTAGACCGTCGCGCGGCCCATCCCGAGCACATTCGCGACGTAGTTCGCCGCGCTCTTGCCGCGGAACGCGCCCTCCGCGTACAGCGCTTCGACGAGCTCGCGCCGGTGCTCGCGCGTGAGCCCGTTCAGCCCGACCTGCCGCTCGCGCAGCCAGCCGTGCAGGAACGTGTTGATGCGCTCCTGCCAGTCGTCGCGGAACAGCTCGTCCGGCTGCGCGACCACGCCCGCACCCTTGATGAACAGGTCGAGCGTCGCGCGCACCTCGTCGAACACCGCGATGTTGAAGTTGATGCACATCATCCCGGCCGGGCGGCCTTCGTCGTCGAACAGCACGTTGCTCACGCAGCGCATCCGCCGGCCGTCCCAGTTCAGCTTCTCGTACGGGCCGATCACGCGCTCGCGCGCGGAATGATCGATTTCCTCCAGCGCGGAATCGTCGCCGACCTCGCGCTTCGACAGGTTGTTCGCGAGATAGAGCACGGTCTGGTCGCGCAGGTCGTGGATCACGACTTCCGCGTACGGGAAGAACAGCGCGGCGATACCGTCGGCGATCGGCGCATAACGGGTGAGCAGCAGGTCTTTGACGGGGGATTTCTTCTTGCGCATCGGTGTCGCCATCTCTGG
>NZ_QMFZ01000122.1:0-890 GCF_003294055.1 Burkholderia reimsis
ACGATCACTGCGCCGCCTTGAGGCCGCCCGCGTCCACCTGCTCGACGAGGTGGTTGACTGCCTCCTGAATCGCGAGGTCGAGCACCTTGCCGTTCAGGGTCGAGTCATAGCTCGCGGTACCGCCGAAGCCGATGATTTCGCGATTCGACAAACTGTATTCGCCGGCACCCTGGCTCGATGCAATGACTTCCGACGTCGTCGTATCGACGATGTTCAAGTTGACCTTCGCATACGCGACTTGCGTCTTGCCGTGGCCGAGAATGCCGAACAGCTGTTGATCGCCAACGTCCTTGCGGCCGAACTCGGTCACGTCGCCGGTCACCACGTAGTTCGCGCCCTTCACGGCCTGCGCCTTCTTCATGAAGCCGGCTTCTTGCTTGATCTCGTCCAGGTTCTCGCGATCGAGCACGTTGAAGTGGCGGCTCTGCTGCAGGCGCGTGACGAGGATCGTCTTCGCTTGCCCGCCGAGTCGATCGATCCCGTCCGAGAAGATGCCGCGCATGTAGCTCGAGCGGTTGTCGAACTTGCCGACGGCGATCGCGACGAGCTTGCCCGCGTAGGGCTTTTGCGCGCTGCTGACGGCCGGCACGTCGAGCGTGCGCGACGACTCGGTCGCACATCCGCTCAATCCCATGACGACGGTAGCAGCGACGATCACCGATACTCGAAAACTATTGGATGCTTTCAATCCAAACTCCTCGTTAAACCAAAAATAAGACGAACGTTTGCGTAAGCGGTCTGCACAAGCACGGAGACGCTCGCTAACGTCGACGCAACGCTGCCGAGGATTATCAGTACGTCAACACTCGTGATTGCGGCGAAATGGCGCTCCTTCACGCCGCAATCTACCGAAAGGTTCGCCCTCACAATGTCAGAAATTGCCAACGGCG
>NZ_QMFZ01000123.1:0-869 GCF_003294055.1 Burkholderia reimsis
GCCGTTTTCCTGGCCGCGTGCGGGAAAAAAGAATCGGCACCGCCGCCGCAAACGCCGGAAGTCGGCGTCGTCACCGTCCAGCCGCAAGCCGTACCGGTCTTCACCGACCTGCCGGGCCGCACCAGCGCGTTCCTCGTCGCGCAGGTCCGCGCGCGGGTCGACGGCATCGTGCTGCGTCGTGAATTCACCGAAGGCACCGACGTCAAGGCCGGTCAGCGCCTCTACAAGATCGACCCGGCGCCTTACATCGCCGCGCTGAACAGTGCAAAGGCAACGCTCGCGAAGGCGCAGGCGAACCTCGTCACGCAGAACGCGCTGGTCGCACGCTACAAGGTGCTGGTGGCCGCGAACGCGGTCAGCAAGCAGGACTACGACAACGCGGTGGCCACGCAAGGCCAGGCCGCGGCGGACGTCGCGGCCGGCAAGGCGGCGGTCGATACCGCACAGATCAACCTCGGCTATACGGATGTCGTGTCGCCGATCACCGGCCGCGTCGGCATCTCGCAGGTGACGCCGGGCGCGTACGTGCAGGCGAGCCAGGCGACGCTGATGTCGACGGTGCAGCAGCTTGACCCGGTGTATGTGGACCTCACGCAGTCGAGCCTCGAAGGGCTGAAGCTGCGCCAGGACGTGCAGAGCGGGCGCCTGAAGACGAGCGGCCCGGGCGCGGCGAAGGTGTCGCTGATCCTGGAAGACGGCAAGACCTATTCGGAGCCGGGCAAGCTGCAGTTCTCGGACGTGACGGTCGACCAGACCACCGGCTCGGTGACGATCCGCGCGGTCTTCCCGAACCCGGGCAAGGTGCTGCTGCCGGGCATGTTCGTGCGTGCACGGATCGAGGAAGGCGTGAACGAGAACGCGTTCCTGGT
>NZ_QMFZ01000124.1:0-861 GCF_003294055.1 Burkholderia reimsis
CGCGCGAATCGATGGAATACGACGTCGTGATCGTCGGCGGCGGCCCCGCCGGGCTGTCGGCGGCGATCCGGCTCAAGCAGCTGGCCGCCGAGAAAGGCACCGAGATCGGCGTGTGCGTGCTCGAGAAAGGTTCCGAGATCGGCGCGCACATCCTGTCGGGTGCGGTGATGGACCCGCGCGCGATCACCGAACTGTTCCCCGACTGGAAGGAACGCGGCGCGCCGCTCGACGTCGAGGTGACGGAAGACCGCTTCCTGTTCCTGTCCGAGAAAAGCGCGGTCACCACGCCCAACTGGGCGCTGCCCGCCAACTTCCAGAACCACGGCAACTACGTGATTTCGCTGGGCAACGTGACCCGCTGGCTGGGCCAGCAGGCCGAGGCGCTGGGCGTCGAGATCTTCCCGGGCTTCCCCGCTGCGGAGATTCTCTACAACGACGACGGCTCGGTCAAAGGCGTCGCCACCGGCAACATGGGCGTGGGCAAGGACGGCGAGCCGACCGAGAACTTCCAGCTCGGCATGGAGTTGCACGCAAAGTACACGCTGTTCGCCGAAGGCTGCCGCGGCCACCTCGGCCGCCAGCTGATCTCGAAGTTCAAGCTCGACGCGAACGCCGATCCGCAGGCTTACGGGATCGGCATCAAGGAGCTGTGGGAAATCGATCCGGCCAAGCACAAGCCGGGCCTCGTGATCCACACGGCCGGCTGGCCGCTGAAGTCGGACACCTACGGCGGTTCGTTCCTGTATCACATGGACAACAACCAGGTCGTGGTCGGCTTCGTGGTGGGCCTGGGCTACACGAACCCGTACCTGTCGCCGTTCGAGGAATTCCAGCGCTACAAGACGCACCCGTCGATCCGCG
>NZ_QMFZ01000125.1:0-802 GCF_003294055.1 Burkholderia reimsis
GTCGTCAGGGTCGGTGAGTTGACAACCAGCGTATTGCCGGCCTGAATCGTCGACGGCACGAAGTCCGCCAGACCGACGGACGACGGCAGACCAGCCGGGTCCTGGGCGGTACCACTGCTGTAGGCGCTGCCATAGAGCTGTTGGCAGAGTGCCGGATTGTTTGCACACCCCCACGCCGGGTACGTTGAGCCGTCATGCTTCAGATTGCTGGCCCAGTAACCACTGAGGTACTGGCTATTCGAACTGGCCGCGTTCGTCGCATTGATAGTGACATTGTTCAACGCCGTAACCAGGCTACCGGTGTTGCTGAAGGTACCCGCCGTCAGGTCGACGTTGTGGTTCGCCGAAATCGTACCCGGATTGGCTGACTGCACATCGACATACGCCTCGCAGTTGCTCGTGCAACCCGTGAACGGCGTAGCCGTGCCGTAGTTCTGGTGAATCTGAGCCGGTGCTGCGATCGTGTTCGTGAGCGTCGCCGCGTCGATATTGACGTCGTTACCCGCCTCGATGGCACCCGAGGTGTTCGTCACGCTCGCTGCCTGCGTTGCATTCGTCGCAGTCGTGCCTGCTCCGCCGATCACGACATCGTTCCTCGCGACCAGGTTGCCGTAGGTGTTGCTGACCTGATTCGCGGCGATGACGATGTTGTTGCCCGCCGTCACGCTGCTGTTGGTCTGCTGGTAGCTATACGTCTCCGAGTTCGGATTCGTCGTCGTAGCCGTCCCGCATCCAGAGAAACCGGATGCACATCCCGCCGTCACGGTCTTCGAACCGTTGTTCGTTCCTTGGTTCGTAAAGC
>NZ_QMFZ01000126.1:0-774 GCF_003294055.1 Burkholderia reimsis
TACGGATCAAAGCTTGTTTGCCAGCTCCCCGTAGCTTTTCGCAGGCTACCGCGTCCTTCATCGCCTGTGATCGCCAAGGCATCCACCACATGCACTTGTTCGCTTGACCCTATAACGAGTCTGTCTCATCGACAGTCGCTACAGGTTGAGTTCTCGCGTTGTGCCGTATTCCAAATTGAGTCGAACATAGAGTTCGAATCATCTTGAGATACATCGATACAATCACAACCCGGATAGTTTTCACGTCCATCTCGAGACGCTTCCGCTATCCAAATTACTTACTTCTTCCAGATTGTTAAAGAACGACAGCCGATACGTACTACGTATCACTCTGACTGGCTCAATCGCCAATGCAAAATTCTCGGTTCAGTGTCTGAACCAAGCCCTTAGCGTTGGTGATTGGTGGAGGCAGACGGGATCGAACCGACGACCCCCTGCTTGCAAAGCAGGTGCTCTCCCAGCTGAGCTATGCCCCCATGTACAGAATTTCTCAGGTGTGTACCGCCCACAAGACGGTGGTGGGTCTGGTTGGATTCGAACCAACGACCCCCGCCTTATCAAGACGGTGCTCTAACCGACTGAGCTACAGACCCCTGAGTCTGCCTTTAATTTACAGCCGATAAGCGTGAGCGCTCAACTTTGCGAGAAGCTCTGGAAAGGAGGTGATCCAGCCGCACCTTCCGATACGGCTACCTTGTTACGACTTCACCCCAGTCATGAATCCTACCGTGGTGACCGTCCTCCTTGCGGTTAGACTAGCCACTTCTGGTAAAA
>NZ_QMFZ01000127.1:0-747 GCF_003294055.1 Burkholderia reimsis
TGCCGTCGCCCTGCGGCTCGGCGCGCGAACGCACCAGCGCAAGATCCGAGCCCGCCTGCGGTTCGGTCAGGTTCATCGTGCCGGTCCATTCGCCCGAGATCAGCTTCGGCACGTAGCGCTGCTTCTGCTCGTCGGTGCCGGCCGTCAGCAGCGCCTCGATCGCGCCGTCGGTCAGCAGCGGGCACAGCGCGAACGACAGGTTCGCCGCGTTCAGCATCTCGATGCACGGCGTCGCGATCAGCTTCGGCAGCCCCTGGCCGTCGTATTCGGACGGGTGCTGCAGCCCCTGCCAGCCGCCTTCGACGAACTGGCGGAACGCGTCGCCGAAGCCCGGCGTCGCGGTCACGACACCGTCCTTCCAGCTGCTCGGATTGCGGTCGCCTTCGACGTTCAGCGGCGCCAGCACCTCGCCGCAGAACTTCGCGGACTCGTCGAGCACGGCCTGCGCCGTGTCGTAACCGGCGTCCTCGAAGCCCGGCAGTTGCGCAACGGTGTCGATGCCCGCGAGTTCCTTCAGCACGAACAGCATGTCCTTGACGGGGGCGTTATAGCTCATGGTCGATGTTCCAAATCAGGCGGTGAATGAGGCGCGCCACGGGGCCGATACGGCAAAACCGGCCAGCTCCGGGCGGCGAGGTGAGCCATCGTAATGCCGTGCGATCCGGTTTCCATTGTCATATTCGGCCCACCTGGTGACAAAATCGGCCACGGGATGTGGGGGCGGGGGCGGAAGCGGCAGGCTGGGTG
>NZ_QMFZ01000128.1:0-687 GCF_003294055.1 Burkholderia reimsis
GCGCGTACAGCGGCATCACCATGAACGGCAGGTACGAATAGACCATCCCGATGTAGACGCCCGCGTCGCTGTGATAGAGGCGCAGCGGCGTGTGGATGATGCCCAGCGCGATCAGCGTGTGGTTCAGCAGGCCGTCGTCCTTCAGGATGCCGATCCATGCGTACACGCGGATCAGGAACGAGGTCCAGAACGGCAGCATCACGGCCATCATCAGCACGTTGCGGCGGTTCGGTTCCGAGCGCGCGATGTAGTACGCCATCGGATAACCTATCAGCAGGCACAGCACGGTCGACACGGCGGCCATCTTCAGCGAGCTGAGGTAGGTCGCGATGTACAGGTCGTCCTGCAGCAGGAACGCGTAGTGCGACAGTTGCAGCGCGAAGTGCACGACGCCGTCCTTGATCTCGACGAGCGACGTGTACGGCGGGATGCCCATCACCTGGTCGGCGAAGCTGATCTTCAGCACCAGCACGAACGGCAGCGCGAAGAAGACCGCGAGCCACACGAACGGCACGCCGATCGCGACGCTGCGGCCCGACGGCAGGAAGCGCGACAGCATGGAGAAACGGCCCGGGCGCGCGCGGCCGGCGCCGGTGCTCGCGGCGCCGGCAGACACCGGCGCGGACGAAGTGGAAGCGGAGGTTCTCATCGTGGCGTCCTCACTGCGTCAGCACGACGCCGCTGGCC
>NZ_QMFZ01000129.1:0-653 GCF_003294055.1 Burkholderia reimsis
AAAAAGGCCGGCTAGAAGCCGACCTTTTTAAAAACAGATGGTGCCCAGGAGAGGACTCGAACCTCCACGATGTTGCCACCGCTAGGACCTGAACCTAGTGCGTCTACCAATTCCGCCACCTGGGCACGTTTTGCAGTAGCTGCTTGCTGCAAAGAAGCGAAATTATAGCGCGTCTTTGGTGGCTGTCAACAGGATTTGAGGTCGCGAACGAAAATAATTTGACGGATTTGTTTGGGCATCGAGCGAGGTGCGCAAACATCGCGGCGGGGCGACCGACGTGCATCGTCGAACACTTGTGATGGGCGGGTTTGCGCGGGCTGATCCCTTCCGGATGCCGGAAATGCAGGTGAGCCGACTGGAAGGAGTTTTTTCAGGAAGTGGAGGGTCAGGAGGGAGGGCTGGGTCGCACATGTGTAACCCGAGTCACGCATGCAAGCGCAGCCTTTCGACGCCCCGCTCGGAGCAACCAAGCGCTTTGCTTCCTGGGCTTGAAATGAAAAAAGGCCGGCTAGAAGCCGACCTTTTTAAAAACAGATGGTGCCCAGGAGAGGACTCGAACCTCCACGATGTTGCCACCGCTAGGACCTGAACCTAGTGCGTCTACCAATTCCGCCACCTGGGCACGTTTTGCAGTAGCTGCTTGCTGCAAAGAA
>NZ_QMFZ01000012.1:0-186691 GCF_003294055.1 Burkholderia reimsis
ATGTGGCTGATCCTGTTCCCGTACAACCTGTTCTCCGCCTTGTGCTGGTATGTGGTGTGCCGCGTGTTCAACGTGCGCAGCGCACCGCCGCCGGCGGAAGCCTTGGAGCGTTGAATCGATGGCGATGGCATGGCGATTTTCTCGACAAACGCGAACCGGCGTGGCACCGGCGATCCGTGATCAGATGGTCAGCGTTGATCGGGACGTTCTCTGCCTACGGAATCCGTGGGTGGCGGATTCGGTATTTATGGGGAAAATGTATTCATCCCTTAACATTCCAATGTTTGGATATTTGTGTTGGGTACTAATTGGGAGAGAAAGATTCGGAGTACTTTTCTGGACACTTCTGGCTTGCGTCATCGTGTTCGGATTATTTGCAATCGCAATCTCCGGGTACCGCATCTTCTTCATCAAGCGGCTTTCCAATTTCTACTTCAACCGCAAGACGCGCAAGGTCTACTACCAGCGCAACAAGACCCTGATTGCGTTCGACTGGGCACGGACCGAAGGCGCCGAATTCGTGCGCAACGAATTCGGCGGCCGATCCTTCAGCACGAATTTCGCATTGGCCTTCGGCCCACGGCCGGCACCGGGTGACGAGCAAGATCGCACCGTCCTCTGGGTCGACAGCAATGCGCCCAATGACCCCGACCCGCGCTACATCGCTGAGGTGTGGGAATACATCTACCAGTTCATGGAGAAGGGCCCGGACCACTTGCCGCCACCCGGCGAGCCCAACTGGTGGTACGTGCCGCTACACCGCATCTGCCTGACCCCGGCCGAAGCCTGGCGCCACTATGCGCCATGGCGCAGCGGCGAGCCGGGCGAGTGGCAAGGCAAGAAGAATTGGCTGTTGCCGATGTGGCTGATCCTGTTCCCGTACAACCTGTTCTCCGCCTTGTGCTGGTATGTGGTGTGCCGCGTGTTCAACGTGCGCAGCGCACCGCCACCTTCGGAAGCACTGAATGGGGGAGAGCCGACGCGCTGCACGAGGTGAGGCGACGCGATTATCCACTCTATCGAACGACCGGAAACACAACATCACACCCCAACGGTCTCGAAGCTGCCGATCAAATATTTTCTGGAGTGCGCTTGCATGAACAACCCCGGCCTCGAAATGGCGATCAACGGAGTCAATGACCTACCTAACGTGGTTATCTACACCCGGTGGCATCAGGCCGCTCCGTTGACGGCGCTATTTTCTCCACTGCTAGTCGTGTCGATATTCGTGCTATTCCCATTGCCCACCGACGGACCTCTTCTTGCCATCGCGGCGCTGACAGTCGTTTGCATCGTCACCCCGTTGATCTTGGCCCACGTGGTGTACCCGCCTGCCAAAGACGTGGTGCACATCACACCCGATTCATTGGTCTTCAAGCGCTATGGAACAGTCCCCTTTGACAGTATCACCGCGTATACCTTGGACGGACTGATCCGACTCACGCGCCGGGAGCAGCCAACGCTCACGTTGCTCGGTAACCGCAAGACACCCGGCTACAAGGACTTCCAGGCGGCGCTTGGCCCAGCCATGGCGACGTGGCGGTCGCACCACCCGACGGTGCCGATCAAGCAGAGCCATTTCCAGGGCACGTGGCTAGCAAAGGTGCTCGGCGCACTGACCGTGATCAGTTGCGTGGGCCTCGCCATCACCGTCGTGACTATGAAGCTCGCCCTGGCCTCGTTACCTGCCTTGGCGATCGGCATCTTCGGTGGTCTTCGCCTGCTCGCTAGTAAGCGCCAGGATATTCAAAAGTAGTACAAACCATAAGGAGCTTGATATGCGACCTATCGTACTCGTCGGTCACCGACACAGCTGTCCCATCCACGGCGACGGAACCGTTGTCAGCGGCGCCGAGTCCGCTGCCATTAACGGCCGTGCAATCGCGCGCGTCGGCGATCGCATCAGTTGCGGTGCGAAAATTCAAACCGGCTCGCCCGGCACGGAGATCGAAGGCCAGCCGGTGGCGCGCGAAGGCGACACCACGAGCCATGGCGGCACTCTGGTCGAGGGCGAAGCAGGATGGCAGGTGGAGTGACAGTGGCTGTTGAAAGCAGTCGGAAGTTGTCTGTTCGAAGGTCCCGATGGCGAGCAGGTACTCGTCTCGGAGTCAGGCAACATGAGTGGGAATGTCCCGGCGATCCGCCGTGTGCAAATCGATGACCTGCGCCAGGTTATATGCCACGAAGTCGTGCAGATCCACGACACGATCTCGCATACCATGCATTTCGTGGAAAATGGCGTATTCGGATACCTGCAACTTGCGGCATCAACCGGGATTCCTGACGCGTCATCGGTGACGCTGCGAGACGGCACCTATCTCGACCTTCTGTTCGCCACCAGCCAGCAGTCTGTTTGGGACATCTGCGACGGCTGGCGGGGGCCGCCGCAGTGCGAAGCCTTCCTCGTACTGATCGAGCCTGAGTCGGTCACGTTTGCCAACGTCCTGGAGTCCTGCGGCAAGGACCACCATGCAGGAGGCGCGGCCCGCGCACGTAAAAACGGCCATCCTCGCGGATAGCCGTTCAAATCACGCGTTGCCGCTCAGCGCATCACAGCGCCATGTCGGCCGACGCCTTCGCGGGGCGTGCCGGGACCGTGCCCGTTGCCTGCGACGGCGTCGCCATGTCGATCTTCGGCGGCGGCGCCAGTTGCAGCACGTCGCTCGTGTAGGTCCATTCCTCGACGACCTTCGCCGGGCTGTCGTTCAGCTTCGTGCCGTAGCTCGGCACGATCTGGCGGATCTTCTGCTGCCACTCGGGCGTCGCGACCTTGTCCTTGAACACCTTCTTCATCAGGTTCAGCATGATCGGCGCGGCCGTCGACGCACCCGGCGACGCGCCGAGCAGGCCCGCGATGCTGCCGTCCTGCGAGCTGACGATCTCGGTGCCGAGCTTCAGCACACCACCCTTCACCGGGTCGCGCTTGATGATCTGCACGCGCTGGCCGGCCTGCCACAGGCGCCAGTCTTCCTTCTTCGCGTTCGGGAAGTATTCCTTCAGCGCGTTGAAGCGGTCGTCGTCCGACAGCATCAGCTGGCCGGCGAGGTACTGGACCAGCGGGAATTCGTCGACGCCCACGCGCATCATCGGCGCGACGTTGTGCAGGTTGGTGCTCTTCGCCAGGTCGAAGTACGAACCGTTCTTCAGGAACTTGGTCGAGAACGTCGCGAACGGCCCGAACAGGATGATCTTCTTGCCGTCGATGATCCGCGTGTCGAGGTGCGGCACCGACATCGGCGGCGAGCCGACCGACGCCTTGCCGTACGCCTTCGCGAGATGCTGCTTCACGACCTCGGGGTTCTCCGTCACGAGGAACGAGCCGCCGACCGGGAACGCGCCGTAGTCCTTCGCCTCGGGGATGCCCGACGCCTGCAGCAGATGCAGCGCACCGCCGCCCGCGCCGATGAACACGAACTTCGCGTCGACCGACTGCGCCGGTTCATCCGAGTGCAGCTTGACCCACGTCACGTGCCACGTGCCGTCGGCATTGCGCGTGATCTCGCGCACTTCGCTCGACAGCGACAGCGTGAAGTTCGGCTGCGTCTTCAGGTAGCCGACGAACTGGCGCGTGATCTCGCCGAAGTTCACGTCGGTGCCGATCGGCGTCCACGTTGCCGCGACCTTCTGGTTGCGGTCGCGGCCTTCCATCATCAGCGGCACCCACTGCTTGATCTGGTCGTAGTCTTCCGAATACTGCATCCCGCGGAACAGCGGGCTCGCCTGCAGCGCTTCGTAGCGCTTCTTCAGGAAGCGGACGTTGTCGTCGCCCCACACGAAGCTCATGTGCGGCGTCGAGTTGATGAAAGAGTGCGGGTTCTTCAGCACGCCCTGCTTGACCTGCCACGCCCAGAACTGGCGCGAGATCTGGAACGACTCGTTGATCTCGATGGCCTTCGAGATGTCGACCTTGCCGTCCGCCTTCTCCGGCGTGTAGTTGAGTTCGGCGAGCGCCGAGTGGCCGGTGCCGGCGTTGTTCCAGCCGTTCGAGCTTTCCAGCGCGACGCCGTCGAGGCGTTCGACCATCGTCATCGACCAGTCAGGTTGGAGCTCGTGCAGCCAGACGCCGAGCGTCGAGCTCATGATGCCGCCGCCCACCAGCAGGACGTCGACCTTCTTCGTATCGGCGGCGTGCGCGGACGACGCGGCGACGCACAGCGCGAGCGCCGACAGTATTACCCGTAACGTTTTGATCACAGCAGATCCCTTTTTCAACTTGGATGCATCGGTTTGCCAAGCCGCCCGGCGTGCGTGTCGACCGCGGTGAAACATCGATCCGGAGATCCGGATCGCGAATCCGGAATTCCGGATCGACACCGCGCCGCGTTGCATTTGCGCACGCGAAACCATCGGGAAGGACACCTTCGGATCGGCTTCCCGCGGGCAGGCAAGCGCCTGCGTCACAGTGGCGCACGACGCGCCCGGGCCCTTGCGGCAAGCCTGGGCGGAAGGCGCTTCAGGCTGCGTGGAAAGAGGCCGCGCGCGACGCGTTTTGCGGGGGGCGGGGTGGCAAGGGGCGCGTAATGTAACCGAACTCGTTTGCTGTGTCACAAACGAAAAATACCGTTGTTTTCGTGGGGTTTTTTGCGTGTCCGGGTTTCCGGAATGACGGTCGGCGGAACCGGGAAACGTGTGGATAACTGCGCGGGATCGCGACGGTTTTTCGGGCGCGTCTTGCTTGTGTCTCGTCGTGTCGCGGCAGCGTGCCGCGACACGATCGCGCGACGTCACGTCACTTTACCTGGCGGCAGCGTTCCGGCAGAACTGGTCGTACGCTTGCGCCGAATTCGCGAAACCCTTCTGCTTCGCGAGTTCCCACGGGCGCTCGCATCGTTGGGTCGTTTCGCACCACGAATAGCCGGCCGAGCCGATGCAGCCGTGCGCGTCGCGATCGCTGCCGACCATCGGTGGTGCGGGCGGCGCCGACGATTGGGCCGGCGGCGTGGATGGTGCGGCACAGGCGCTCAGGGCGAACGCGCAGGCCAGCGTGGTGGCCAGCGACAGGGAAGGGACGAAACGCGTCATAGGTGGTGCTCCATGGGATGAGTATTCGGAGAATCGGCTGACGGCCCCTGCGTTCGCCGCGTCGTTCAGGCGCCCGGCACCGGCACGCGCGACGAGAACTTCACTTCGCGCAATGCGAGGCTCGACTGGATCGACGAAACCCCGGCCTGCTTGCGCAGCACGCGCTCGACGAATTCGGCGTACGCATCGAGATCGGCCGCGACGACCTGCAGGATGTAGTCGGCCGCGCCGGTGATCTTGTGGCACGACGTCACTTCGTCGTGCCGTCGCATCACCTCCTCGAAGTGATCGGAATCCTGGTCGGAATGCATGTTGAACGTCACCTGCACGAACGCGAACACGTTCATGCCGAGCGCGCGCCGGTCGAGATTCGCCTGGTAGCCGGTGATGACGCCTTCGTCCTCGAGCCGCTTGCGGCGGCGCCAGCAGGGCGTGACGCTCAGCGACAGCTTCTCGCCGAGCGTCGCGTTCGACAGCGCGCCATCGTCCTGCAGCAGGCGGAGCATGGCGCGGTCCACGCCATCCAGTTCGACCGAAGCGCGAATTTTGCTCATTTCCGGGATTCCGTAGGCGGTTTTCTCAAAATTGTACGAAAGGCGCGCGTCGAAAGCAAAGTTATTGCCGCCTGCGGTCAATAAACTGTTGCCACCCTCACTGCAACAGTCAACCATGCTCACGGTCTACAGCAGCGATCACCAGTTGCATCGCGGCGTCGAACTGAAGGACGGCGCTATCACCGATTCGTTCGAAAACCCCCTTCGCGCCGAGACGGTGCTCGCGCAGGTGCGTGCCGCAGGACTGGGCGACGTCATCGCGCCGAAACCGTTCGACCGCGCGCACTACGCGGCCGCGCACAGCGCGCGCTACGTCGATTTCCTCGTCGGCGCGTGGGACGAGTGGGCCGCGACGGGCCGCACCTGCCAGGCGCTGCCGCTCGTGTGGCCGGTGCGCGCGATGCCGGCCGCCGCGACGCCGCCCGCGTTCATCGACGGCAAGCTCGGCTTCTACGCGATGGACGCCGGCGCGCCGATCAACGCCGGCACGTGGGATGCCGTGAGCGCGAGCGCGAACTCGGCGCTCACCGGCGCCGGCCTGCTGTCGAGCGGCGCGGCGCGCGCGGCGTTCGCGCTGTGCCGCCCGCCCGGCCATCACGCGGGCCGCGAGTACATGGGCGGTTATTGCTACCTGAACAACGCGGCGATCGCCGCGCAGCACTGCATCGCGCAGGGCGCCGCGCGCGTCGCGGTGCTCGACGTCGATTTCCACCACGGCAACGGCACGCAGGACATCTTCTACGACCGTGCGGACGTGCTGTTCGCGTCGATCCACGGCGAGGCGCCGGTGTCGTACCCGTACTTCTCCGGCTACGCGGAGGAGCGCGGCATCGGCGCGGGCGAAGGCTTCAACCTGAACCTGCCGCTGCCGAAGGGCACGCTGTGGGACACCTATTCGGCGGCGCTCGACCAGGCGGCAACCGCGATCGCCGCGCATGCGCCCGACGCGCTCGTCGTCTCGCTCGGCGTCGATACCTTCGAGCACGACCCGATCAGCCATTTCCGGCTGCGCTCGCCCGACTACCTGCGCATCGGCGCGGCGCTCGCGCGCCTGAACCTGCCGACGCTGTTCGTGATGGAAGGCGGCTACATGGTCGACGAGATCGGCATCAACGCGGTGAACGTACTGCTGGGATTCGAAGGGCGCGCGTGAGCGTGCGGGATGACTTCGACGAACGACGGATCTGAACACGAACGAAGCGCGACAAGGACGGAGACAACCATGAATCGACATCACAAGACGGTACTCGCCAGCGCGGCCGCACTGACGTGCGCGCTGTCCGCATTGCCCGCGCACGCGGACGAGATCGTGCGCATCGGCCACGTCGCGCCGCTGACCGGCGCGATCGCGCATCTCGGCAAGGACAGCGAGAACGGCGCGCGCCTCGCGGTCGAGGAAATCAATGCGAAGGGGCTCGTGATCGGCGGCAAGAAGGTCACGCTGCAGCTCGACGCGCAGGACGACGCGGGCGATCCGCGCACCGCGACGCAGGTCGCGCAGCGGCTCGTCGACGACAAGGTCGTCGGCGTCGTCGGCCATCACAACTCGGGCACGTCGATTCCGGCGTCGCGCGTCTATCGCGACGGCGGCGTCGTGCAGATCTCGCAGGCCGCGACCAATCCGACGTACACGCAGCAGGGCTTCAAGACGACCTATCGCGTCGTCGCGACCGACGCGCAGCAGGGGCCCGCGCTCGCGATGTATGCGGCGAAGAACATGGGCATCAGGACGGTGGCCGTGGTCGACGATTCGACCGCGTACGGGCAGGGCCTCGCGACCGAGTTCGAGAAGGCCGCGAAGGCGGCCGGCATGAAGGTCGTGTCGCGCGACGCGACCAACGACAAGGCGATCGACTTCCGCGCGATCCTCACGAAGATCAAGGGCGCGAACCCGGACGCGATCATGTACGGCGGAATGGACGCGACGGGCGGCCCGCTCGCGAAGCAGGCACGCCAGCTCGGCATGCGCGCGAAGATCCTCGCGGGCGACGGCGTGTGCTCGACCGACCTGCCGAAGCTCGCAGGCCCGGCGTCGGACAATGTCGTGTGCTCCGAGGCCGGCATCGCGCTCGAGAAGATGCCGGGCGGCGCGGCGTTCGCGAAACGCTACGAAGCGCGTTACCACCAGCCAATGCAGGTGTATGCGCCGTTCTCGTACGACGCGGTGTACATCATCGTCGACGCGATGAAGCGCGCGAACTCGACGGACCCGGCGAAGGTGCTGGCCGCGATGCCGGCCACCGACTATCGCGGCGTGATCGGCGAAACGAGCTTCACGCCGCAGGGCGACCTGAAGCACGGCGCGATCTCGGTGTTCACGTACAAGAGCGGCAAGAAGGCGCTGCTCGATATCGTGAAGATGTGACGCGGCGGTGATGTTGCGTTGATGTCGCGCCTGATGTCGCGGGGGCCGCGAAGCGGGACAGGCTTCTCGGCCCTCGCCGTTTACAGCGCGCGCACTCGCGTGCTGTCGGCGCGGCGCTCCGCGTCGTGCACGATGTGCAGCTCGCGTGCGCGGATCGGCAGCACGCAATCCGCATCGGCAAGCGTCTTGCGCACCTGGCGCGCGAGGCGCCAGCGCACCGCCCAGAACTTGTCGGTGTGCGTCCACACGCGCATGTTCGCGACCGCCGTGCTGTCGTCGAACCGCATCACCATTACGTCCGGTTCCGGCTCGCGGAGCACGTCGGGATCGGCGAGCGCCAGCTTGCGCAGCGCATCGAGCGCACGGTCGATGTCGTCGTGTACCGATACTTCCACTTCGAGATCGAGGCGGCGTGTCGGGTTGCGCGTGTAATTGCGAATCGAGCTGCCCCACAGCGCGCTGTTCGGCACGTATTCGCAGATGCCGTCCGGTTTCGTCAGACGCGTCATGAAGAGCCCGACCTCGTCGACGGTGCCCGCGACGCCCGTGCCGCCGTCGATATAGTCGCCGACCTTGAACGGCCGCAGCAGCAGGAGCATGATGCCGGCCGCGATGTTCTGCATCGTGCCCTGCAGCGCGAGCCCGATCGCGAGGCCTGCGGCGCCGAGCACCGCGACGATGCTCGCGGTCTCGATGCCGAGCTGCGACAGCGCGCCGACGATCGCGACGATGCGGATGCCCCACACGGCCACGTCGCAGAGGATCGGCCGCAGCGTGTCGTCGACGCGTTCCTTGTTCGAGAGCAGCCGGTTCAGCCAGTTGCCGATGCGTTTCGACAGCCACCAGCCGACGACGAGCAACGCCAGGCCGGCGGACAGCTTGAGGGAGAGGGTGGACAACGCGTTCCACAGGAACGTCCAGCGTTCCGGATGTAGTTGGTCGAGAAACATGAAGGGATTCCGGGTTGGGGGAGCAGTGCGCGATGCGACGCGAGCGTGCCGTGGTCGGGCACGCTCGCGCTCACGCGCCGGCAGCGTTCGACTGTCCCTGCGGCACGATGGTTCGCACGCATGGGTGGGGTCGGATGCCGCACAGCCGTGCCGCCGGCGTGCGACATCGCGATTTCGATTTAGTACGAAACGACTTTTCCATTAAATGAGACGTGTCCTATTCAGCTGTTTCGATCGCGCCGATACACTCGTCTTCACGTTGCCGGGTCGCGACGATCGTTCCTCCGCGATACCCGGTTCTTTCCCGATTTTTCATTGACAGACAGCGAGTGACGACGTCATGCGGTTAGACCTGCGTTTCCGTCTCGCACGCGAACAAGGTCTACCTGCGCTCCGCGGCGTTTGCGGTTTCCCGATGCGCCGCGCGCTGCTGCGTGGTGTCGTCGCGGCCGCCTGTGTGGCGGGTGCACCGGGCGCGCCGGCGCATGTGTCCAACGACACCGCGCCGTTCCCGTCCGTGACGGCCGACCTTGTCGACGTGCCCTTTTTCAATGCCGCGCGAACGACGTGGGGCGGCTTGCACGCATCGTCGGCAGCGCCGCTCGACGTAGCCTATGCGTCGCCTGCGTTGACCGTGCCGAGCGCGCATGAACGCGACGGCGCCGTTGCGCGCTTCGGTGCCTGTGTCGCCTACCGCGTGCTGTGCGATGCGGCGCGTGGTGCGGTCGAGCGCGCGTACGCGTCGAGGTTCAATTACGGTCTTGCATCGGCGTTGCCCGCGATGGGTGAACGGGCCGCGTACGAACGGCATCCCGTCGATCTCGCCGCCGCTGAACCGTTCGTGCTCGAAGAGGCCGAGCGCGGTGCGCGTAGCGGCGCGATCGTCGGCAACCTGCGGGCGTCGCTGGCGCGCGCCGATCTGCCGGCCGGCGTTGCCGCGCAGGTCATCCGCATGGTCGCCGGGCGCATCGACCTGAAACGGCACGGCGCACTCGGCGACACCTTCCGCGTCGCATTCGAACCCGACGACAGCGCGACGCAGCCGGGCGGCACGCGCGTGACGGCACTCGAGCTCCGCTTCCGCGGCCAGTACGTCGCGGGCGTGTGGTTTGCGCCCGCTGGCGGCGCGTCGGGGGGCTATTACGACTTCGACGGCGTGCCGCTCGCCGGTTCGCGGTTTGCGATGCCGGTCAACGCCACGCGGATCAGCTCGCATTTCGGGGCGCGCGTGCATCCGGTGACCGGCGTGCGTCATGTGCATTCCGGCGTCGATCTCGCGGCACCGGCCGGGCGCGCGGTTCATGCGTCGGAACGTGGGGTCGTGACGTTCATTGGCACCGAACCGCGCGGCTATGGCAAGTACGTGGTGATTCGCCATGACGGCGGTTATGCGTCGTACTACGCGCATCTGTCGGCGTTCGAGCCGACACTGCGAACCGGCATGCGAGTCGCGCGCGGCCAGCGTGTTGGCGCGGTCGGCAGCACCGGGACGGCCACGGGGCCGCATCTGCATTTCGAGGTGCGCAGGCATGACCGTCTCGTCGACCCGGTCGCGCTCGTACAGGCGGGCGACGCGGCGAAGCTGAAGGGCGAGCGGCGCGTGGCGTTCAACCAGGTGGCGCTCGGTGCGCGCACGCAGCTCGCGTCTGCCGCCTGGCTGCAGCCAGTTGCGATGACGACGCTTTCCCCGTCGCACGATGGTTGACCCCGCGGACGTGCAACGTGGGAATTAGATCGTTTGGTTAACTGACGAATCGCAAAGACGTCGCCTTAGAGTCTGAAGGAAGCGTGTAGAAGACGAATTGACAAACGGAAGCCGGATACCCGGTTCACCTGACCTGACGAGAGGTACCTGATCGGGGCGCGTGGCCGGCAGCGGGCATGTCGCTTTGTCGCAGGAGTCGCAATACATGCGGAGGGTCACGTGCCCGGAGCGCGCCGACCGGAAGGACTCGACAGGTTTGATGGGAGTTAGCAAATTTGCTAATATCGCGATGAAGAAGTGGACGATCCTGTACTACGACGAACGGGTAAAGCGTGATGTGTTCGCTTTGCCCAAGGGCATTCTGGCTGGCTACCTCCGACTGATCGAGGCGATGGAAGACCACGGTGCGGATCTGCGGATGCCGTATTCGCGCGCGATGGGGGAAGGATTGTTTGAATTGCGCCCGCGAGGCCGTGAAGGCATCGGGCGTGTGTTCTATTGCATCCGGGTGGGATATGAACTCGTCGTCCTGCATTCCTTCGTCAAGAAGACGCAGGAAACACCCAACGACGAGTTGCAAATCGCCCGCAGGCGAATGAAGGAGGTACGTAACAATGGCTAAGGCTCGCCCCGCACATACAAGCGAGGAGCGGTATGCACCGGTCCGACACACTGCCGAAGACACCGCACGTCTGCTCACCGATCCGGCCATCAAGGCGGAATACGATGCACTGGAAGAGGAGTTCACCGCGCTTCGTGCGTTGCTCGACGCGCGCAAGGATGCGGGCCTGACTCAGGCTCAGGTCGCCGAACGAATGGGCACCACGACGTCGGCCGTATCGAGGCTCGAAGCTTCGTTTTCGAGCGAGAAGCACTCGCCGTCGTTTGCGACGCTGCGCAAGTACGCCGCAGCGTGCGGCAAGAAGCTCGTCATTTCGTTTGCGTGAACACGCTGGCGTCAGGCGCTGATTTCGCAAACGAACTTCGTCGGGAGACCGCATACGCGGCCACGATCCTGACTGTGAATCCCGCACCTCGAGAAACTGCAGCCCGTCCGGTTCATCGTGTGGGCACTTCGTAGTCGAACACATTGGCTGCAGAATCAGCGTGGTCCGATGGGTTGTCACGTTCGTTCACGTTGACGCCACAGGTTCGACCGGCAACCAGATCTCCAGCACGCCGGCGCCCGTCACCGGATCGTAGTCGCCGCTGTAGCGTTCGAACTCGGGTGCGTCCACCGCGTTGAATCCCGACGTCGGCAGCCAGCCGTTCCAGATGCTGTAGAAGGTCTGGTGCAACGTCGAGATATGCCCGGCGTGTTCGAACACCGCGTACCGCTGTGGCGCCAGTTCGACCCAGCGAAACGGCGCGGGCAGCCGGTCGCGGCTCGTGACTTCCACGCCCGCGATGTATTCGAAGCTGCCGTCCGCATCGGGGTTGCAGCACACGCCGTACGTCACGTCGCCGACCTGGCCGGGAAGGGTACCGATGTATGGGATGAACGCTTGCCAGAGCGCCGGAATCCCTTCGTTGCTGTCAAACGTATAGCGGTCGCTCATGCCCGCGATCAACCGCTTGCCGGCGGTTTCGAAGCGCGACGGCCTCACGTCGATGATCTTCAGTTCTTTCATGCACAGCGGCTCCACAAGAGACAATCCGTCGAGGTTGCGCCGTGCCCGCACGTCCTCGGGCGTGACGCCGAAGAGATCGCGGAAGGCGCGCGTGAACGCCTCATGGGAGCCATAGCCGGCATCGAGCGCCACGTGCAGGATGTCCGGCGCGCCTTGCGCGAGTGCACGTGCCGCGCGCGTGAGCCGCCGCGACCGCACGTAGCGCATCACCGGCCAGCCGGTATTCATCGAGAACAGGCGCGAGAAGCCGAAGCGCGACATGTCGCAACCGGCGGAGATCCTGTCGAGCGTCAGTTCCCTGTCCAGTTCGGTTTCGATCAACCAGAGTGCTTTTCCTACCGGGTTCATGGCGTGCCAATGAGGGTGTCGGTCGGACTATATGGTATCGGCGCCGGGGGCATTTGATCGTTCTTGCGGCGCGGGCGGGGAGTGCGCCGGCTGACGCACTGGAACGGATCGCCACGCCGGGCGGCGTGGCGACGGCAGGCAGGGCGGTGCTACTCAGCCCAGCGGCCAGTTCAGGAACACGATGCCGTCGTTGTAGTCGTCGTCGGCGCCGTCTTCCGAGCCGACGATCCCGAAATACGACTTCTTGAAGATATCGATCTGCCGCGAGCCCAGCCGCGACGGCTTGCCGTTCGCCATCACGATCACGCGCACGCGTCCCTTGCCGGAGTCGAGCACCTTGGTGCCGAGGTTCTGGTTCTGCGCGCCGGCGCCCTTGAACGTGGCGGCCGGGTTCGGGTTGTCGTCGACGTAGATGTCGATCGTCTGGTCGTTCGCCGCGTTGGTGAGCGCGGTGACGCCGAACTTGATGTTCGGCGGCAGGTTGAACGTGCCGTCGCGCTCGCCGCCGCCGATGCCGCCGGCACCGCTGCCGCCCTCCGCACCGGTTTCGTTGCCGCCGCCGGCGGGCGACGACGATGCAGCGGTTTCTCCGATTGCGGACAGGCTCGCGTACGAGTCGATATGCATCGCGCTGCCGCGCACGCTTTTCCACTGGCCCTTCACGAACGTGACGCCGGTGCCGACGTCGATCGTCGCGACGAGCGTGAACGGCATGCGCCCGGTGCTTTCGGGCACCTTCGACGAATAGGTGAAGCAGCCGTCCGCGACGACGCCCTTGTCGGTCGCGATCGCGAAATAGATGCCGGGGAAGTTATTGCCGGTCGCGTACGGCGTCGGCACGTTGAGGATGACCTGCAGTTTCCCGTTCCGAATCTCTGCCTTGGCGATGTCGATGTACAGGCCCGGGATGTCGACGTAGGTCTCCGAGGTCGCCACGGGGGCACTGACGATCGAAGCCGAAAGGAGGGGCATGGATGTCTCCGTTGGTTGGGCGGGTTTTCGTGGAGTGCGGCGCGAGGTGCCGCTGAATGCGGTGCCCGACCGCCGGCCGGCCCGGAGGCGGCCGGCGGTGGTCGGTTGTCAGCCGTGCGTCAGGTCAGCCGATCGGCCACTGGAGCACGACGATGCCGTCGTTGTAGTCGCTGTCGTGGCCGTCTTCCGACACGACGATCCCGAAGTTGACCGTGTACGGCGAGCCGTCCGATTTCTTGCCGTTGATCGGCGCGAGGCGCGCGTCGGTGGCAGACGGCTTGCCGTTCACCGACACTTCGAAGCGGATCTTGCCGTTGCCGGAATTCAGCGTCGCTTCACGCGGGCCGTCGCGCGTCGTCAGCTTGTGATACGCGGCGGGTTCCTGGCTGTCGCCGATGAACAGCTTGATGTGTTGCTGCTCGGCGGCATTCGCGAAGAAAATCGCGCGGAAATCGGTATTCGGCGGAATCGAAAACTCGCCGGCGCGATTGGAAGACGTTTGAGAATCGGCCATGCTTTCCTCCTGAGGAATGATGGGTAAGGCTTGGAGCCATGTCGCACAAACGTTTTCCGTTTGAAATGCGACGCATCGAGCATGCCGAAAAATAAATCAGAAAATATTCACCGAGGAATGACTATTGTTCAGTAAATCGAAAACCAGGGTTAATCGATTTAATGAAGCGTGTTTAATTGGTGTTATTTGGAAATATTCGGGAAACTATATCGGCGTGTATATCGCTTTTCTGAACGATGCGTGATTGCGCCGGAGGGGCAGGGGAGGCGGGGGTGGCAGGTGAGGCGACAGCAAGCGGGCTTGGGCGCGGACGTTCGGTGTTCGCATTTGGCAGCGTTCGTTTCAACATCAGCATCTCGGTCATGGCCGCGCCCACCGGCCACCACCGAACGCCCGCGCCGAAACCCGATCGCAACGGAAATGGGGTGCGGCAACCGGCGAAGTGGATTGACCCACTCACTCCGAACGCGAACAGGGCCCCACCGGCGCCGCACCCATGAAGCATATCGACAGGGCTGCGCGATGCCTATCGGACACGACCGATTCTGAGCGATCAAATTCGGCGCCATTTGCGTCCGGCCCGTTGACAGCCCCCGTCACCTTGTGATTTGATTCCGGCCATGCAAGCCGCCCAGCCCCTCTTCTCGCTACGACTACTAGCCCGTTTCTCCGGGCTGGGTCTGCGGCTGCGCGCTTTCCATCTGCTTCTTTCCTGAAGCGCCAGATTTCCCCCGCATCACCGACCTGGCCCCGGTTGTCGACCGGCGCCTGAGTTCGTCTTTCTTCCGAATCGTTCCGCTCCGTCCCGGTCGCTCAACCGCCAAGGCTGTCGTTCGCCGTACCGCTTTGCCGTTGTGCCGCTTTCCACCGTTTTCACCGCTGTGCGCGCAGCCTGCCACCACGACTGATGGCCATCGCGCCGCGGTTTCCCGACCAACCGACCGAGGACCGAACATCATGATGCTGAAGAACCCCGCGACGAAGTACCGACCGTTCACGCCCGTCAACCTGCCGAACCGCATGTGGCCGACGCGCACGATCACGCAAGCGCCGATCTGGATGAGCACCGACCTGCGCGACGGCAACCAGTCGCTGTTCGAGCCGATGGACGCGGCGCGCAAGATGCGGATGTTCAAGATGCTGGTCGCGATCGGCTTCAAGGAGATCGAGGTCGCGTTTCCGTCGGCATCTGAGACCGACTTCAACTTCGTGCGCGAACTGATCGAAGGCGGCCACATTCCCGACGACGTGACGATCGAGGTGCTCACGCAGGCCCGCGACGACCTGATCGAGCGTACCTTCGACTCGCTGCGCGGCGCGAAGCGCGCGATCGTGCACCTGTACAACGCGACCGCGCCGGAATTCCGCAAGATCGTGTTCGGCCTCGACCGCGACGGCGTGAAGGCACTCGCGGTGAACGCGGCGCGCACGATCAAGCGCTTCGCCGACGCCGCGACCGACACGCATTTCACGCTGCAATACAGCCCGGAAACCTTCACGGCGACCGAGCTGGATTTCGCGAAGGAAGTCTGCGACGCCGTATTCGACGTCTGGCAGCCGACGCCGGAGCACAAGGCGATCGTGAACCTGCCCGCCACGGTCGAAGTTGGCACGCCGAACTTCTACGCGGACCAGATCGAATGGATGCACCGCAACCTCGCGCGCCGCGATGCGCTGATCGTGTCTGTGCATCCGCACAACGACCGCGGCACCGCGGTCGCGGCGGCCGAGCTCGCGGTGATGGCCGGCGCGGACCGGATCGAGGGCTGCCTGTTCGGCAACGGCGAGCGCACCGGTAACGTCGATCTCGTCACGCTCGCGCTGAACCTCTACTCGCAGGGCGTCGATCCGGGCCTCGATTTCTCGCAGATCAACGAAGTCGCGCGCACGTCCGAGGAATGCACGCAGTTGCCGATCCATCCGCGCCATCCGTATGTCGGCGACCTCGTGTTCACCGCGTTCTCCGGCTCGCATCAGGACGCGATCAAGAAGGGCTTCGCGGTACAGAAACCCGACGCCGTATGGGAAATGCCGTACCTGCCGATCGACCCGAGCGATGTCGGCCGCACGTACGACTCGATCATTCGCGTGAACAGCCAGTCGGGCAAGGGCGGTATCGCGTACCTGCTCGAGCAGAGTTATGGCGTCGCGCTGCCGCGCCGCCTGCAGGTCGACTTCAGCGCGGCCGTGCAGCGCCTGACCGACGACAGCGGGCTCGAGGTGACGAGCGCGCAGATCTGGTCGCTGTTCCAGCAGGAATACGTGGAAGGCGACGCGCCGCTGCGTTATGTCGGCCATGAGCTGAGTGAACGCGAAGGCCGCGAGACGATCGTGCTGACCGCCGACGTGTACGGCGAGCGCCGCGTGCTGCGCGGTGAAGGCAACGGCCCGCTCGACGCGCTGATGCATGCGCTGCGTACGCCGCTGCGCATCCAGCACTATGAGGAACGTGCGCTGTCGCAAGGCGCCGACGCGAAGGCGATCGCGATCGCGGAACTGGCCGGCACGGGCGTGCGCGGCAGCGCGTTCGGCGTCGGCATCGACGCGAACCTGACGACCGCGTCGATCCGCGCGGTGATCAGCGGGGTCAACCGCGCGTATGCGCGCGCGGACGAAGCGGCGCAGGCGACGTTTTTTGGCGCGCAGCAGGCGGTGAAGGCTGTCGCGTAAGCGGCGTCGTGGCGGCTGCGCCGGCGGTGCCCGGCGCGGTCGCGTCGCCGTCGCCGCGGTGGCCGCCGCGCGGCCCGGCAAGCGCATCGCGCAGTTCCGGTCAGGCACATCGAGCGCATCGTGCGGTTCAGCAGCCGGATGCCGAGATGCGTTTCGAGCGACGCGATCGTGCGGCTGACACACGCGGTCGTGAGCTTGAGCCGCTTGCCGGTTTCGGTGAAGGTTCCCGCGTCGGCGAGCGTGACGAAAACCTGCATGCGTTGAATCAGATCCATCGGCGGAGCGCGAGTGTCGTGCGATGCCGTTACGGTAGCGGGCCACACGTTGCGCCGCGCACGCGCGGCAGCGCGCGATCGTCGCGAAACGGACAGCGCCGCTTATCGGCGCCGGAAGTATTCGCTCGGCGGCACGCCGAGCGCCTTGCGGAACATCGCCGCGAACGCGCTCGGGCTGTCGTAGCCGTGCTCGAGCGCGAGTTCGAGGATCGGCGTGCCGGCCGCGAGGCGCGGCAGGCTCAGCAGCAATCGCGCATGGCGGCACCATGCGCCGTGCGTCATGCCCGTCTCGCGCTTGAACGTGCGTGCGAGCGTGCGCTCGTTCATGTGCGCATCGCGCGCCCACGACTGCAGCGTGACGGCCACCGACGGGTCGTTGATCAGCTGCGTGCACAGCGCGGCGAGTGCCGGATGGCGTGGCATCGGCACATGCAGCGACAGCAGCGGCGCGATTTCGATTTCGTCGAGGATCAGCGCGAGCACGCGTCCCGCGCGATGCGAAAGGTCGTAGTCGGCCGGCAGTTCGCACGCGGTCACGATCAGTTCGCGCAGCAACGTGCCGACCTCGATCACGCGGCACTCGCCCGGCAGGCTCGGCCGCACTTCGCGCGCGACGAACACCGAGCGCATCTGCACGTCGCCGGCCATCCGGATCTCGTGCTGCGTGCCCGCCGGCACCCACACCGCGCGCCCGGTCGGCACGACCCAGCTGCCGGCATCCGCATACACGAGCATCACGCCGGAGATCGCGTGAATCAGCTGGCCGTGCCGGTGCGAATGCGGCGGATACAGGACACCGGACGCCGCGTCGGACACGGCGACCGCGATCTGCTTGTGCTTGTCCTTGCGCTCGAGCGCGCTGAAAAATGGGTCCACTTGTCCTTTTCTCGACGACGAATGCGCTTTGCGCGCGAGATCGACTGAATGTGCCGAAATTACCATAGGCCCATCGTTTGTTCGACTGCCACCGCACGATGCGCGCCTCCTTCCTTGCTTCGCTTTCCTTCGATTTACCCTTTGCCGCCTCGTCTTGCGCGCCGCGCATTGCCGCCACGCTGCTGAGCGCGGCAATGCTTGGCGCATGCTCCGTCGGCGAGCCGTATCGTCCGCCGTCGATCGATGCGGCACATCGCGCGCCGTTCGATGCCGCGGTCGATGCGCCCGTCGCGCCGGGCGGCGCGTTGCCCGATCGCTGGTGGCAGCTGTTCGACGATCCCGCGCTGGACGCACTCGTGCGCGAAGCGCTCGCGCAAAACCGCGATCTCGCGGTGGCCGCGGCACGCGTCGCGCGTGCGCGCGCCGTGCTCGACGAAGCGGGTGCCGCGCGATTGCCCGATACGACGGCCGGCTTCGGTGTCGACTACGGCAAGCACGCGCCCGACCAGATCGTCGCGAGCGCGAACGGCACGGATGCGCGTACGCGCTGGGGATTCGCGCCGTCGTTCGCGTTGTCGTGGGAAATCGATCTGTGGGGGCGTGTCGGCCATCTCGTCGATGCCGCGCGCGCCGATTCGGAGGCCGTGCAGGCGGCATCGGATGCGATGCGCGTCGCGGTGGCCGCCGAGACGACGGCCGCCTACGCGCAGGCGTGCGCGTACGGCGAGCGGATCGACGTGGCCGAGCGTTCGGTCGCGATCGCCGACCGCCTCGCCGCGCTGACCGCACGGCAGCGCACGCACGGTCTCGTGTCCGATCTGGAAGTCGCGCGGTCGCGCGCGTTCGCCGACGATACGCGTGCCGAACTGCCGGCGCTGACTGGCGCGCGCCGCGCCGCGTTGTATGAGCTGGCGGTGCTGACCGGGCACGCGCCCGGCGCGATTCCCGATGCGGCCGCGCGCTGCCATGCGACGCCGGCGCTGGCGCGGCCATTTCCGGTCGGCGATGGTGCCGCGCTGCTCCGGCGCCGGCCCGACCTGCGCGAAAGCGAGCGCCGGCTCGCCGCGTCGAACGCGCGGATCGGTGCCGCCACGGCCGAGCTGTATCCGTCGATCGTGCTCGGCGGGTCGGTGAACTGGCTGTCGACGTCCGGCGGTCCGTCGTCGCTCGGCGACAAGTACGCGATCGCGTGGGGCGTCGGGCCGCTGATTACCTGGCGCTTTCCGAATCTCGCGGCGAGCCGCGCGCAGCTCGCGCAGGCACGTGCGGACGATGCGGCCGCGCGCGCGTCGTTCGACGCGCAGGTGCTGCGCGCGCTGAAGGAAACCGAACAGGCGCTCGCGCGATATGGCGCCGAGTGGCGCCACAAGGCCGCGCTCGAAACCGCGCGCGCCGAACACGCGCGCGCTTTCCGGCTCGCGAAACTGAACTACGACGCGGGCGCGCTGGATTTTCTCGGCGTGCTCGACGCGCAGCGCAGCCTCGTCGCGGTCGATGCGGCACTGGCCGCGTCGACGCAGCAGGTCGCGCTCGATCAGGTTGCCGTCTTCGAGGCACTGGGGGGCGGCTGGCAGCGTCAGGGCCAGCGCAAGCCCGTTATTGACGTGAACGGGCCCTGACCGGCCGTTCGTGAATCTGCACGCACTCAACCCTTCCGATTCCGATCATGAGCACCACAGCCGTACCCGAGAAATCCGCCCGTTTCGCGCGGCGCCACTGGATCGCCGCCGGCGCCTTCATCACCGTCATCGTGCTGGCCGGGTTCGGCTGGCGCTGGTGGACGGTCGGCCGCTTCATCGAACACACCGACGATGCATACGTGCGCGCCGACATCGTGACCGTCAGCCCGCGGGTGGCCGGTTATGTCGCAAGCGTGGCCGTCGACGACAACCAGCCCGTGAAGCGCGGCGACGTGCTCGTCACGCTCGACGATCGCGACTATCGCGCGAAGCTCGACGACGCGCAGGCGGCCGTTGCCGCCGCCGATGCGACGTTGCAGGCCGAGGAAGCCGCGGCCGCGACGCTCGACGCACAGGTCGGCCAGCAGCGCAGCGTGATCGAGCAGGCGCAGGCCGACGCGGCCGCCGCGCGTGCCGAGGCGACCCGACGCGACGCGGATGCGGCGCGCTACAAGCAGTTGCTCGCCGAATCGGCCGCCAGCGGGCAGCGCTGGGAACAGGCGCACGCCGATGCGCTGAAGGCGCGCGCGGAACTGGCGCGCGCCGGCGCGGCCGTGCGCGCGCAGGACGACCAGCAGACGGTGTTGCGCCGGCGCCGTGCGCAAAGCGCGGCCGCGATCGAGCAGGCGCGTGCGCGCCTTGCGGCGTCGCGCGCGAAGCTCGCGCTGGCGCAACTCGATCTCGAGCACACGGTGATCCGCGCGACACGCGACGGCACGATCGGCCAGCGGGCGGTGCGCGCGGGCCAGTACGTCGAGGTCGGGATGCCGTTGCTCGCGGTCGTGCCGCTGCGCGACGTGTACGTCGTCGCGAACTTCAAGGAGACGCAGCTCGGCGCGATGCGCGACGGGCAGCCGGTCGAGATCGACGTCGATACCTACTCGGGCCGCACGCTGCACGGCCGCGTGCTGGGGCTCGCCCCGGGCTCGGGCGCCGAATTCGCGCTGCTGCCGCCCGACAACGCGACCGGCAACTTCACGAAGATCGTGCAGCGCGTACCCGTGAAGATCCGCCTCGATGCGCCGCCGCCGGGCCTCGTGCTGAGGCCCGGCATGTCGGTGATCGCGCGCGTCGATACGCGCGGCGCACCGGGAGCCGGATCGTGACGGCCGCGGCATCGCGGGCCGCGCAGGCCGCGCAAGATGAAACCGTCTCGCTGCGCGCGTGGGTCGCGGTGCTCGGCGGTGTGTTCGGCTGCTTCATGGCGGGGATGAACGTGCATGTGACGAACGCGTCGCTGCCCGACATCCGCGGGTCGCTGGGCGCGAGCTTCGAGGAAGGCTCGTGGATCTCGACCGCATACCTGGTTGCCGAGATCGTCGTGATTCCGCTCACCGGCTGGCTCGTGCAGGTGTTCTCCGCGCGCCGCGTGCTGCTCGTCGGCGCAACGGGGTTCCTCGCGTTCTCGATCGCGTGCTCGGTCGCGCCGACCATTTCGACGATGATCGTCGCGCGCGCACTGCAGGGCGCGTTCGGCGGCGTGCTGATTCCGCTGTCGTTCCAGCTGATCGTCACCGAGCTGCCACCGTCGAAGCATCCGCTCGGGATGGCGCTGTTCGCGGTCGCGAACAACGTCGCGCAGGCGGCCGGGCCGTCGCTCGGCGGCTGGCTCACCGACATGTATTCGTGGCGCTGGATCTTCTATCTGCAGATTCCGCCCGCGATCGCGCTGATCGCGGCGATCGCGTGGGCGATCCGCCCAGTGCCCGTGCAGTTGGCGAAGCTGCGGCAGGCCGACTGGTTCGGGATCGCGACGATGGCGATCGGCTTGAGCGCGCTGCAGATCGTGCTGGAGGAGGGCGGGCGCAAGGACTGGTTCGCGTCCGACCTGATCGTCGAGCTGTCGATCGTCGCGGTGGCGGGGCTCGTCGCGTTCGTCGCGATCGAGCTGCGGCGCGAGGCGCCGTTCATCAACCTGCGGCTGCTCGGCCGCTACAACTTCGGGATCGCGAGCCTGATGCAGTTCCTGTTCGGCGCGGTGGTGTTCGGCGTCGTGTTTCTCGTGCCGAACTACTTCGCGGAGCTGCACGGCTACAGCGCGCGCGACATCGGCCTCGCGATGATCCCGTACGGGCTCGTGCAGTTCGTGATGTCGTTCCTGACGCCGCCGCTGATGCGCCGCACGAGCCCGCGCGCGACGATCGTGCTCGGCTTCGCGCTCGTCGCGGCCGGCTGCCTGATGAACATCCACCTGACCGCCGACGCCGCGTCGAACGTGATCGTGCCGTCGCTCGTCGTGCGCGGGATCGGGCAGTCGCTCGTGGTGATCGCGCTGTCGGTGATGGCCGTCGACGGGATCGAGAAGGCGCAGCTCGGTTCGGCGTCCGGCGTGTTCAACATGGTGCGCAACGTCGGCGGTGCGATCGGCATCGCGGTGGCGAGCCAGGTCGTCGTCGTGCGGCAGAAGCTGCATGCGATGCGGATCGGCGAGGCCGTTTCGCCGTTCTCGGAAGCGTTTCAGGAGCGGATGGCGATGCTGGTGCGGTTGCTGTCGCGCGTGCATGTGCCGCGTGCCGATGCGTTGCCGGGTTCGGCGACCGGCGGCGTGCACGAGCTGGCGCTCGCGCTCGTGAACCAGCGCGTGATGCGCGAGGCGCTGTTGATGGCGTACAGCGATACGTTCCTGATCGCGGGTGTTGCGATGGCGGGATGTACGGCGGCGGCGTTCCTGTTGAAGGGGAAAAGGAAAGCGTGATGGGGACGGACGCCCGATATCGAAGCCTGACATACCTGACAGGCGAAGAATTCCCGCAATGGGGGTATCGTTCACCCGGCGCAGGCGGGACGACCGGCCTGCGGCCGATATCGTGAGCCAGGCCGGCGCATGTCGCCGGCCTGTCGTTCGTGGTGGCCACGGACGCCAGGGTCGCGCAGGTTCGCGCGTTAGCCTCCCCTCTCCGTGGTCCTTGTCCATTCAACCGGCCCTTTGTCGGGCCCATCGCGAGGAAAGCGTCATGACGAAACCCGATTCCCTGAAAGGCGACATCAAGGAGCAAGCCCAGGAAGCCGATCGCCACAACCTGGCGCGCCCCGCCGTGAACGGCGCATTGTGGGCGCGCGGACTGACGACGCAGCGGGTGGCCGATCTGTTCAGGACGCAGCGGGGCCTGCCGGGGCACTGGATGCAGGTTCAGAACGAGGTCAACGCCGGGAACCGCTATTTTTATGGTGTCCAGAACGGCCACCAGACGACTGACGAAGGCAAGGAACTGATCCGCTGGATCGCCGATGCGGTGATCAGCGCCGCGCAGCGCGCGGAGTTCGATTTTCCGCTGCAGCAGCTTCAATTTACGGCCGACACGGGCTGGCTGAAGCTGCAGCGTGTGTCAGGTCGTGTGATGGTGTTGTCGCGCCCCTGATCGCCGGGTCCGGCGCATCGCCTGAACGCGGGGCGACGGGGGCGCGGCCGGGCCGATGTGCCGAGGATGGTTGCTGCGAGCCGGCACTGTGCTTCCTCCCGCTCGCCCGTGACGGGCATCCGGCGGCGGCCGGGCCCGGCCGCTACGCCCCCCTTCATTCATGTTGCCGACTGTCAGACCGAAACCGTGATGCCTGCCGAATTCGATGGCCCCGCAGGCCGCACCACGATTTCCACCTGCTGACCCAGCGACACCAGCGTCTGCATCAACAGTTCCAGCGAGACGTTCCGGAGCATTTCGCGTTGCTCGGGCGTGACGACCGGCCGGGCCATCTCCGCGAGCGCCGCCGTCTCGTCTTCGCTCAGGCCGCGCGAGACGGTCAGTGCGTTGATCTTCAGTACGAGCGCGGATTTGGCCGACAGTGCTCCCGCGTCATCGAGGCCGAAGTCGGCTGGCAACGTGTCGGCACGTTGTCGTGAGTTGTTGCGATTCATTGTGCGCCTCCCGTGATCACCGAGAACGTCGGCCGCGGCGGTCGTGTTGCGCGATCGGCATCCTGGCCGAAATCGTCGCCGGGCCCGTCTTCGATCGGCGTGACCACCAGCCGCTTGTGCATCACCTCGATCCGCAAGCGCTGCCCGGGTTCGAAACCCGCTGCGTCGATCCAGCGGCCGGACAGTTTCATCCACAGATGGAGGGCCGGCGGTGCCGTGTCGGCGAGCCTGAGATGTGGAACGATGCGGCGAGTCTGAAAAGACGTGCGAGCGGGCACGGAACAATCGTGAAAGCGAACCGGTGCGTTATGATTCCCGTCAGCCATGACTGACTCCTGTACAGAGTGGGTTGTGGTCAGCGGCCCGCGCGTGGTAGTGCACGCGCGGGCCGCGCTCGTTTACGCAGTGGATTTTGATCGACATCCCGTCACATGGTTGGCATGACGAAATGAAATGACATTCCACGCGAAAACGTGCAATCACTCTAGCCGAGATCGGCCGGCATCAGGTGTCGGTCCGGAGCGTCTTCGTCTGCACGGATGGATGCCCCGATGTCTTGCAGGCTTGCTGCGAAACGCTTCCCCGGCGATTGCGCCGGCGAGCCGTGTCGTCACTTTATTGACGATATGTCAGAAAGCGTGTCGGTCGAATACTCCGATTCGCCCGCCACACGTCCCACGACGATGTCATGGGCGTCGTGCAGGTGCCGCCCGAACTTGCGCGGGAACGCTGCCGTGCTTTCCGCAACGGCGGCCGCGCATCATGCGTGCAGCGCGTCCATCTGCCGGCCCGGCTCGCCGCGGTCGAGGCGCGGATGTGACGCAGCGATGCCGCGGCCGTTCGGCCGACGCGCGTTACTGGCCGAATCGGTCCGCCACGGCGTCCTTCAGCCGCGCGGCGGTGATCTCGCCCATGTGCGATTCGACGAGATTGCCTTTCGCATCGAAGAAGAGCGTCGTCGGCAGCCCGCGCGAACCATAGGCCTGCATTGCATGCAGTGTGCGATCGAGCAGCACGTGATCGAACCGCAGCCCTTTCTGTTCGAGGAACGCGCGCACCGCTTGCGCGTCTTCGCCCTGGTTGACCATCAGCACCGTCATCCCCGGATGATCCTGCTGCGCTTGCGCGAGGATCGGCATTTCGCGCTGGCACGGCGGGCACCACGTGGCCCACAGGTTCACGACGACCGGCTTGCCCGCGAAGCGTTGCACCGGCACCGGCGTGGCGTCGAGTGCTTCGAGCCGCAACGCGGCAAGCGGCGGCGCGCCGTGCTGCAACGTTGCGAGCGTGCCCTGCGCGATGCCCCACGCGGCGAGGCCCGCGAGCATGCCGGCCATCACCGGGCGACGCAGCGCGGGCAGGCGGCGCACGCGCCAGCCCGCGAACACGATTCCGGCCGCGAGGCCGATGCGCCAGTCGAAGCCGCCGTCGCCGAGCGCGACGATCGCGCGCGGTGCGGCGGCGTACTCGTGCCACCACTGCGCGACGTAGCCGATGCGCGCGGCGATCAGCCCGAGCAGCAAGGTATCGAGGATCAGGCTCGATGCGGTCTTGTGCTGGCCGTCCGGCGGGCGGCGCTGGATGAAACGGGCGACGAGCCACGCGAGCAGCGCGGCGACGGCCACCGCGACGACGCGGATCGAGAAGGGACCGATGCTTAACATGAGCAGGAAAGGGGCGACTTGATCGAGCGGGGGCAGGAGGACGATGATCGGCCGATGAACGCGATGCAGTCAACGGTCGTGATGCGATTCGACATGGCCCGATGCGCGCGGGTTCCCGGCGCGGCGCGCACATAGTCAGGATGCCGTCATTTTCCGGTAAGCGTGCAGTCATTCGGGCTGGTCTGATGATCGGTTGAGAATCGCTCATCGACAATGCGGTCGCCGATCCGGCGTGGTGTCCGCCGGTGTCTCGAAAGGGATCTCTGCCTGACGGTCGGCTCCCCGAGCGGCTGCATTCCCATCGTTTCACATGCGATCGTGTATGCGTTGTGGCGGCAGATGGGCACGGCCGCGATCCGATTCATGCCGGCTGATCCGACGAAACGGGATCGTCGCCGGATTCGGGCACCGGGCAGTCACTCGCGCACGACGTGGCGCCAGGTTGATGG
Organism: Burkholderia reimsis; assembly: GCF_003294055.1. Lineage (NCBI taxonomy): Bacteria > Pseudomonadati > Pseudomonadota > Betaproteobacteria > Burkholderiales > Burkholderiaceae > Burkholderia > Burkholderia reimsis. The sequence goes on from NZ_QMFZ01000012.1 coordinate 25,528, forward strand.
CAGGCACAGGGTTCCGATGGAGGCAACACACACGAACCGTCGTTGCTGATCGGCCGACCGATGGCTGAGCATTTGCGCAAGCGTGGCTTGCGAGCGTATTCAGGAATTCGGCGATGGAGTCATGCCGCGCGCGGGAGCGCGGTGAGAGGCGGGGCAGGCTGAAAGGCCCCCGGTCGACGACGATCGTTGCATGCGACATCCGCATCGTCGCCGGCGGATGAGCGCGATCGCAGCCGCCCGGCGGGCCGCGCATCCGCGGCCCGCCGGGCGGCGGGCATTACTGCGTCTTCGTCTGCGTGGCGTTCGCCTGTTGCGCGCCGGCCGCCGGTTCGAGCGTCGTCAGCGTCTGCTCGGTGAACTTCTCGTACAGCCAGCTCATGCGCGTATCGTCCATGCCGCCGGCGATGCCGCCGAGCGCGTACGAAGCCGATACCTTGAAGCGGTCGATCTGATGATTGTCGGCGTCGAGCAGCGTCACGGTGCCGTCGACGTGATCGTTGCCCGCCATGAAACCGAACATGACGGCCGAGAAGCTCGAGCGCACGCGAATGCCGTTGACTTCGACGTTCAGGTGCATTGCATCGGTCGAATCCGCTTTTGCCAGCAGCTTGCGTGCATCCAGCGCGCTTTCGATTTTTTCCTGCAGTTTCTTCGCGTCGAACTTCAGGTTGTCTTTCAACGCTTCCTGCGCGGTATTGTCGAGCGTGACCTTCACGACCACGGGTTTCGTGCCGAATTTCATCGTCGAAGCAGTCACGGCGGCCCCCGCCGGATCGCTGGCGTCGCGTGTCACGCTGCTGGCGCAGCCCGACAGGAAGCCGATCGTCACCAATGCCAGAGCGGCATGACGGAATACAGATTTCATGATTTGGTCTTTTTGGTTCGGGTTATTTGAGATGGCTCTATGGCCGGGCGCGAATCTAGCACAGGGCGATCCGGTTCAAATGGTCGAATAGATCGAACATTCCGTTTGATCCGGATTCGTCGCGGCCTTCGGCGCCGATGCAGACATGCGCCGCTCACGTGACGGGCGATGACGGCGCGCGGTTCACCGTAGCGACGGGTTCCACGCGCAAGCGGGAGGCCGGCTTCCGCCGTGGCCGCACCGGCTATGTGCCCGTCGTCACGGGTTGTTCCCCGGCGCCGCCCCGCCGAGCCGATATGCCGTGAAGAACTCGTACCACGGCGAGCCTTCCGCGACGGGCACGTCGAGCGCCGCGGTCCGCCGCTTCAACGCGCCGAACACGTCGTTGATACGCGCGGCCTGCCCCGCATCGTTGAACGGATAGGGCCGTGCCCGGCCGGCCGCGAACGCGCCATATGCAATCGCGAGCAGGCGTGCGCTGTCGTCGGTCGACGCGATCGATCCGTTGATCGCTTCGGCGAGGCGCGGCCGGTCTTCTGCGCGTGATCCGGACAGGCACAGGAACACGATCGCCGACAGTTCGTGCAGGTCCTTCACGCGCAGCAGCGCCGGCAGCCGCGCGACGATTCGCTCGACCGGCTCGTCGCGCAGTGCGTCGCCGAAGTCGAGCACGGCGGTCATCGGGTTCGTGTCCGCTGTCAGGCGATCGAGCGCCGACGGTGCGGCCGACGTGCTGGCGCCACCCGGCGACTCTGCCGGCGCAGACCGCAACGCATCGGCCACCTGCCGCGTCCATTCCGGAAAGATCATCCGCACGTTGCCGAACTGCTCGCCGCCTTCCGCCGCCGGATTCCATCGATACACGATCGTGCCGCCGCGAATGAACGGCGAATACAGGTGTTCGGGCGTTTGCGGCAGCGGCCGCCGGTTGATCGGCAGCCAGGCGAGCGTCAGCCAGTCGTAGCGGCCGGTAGCGGGCACGGCAGGACTCGAGCTCGCGACGACCTGCCACGTGCCGCGATTCGCATAGCGCCGGCGCGCGTCGGGCAGCGGGACGGTCTTGCCTTTCGCGGAGTCGAAGTACGTCGTGCCGGTCACGTTCGATCCGCTGTCCGCGGCCGGCGTGATGGTGGAGATGACCCACGACATGCCGTCCGCCGAACGGTAGTCGGACGGCTTCAGCGTCGCGACGTCGTGCACCATGCGCGTTTCCGCCGCGACGGAGCTCGGGGGCAGATTGGCGGGCGCGTCCAGGATGCTCGGCATGGGATGTCCTCGGAATCGGGTGCGCATCGCCAGGCGGTGGCGACGCGGCGCGGATTGTTTTATGTCACTGTAGAACGTCGCCGCCGGAAACGGAAACCGGCCGCGCGGCGCAGCCTGGTCGCGCGTTCCGCCGCATCGGCTTACCATGCGCATCCTGAGCCAACGACGCACACCGGGCGGGAGCGCGCATGACCGACACGAAAGCCATCACCGAACACTGGACACAGGTCGCCGACCAATGGATCGGCTGGGCCGGCAAGCCCGGGCACGATGCGTTCTGGAAATACCGCGCGGGGCTCGCGGCCTATATCGGCCGCGACACCGGCAGCGCGCTGGAGATCGGCTGCGGCGAAGGCCGCGTGAGCCGCGAGCTGAAGGCGCTCGGCTACGACGTGACCGCGACCGACGTGGTGCCCGCGATGCTCGACGCCGCCCGGCACGCGGATTCCGCGCATCGCTACGAGCTGGCCGACGCGGCGTCGCTGCCGTTCGACGCGGCCAGCTTCGATCTCGTGATGGCGTACAACGTGCTGATGGATCTCGACGACATGCAGCGCGCGTTGAACGAGGCGCGCCGCGTGCTGAAGCCGGGCGGGTTGCTGTTCATCTCGCTCGTGCATCCGTTTCGCGATCGCGGCGGCTTCGCGGGGCCGCAACCCGATGCGCCGTTCGTGCTGAAGGGCAGCTATTTCGGGCGCGAGCACTTCGACGGCGTGGAAACGCGCGACGGGCTGTCGATGCATTTCGCGGGCTGGTCGCTGCCGCTGCAGGCGTATATGGAAGCACTGGAGGCGGCCGGGTTCGCGATCGTGTCGCTGCGCGAGCCGCCGCCCGATCAGGCCGATACGGATCAACTGAAGCAATGGGCGCGCGTGCCGCTGTTTCTGTGGATCAAGGCGCGGCCGGTGGGGTGAGCGCGACCCGGACGTGTGTCGGTGGACTGAACTGGGCGGGTGTCAGTTGTCCTTGCCGTGATTGGCCAGCAATTCCGAGCGACCAATGACCTCTCTCGCGTTGTCGGCCTTGTCGGCATCCGAGAAACCGGCGGCCTCGATGATTGGCGCGAGCGCTTTGAGTGCGACCTGCGGTTTGGTGCTGCGAAGCGATCCCATCCCTTCGTTCCATGCATGCAGCATCTGTTTGGCGATCCACCGCCACCGCGTCTCGTTTTTTGCTGCTTCGACGATATCTTTCCCTGTCGATACGGCGGAGTCGCACAGCGCTTCGACCATTTCGCGGTATTGCCTTGGCGGGATGCCGAGGCGCGTGTTGAAAAAGCGCTCCAGCGTTTTCCCCGGAGCCCACGTTTTTCGACCTTCGATGCTCAGCCCTGGCGGGTTGTTTGCAAAGCGCGGATAAGCCTCCGTGGTGACGATGTCATAGGCGGGTGTGTAGATGACGTCGTCGATGTTCGAGTAGATGAGTGCGATGTTCTTCGCGTGACAGTCCGCGTTGCGCACGACGTAGTTGGTGATGAGTTGCCAGCCGAGTTGCTCGGCCTCTCGTCGCCAATTGGCGGGGCCGATGTAGGGCTTCGTTGCGTTGAGGACCTGTTCGGTCGACGGGCGGTACTTCTCATGCGGAGGCAGGCCAAGCAGGCTGCAAGCGTCTTCGAGGCCAAGGGCTGGTTTGCCTTGTTCGTCGATGTCGAACCGGTCGACGACGAGCACACGGCCGTCGTCCGACATCGTGGTCTTCGCTACTCGTGCGACCCCGAGTCTTGCCAGCACCTGCATCGAGTAATGCTCGTTGAAACCGAGATAGGGCGTTTGCTCGTCGGATCCCTTGACGATGTGCCGGCTCGTGCGTAGCGTTTGCTTGCCTACGGGTGCCTGGCCTGACCGGAGTTCAGGCGCAAGGAATTTGGGTACGGCGCCTGAAATGGCGGCGCGAGCGTAATACCGCACGAGTTCCGCAAAGCGGGCGGTCGTGATGTCTTCGTGCAGCAGGCTCTTCAGGTCGAGCGGGTCGAGCTCGCCGCCAGGGGGGCCGCCTTCGGGTGTGACGGTTACCCGGCCGATACCGGAGCCGCCGATGATGGCCAGGAGCGAGAGGTCGGTTCCGTCGAGATAAGGGCCGAACTCTTCGCGAATCACTTGAAAGAGAAACCCTTCGGGCAGGTTCTGCCGGAAGAAGGGATGCAGGTCGCGAGGCCAGACCCAGGCATCTTCGCGAACGGGCATGGTCAGGCTGGCAAAGTCGGCGTCGAGGGCGTCTGCGGTGTAGCGCAACGCATAGTCGTCCGCTTGGCGGTTGAGGTGAGCTACGAGTTTGCCTTTGACATACACGTGGAGGCGCATGGTCACGTATCTCCCATCGTGCGCTGTTCGGCCAGCACGTCATCGAGCGTGCGCCCGTGTCCGCGCTTCACGACGCGCAGGTCGTAGCCGGCGGCCTCAAGGAGGCGGACGAGCGCAGATACGCTCATGTCGCCTCGTGCAAGTGTCTCCATGCGTGCGAGCGTCGTGCGTGCGACACCGGCGTGCTCAGCCAACTCACTCTGAGAAAGTCCCGCCGCGTGGCGGGCATCCCTCAGCATTTCTCCCACATCGGCCAATGTTGTCATTTGTAGCCCCAAGGCATCAGAAAGCGCCAAACCGGCTTTAATTGTAGCCCTTCTGCTACAAAATGGCATGCAAGGATTGTAGCCTCAGGGATACAAAAATGGATGTAACCGGAGATTTTGTGTCTCGAGGGCTACCAAGCTGCCGAGGTAACCGCGACTGTGATCGATCGTGGCATTCATCATGGCATTCAATCGGGCGGGCTTATCCAGGGGCTGACGCTGGTTGGTGTTCCTGCATTCAGCGCGTTGAAGAAAGGGGCGCGCATGCCGTCGTCTTCGCGGGGCAAGGTGGCAGATGAGCGCCCGGCCGCGCGTACTCAGCGCAACAACTCCTTCCGGTAGAGCACCGCTCCCGGCTTTTCCGCGACGGTGTCGTAGAGGCGCATCGCCGTGTGGTTCGATTCGTGCGTCTGCCAGGACACGCGTTCGGCGCGATGCGCACGCGCGGTGTCGTACACGGCTTCGATCAGCGCGCGGCCGACGCCCTTGCCGCGCTCGCTGTCGAGCGTGAACAGGTCCTGCAGGTAGCAGACCGGCCCGGCGTGCGTCGTGCTGCGGTGATACAGGAAATGCACGAGCCCGACGAGCTTGCCGTCACGTTCCGCGACGAAGGCATGGACGGGTTCGTAGCCATCGAAGAAGCGCGACCACGTGAGCTGCGTGATGCGCAGCGGCAGGGCCGTATCGTCGAAGCGGCCGTAGAAGCGGTTATAGCCGTCCCATAGCGGCAGCCACTGGTCGTAGTCGTTTTCAGTGACCGCGCGTACGGTCAGTCCTGTGTCGTCGGCATTCATGTTGTTGGCGAACCTTTCGATGAGGAGGGCGCGCGCCGCCGATCCGGCCGGCGCGTCGCAGGTCTCTACGATAGGAAGCTCGCGGCACCATGGGTAGGCCCATGGCGACAGTATTTCATGGTGCCACGGCCAACGGTCGAGCATCCGCGCAACAGGATCATGAAGACCCGTCGACACGGCCGGGATGAGCCAATGGCTCGACCGCGATCGCGATCTTTCCGCGAACACCGTGGCGGGGACTTTCCAGCCGGGCATGGGCGAGCGGGATATCGGCAAGGGAATAGACGGCGCCGACGTATGGCCGCAGCTGTCCGCGCGCAACCAATGCGCTCAGCTCATCCAGCTTGCCACGGTTTTGCCTCGTAAAAACGAAGTGATAACTCGCGTTCTTGCCCCAGGCCTGAATGACGTTTTGCGGCTGTGCGATGTCCACGATCGTGACGACGCGGCCAAGCTGTGCGAGCGCGTCGGGGCTGCGCGACAAGGTGTTGCCGCCGATGGTGTCGAACACGACGTCGACTCCGCGGCCACCCGTGGTCCGCATGACGGCGTCGACGTAATCGTCCTTTTCGTAGTCGATGACCTCATCGGCCCCCAGACTTCGGGCGAATTCGACGTTGGCTGCGCGCACGGTCGTGAACACCCTCGCGCCGATGGCTTTGGCGAGCTGGATCGCCACATGGCCGACGCCTCCCGCGCCACCGTGTACCAGAATGCTTTCCCCCACGCGCAGCGCCGCACGCACGACCAGTGCTTCCCATGCCGTCCCGCCGACCAGGGTCAGGCTTGCCGCTTCGAGATGGCTCAGTGACGGCGGCTTCTTCCCGACGATGTGTTCGGCGGCGACGTGGTACTCGGCATAACTGCCCGGCCCGTCGAAGATTTGCGGGGTGTACCAGACTTCGTCTCCCGGAGAGAAGGCCGTCACACCCGGCCCGACTGCTTCGACCACGCCGGAGACGTCATGCCCGGTAATGGCCGGCAGCGGCACCAGGTCGGGATAGTCGCCGCGCCGGACCTGGTAATCCAGCGGGTTGATGGACGTCGCATGGACGCGAACCAGGACTTGTCCCGCGAGCGGCACGGGCTTGGGTACGTCGCTCAGTTCGAACGATTCCGGGCCGCCAAACGATTTGAGCATGAGCGCTTTCACTGGAACTCCTTGTTTCGATAAAAAGAGATATCGGGAATTATCGATATAGTGCGGCAAAAAATTACAGCTCTTTGCCAATGGCCTTGGCAAGCGCACTGATGGCTGCTTCGTTGCGCTTGTAGTAGGTCCACTGACCGATGCGCCTGACCTCGACCAGGCCGGCGCGTTGCAGCGTGGCAAGATAATCGGACACCGTCGACTGCGACAGCCCGACACCCTCCTGAATGCTGCTGACGCAAACGCCCACCGTGAGCACGTCCCCTTCGTCCTGCGGAGGGAAGTTTTTCACGGGATCCTTCAAGCCTTGCAGGATCTCGAGGCGTGTCCGGTTCGAGAGGGCCTTGAAAATGTCGAGCAATTCCATGGCGCGGAGTATATCGATATTTACCGATATGTCAATGTGAGGGACATCCGCCGTTTGGTAGCGTCCACGGCTAACCGGTCTTCGAAGGCCTCGTGTTGCTGCCGCCATGCCGCCCGAACGCCGCCGTGTCTTTTCTTTCGGTCTGTTAGACTTTTCGGCCGTCTGTCGCCATCCGGGTCGCCCCCGGTTTTTCGCGTCATGAACGAACACCACGCGCCGAATCCGATTGCCGAGGTGCTGCGAGCCTACTGGAAGGCCGATCGCTGGATGCTGCTGACGGTCGCGGCGGTCGTCGTGCTGTCGAGTGCGAGCGCCGTCGCCGCGCCCTATCTGTTCTCGCGCCTGATCGACGCGCTGTCGCATCGCGGCGTGCTCCATGCGCTGATCCCGGGCTTTGTGCTCTATGCGGTGTTGCTGGGCCTGTCCAGCGCGCTGCAACGCGTGGTGCAGTACCTGTCCTTCATGAGTTCCGAGAATCTCGGATTCATCACCGGCACGCGCTTCTTCGAGCGCATCCTGAAGAAGACCACGGCCTTCTTCGTCGAACACAATCCGGCTGAAATCCAGAATGCGAACGAACGCGGCAGCCGCGCACTGTCGGTGCTCGTGCAACTCGCGCTGATGGACCTGATTCCCGGCACGCTTCAGATCGTGCTGACGCTCGCCACGCTCGGCGCGCTGATCAATTTCGAGGTCGTGGCCATCACGGCCGCCTACGGCGCGGTCGCAGTGACGATCGCGATCGTTGCCGCGCGGCGCTCGCGCGCGTTTCTCGACCGCGCCATCGAGGCCGGGCACGAGAATGCGCGTTTCGTCGGCGGCGCGATCAATGCGATGGAGACGCTTCGGCATTTCGGCAGCCATCGGTGGATGACCGAACGTTTCTCCGAGAAAGCGCGCGTCGAGCGCGACAGCTGGCGCGCATACGTGCTGCAGCACGTCGGCTATCTCGCGCTGCTGGGTCTCGGCCTCGCGGTCCAGTTCTCGGTGACGTTCTGGTTGCTGCTGCCGCGCCATGAGGCCGGTGCGCTGTCGATCGGCGACATCGTGCTGTTCAACACGTTGCTGTTGCAACTGAACCTGCCGTTCGAAATGCTCGCGCGCTCGATCGACGAGAGTGCGCGCTCCCGCGCGGCCCTCGTGCCGTTCGCGGCGCTCTGGACGGCACCCGAGGAGCGGCAGGTGTCGCACGCATCGGCGTTCGTGCCGCGCGAAGGGCGCGTGGTGTTCGATCATGTCGGCTACGCATACGGCAACGGGCGCGGCGTGACCGATGTCGATTTCGTCGCCGAGCGCGGGGCCGTCACGTTCATCGTCGGCGAAACGGGGGCGGGGAAATCGACGATCTTCAAGCTGGCGCTGAAGTCGATCGAACCGACCGGCGGGCGCATTCTCGTCGACGGCGTCGATCTCGCGGACATCGACCGCGCCGACTGGTACGCTGCCGTCGCCGTCGTGCCGCAGGACGTAGTGCTGCTGAACGAAAGCCTGGAGGACAACATCCTGCTCGGCCGGCCGCACGATGCTCGGCGTTTGCGGGAAGCCGCTGCGAGGGCCACGATCCTGACGTTCATCGACGGCCTGCCGGACGGATTCCACACGACGGTGGGCGAGCGCGGGCTGAAGCTGTCCGGCGGCGAGCGCCAGCGCATCGCGATCGCCCGGGCGCTGTACGGCAACCCGACCGTACTGTTTCTCGACGAGGCGAGTTCCGCGCTGGATGAAGCGACGGAGCGCGACATCATGGAACACGTGCGACTGCTCGCCCGCGATGTCACGGTGATCGCGATCACCCACCGGCGCTCGGTCATCGGCGCGGCCGACAAGGTCGTGCGGCTCGGCCAGGCAGGCGTGCCGGCCTGACACAGGCACGCAACCGCGTCGCCGCTACCGTCCCTTACCCGCGCATCGGCGGATTGAGCCGCGCGAACGCCGCCTGCCGGCGATACGGGAAGTACGGATAAGGCGCTTCGACGGCACTCGCCGCATCGAGCTTCGCGACCTGCGCATCGGTCAGCGCCCAGCCTGCCGCGCCGAGATTCTGGCGCAACTGTTCCTCGTTGCGCGCGCCGATGATGACCGACGACACGGTCGGCCGTTGCAGCAGCCAGTTCAGCGCGATCTGCGGCACCGTCTTGCCGGTTTCCTCCGCGATCGCGTCGAGCACATCGACCACGTCGTACAGGCGTTCTTCGTCGACCGGCGGCCCGTAGCTCGCCGTTTCATGCAGGCGGCTGCCTTCGGGCAGCGGTGCGTTGCGCCGGATCTTGCCGGTGAGCCGGCCCCAGCCGAGCGGGCTCCACACGAGTGCGCCGAGGCCCTGGTCGGCGCCGAGCGGCATCAGGTCCCACTCGTAGTCGCGGCCGACGAGCGAGTAATACACCTGGTTCGCGACGTAACGCGACCAGCCGTGCCGATCCGCCACCGCCAGCGACTTCATGATCTGCCACCCCGCGAAGTTCGACACACCGATGTAGCGCAGCTTGCCCGCGCGCACGAGATCGTCGAGCGTCGACATCACTTCCTCGACCGGCGTGCCCGCGTCGAACGCATGAAGTTGCAGCAGGTCGATGTAGTCGGTGTCGAGGCGGCGCAGCGCGTGGTCGACCGCGCGGACCAGTCGCGCGCGCGACGTGCCCGCATCGTTCGGGCCGTCGCCGGTCGGCAGGCCCGTCTTCGTTGAGATCAGCACCTGGTCGCGACGTCCCTTGATCGCGGCGCCGAGCACGCGCTCGGATTCGCCGTCCGAATACACGTCGGCCGTGTCGAACAGGTTCACCCCGGCTTCGAGGCAGATGTCGATCAGGCGGCGCGCTTCGTCGACGCCCGTGTTGCCCCATGCGCTGAACAGCGGGCCGGTGCCGCCGAATGTGCCGGCGCCGAAGCTCAGGACGGGAACCTTGAGGCCGGAGCGGCCGAGGGTGCGGTATTCCATGGCGGGGTTTCCTGTGGATGATCGAAGCGCTGGGGTGGACGGCCGTGACATCGAGCGTTGCCGCACTGTATCGCTTGCGGACATTTCGGATAATCGGGCAGGCTTCGAAAATATCCTTCGGAAGGAGCGAACAATGCTGCTCGACAATCTCGCGCTGTTCCTGCGCATCGTGGAGAAGGGCGGGCTGGCCGCGGCGGGCCGCGAGGTCGGGCTGTCGCCGGCCACGGTGTCCGAGCGACTGACGGCGCTCGAGCGCCACTACGGCGCGGCGCTGCTCACGCGCACGACGCGCGCGATCAGCCTGACCGACGAGGGCCGCACGCTCGTCGACGGCGCGCGGCGCCTGCTGGCCGAAGCCGACGAACTCGAAAGCCGCGTGCGGCTGGGCGTGCAGACGCTGTCGGGGCCCGTGCGGCTGAGCGCACCGGCCGATCTCGGGCGCGAGCGCGTCGTGCCGGTCGTCGATGCGTTCCTGGCCGAGCACCCGGGTGTGACGGTCGACCTGCATCTCGGCGACGGTTACGTCGATCTCGTCGGCCAGGGGCTCGATTTCGCGATTCGCCGCGGCACGCTCGCGGACAGTTCGCTGCGCAGTCGCTCGCTCGGCCGCGCGCGGCGCGTGGTATGTGCGTCGCCTGCGTATCTCGCCGCGCACGGCACGCCAACGCATCCGGACGATCTCGTTTCTCACGACTGCATCGTGATGCGTTTCGGGCCGGACCTGTATGCCGAATGGCCGTTCAGCATCGATGGCGAAGCGAAGCGCGTGATGGTACGCGGCCGGCGCGTGGCCAACGACGGCGCGCTCGTGCGGGCGTGGTGCATCGCGGGGCATGGCGTCGCGCTGAAATCGCTGGTCGACGTCGAGCAGGATCTGGCGTCCGGCGCGCTCGTCGAGATCCTGCGCGATTTCTCGCCGGGCGACGTCGACTTGCAGATCGTGTATCCGGGCCGTGCCGCGCAGCCGACGCGCGTGCGTGCGCTGATCGAGCGGATGGCGCAGGCACTGACTGCGGCGTGATGCAGATTACACGGGCTGTCGCGAAACGTTGAAGCAGCGATCCCGCTGCGCTTGCGTCGCGTGTCGACGCAACGCCCCTGCATGCCACATCGCCAGCCGAAATCGTCCTTCAAATCGATTGCCCACATTTCGTCATTTAGCTAATATTCGAAACGTCAAACGAAACCGCACCCCATGGACGACGTTACCCGCATCAGCGCTTTGGCCAACGAAAGCCGTCTGGCCGTGATGCGCTGGCTCAAGCAGCCGCGCAAGCATTTCCCGCCGCAACCGCACGGCGACTTCGACGAGCTCGGCGTGTGCTGCACGTACATCACCGAGAAGCTCGGCATCGCGCCGGCCACGACCACGCGCCACATGCGCATCCTCGCGGATGCCGGGCTCGTGCGGGCGACCCGCGTCGGCAAGTTCACGTACTACAAGCGGATCGACGGCGCGCTGCAGCAGCTCGGCCAAGATCTCTCCCAACTCTGATTCCGTTTCCCCCGAGGCAACCGACATGGACGAACTTGCACTGCTGGCCGACGCCGACCGGCGCGCGCACGCGTATCTGGCCGCAACCGGCGAGCGACGCGCGTTTCCCGACGCGGCCGCGCTGGCCGCCCTCGCCGCCTTCGACGAGCCGCTGCCCGACGCGGGCCGCCCGGCCGACGACGTGCTGCGCCTGCTCGACGAGCACGGCACGCCCGCGACGGTAGCGTCGAACGGCCCGAACTACTTCGGCTTCGTGATCGGCGCGGCGCTCCCGGCTGCTGCCGCGGCCGAGCGACTGATGCTCGCGTGGGACCAGTGCGCGTCGTCGTACGCGAATTCGCCGGTCGCGGCGACGATCGAACGCCAGGCCGCGCGCTGGGTCGTCGATGCGCTCGCGTTGCCCGAAGGCAGCGCGGTCGGGTTCGGCACGAGCGCGACAGCCTGCACGCTCGTCGCGCTGGTGGCCGCGCGGCGTGCGCTGCTCGCGCGCAAGGGCTGGGATATCGACGAGGACGGGCTGATCGGCGCGCCCGAAGTGAAGGTCGTGATCTCCGCGCTCGCGCACATCACGGTGAAGAAGGCGCTGCGCGTGCTCGGCTTCGGGATGAAGCGCATCGTCGTCGCGCCGGTCGATGCGCACGGCCGCATCGACCCCGCCCAGTTGCCGCCGCTCGACGACATGACGATCCTCTGCGTGCAGGCCGGCGAAGTGAACACCGGCGAATTCGATCCGTTCGCGGCGCTGATTCCGCCCGCGAAGGCGGCCGGCGCATGGGTGCACGTGGACGGCGCGTTCGGCCTGTGGGCACGCGCATCGTCGAAGCGCGCGCTGACGGACGGCATCGACGGCGCGGACAGCTGGACGACCGACGGCCACAAGTGGCTCAACACGCCGTACGACGGCGCGATGGTGATCTGCCGCGACGCGGCGGCGCTCGCCACCGCGATGAACAGCGACGCCGTCTACCTGAGCGGCGCGCAGGATGCGCAGAAGAACCTGAACCTCGAATTCTCGCGGCGGGCGCGCGGCATTCCCGTGTGGGCTGCGTTGCGTGCGCTCGGCCGCGCCGGCGTGGCGACGATGGTCGAGCGACATTGCGCGCAGGCGGCGCGGGTTGCGGACGGCCTGCGTGCGGCCGGTTACGACGTGCTGAATCGCGTCGTGCTGAACCAGGTGCTCGTGCGCGCCGGCACCGACGACGAAACTGTGGCGATCCTCGAAGCCGCACAGGCATCGGGCGACGTGTGGTTCGGCGCGACCGTGTGGCAGGGGCGGCCGGCGTTCCGGATCAGCGTGTCGTCGTGGCGCACGGAAGATGCGCACATCGATCGGCTCATCGCGTTGCTGACGGCGTTGCGCGGTGTGCACGTGCGCTGAGCGTCACGCGGCGTCCGCGCCCGTCAGGTTGGCGGGCGCAACCTTCATGCATGCGATGACGTGCAGCGCGGCGCGCACCATTCGCATCGATGCGCTCGCGCAACGAACGGGGGTGTGTGAGCCGCGTGCGACAGCGGTGCGAATGCCACGTCTGCCGGCGTGAAAATGTCGGACAATAGCCGCTGCGCGCGCCGGGCCGGCGCAGCGTTCAACCGATGCATTCACGCTTGCGAGACCCCCATGTCGACTCCCTTTCCCCGGGAACTGCTGAAGGCCGCCGATATCGCGAAGATGGAACCGACGCGCGCGGTGCATTCGCTGAATCCCAATGCCGTCCGGCTCAAACGACAACTCAGCGACCTGACCGGCCTGACGCAATTCGGTGTTCACCTGCTCACGCTGATGCCCGGTCACGAATCGGCCGAGTATCACCGTCACCTGTACGAGGAAGAATTCGTCTACGTGCTGTCCGGCACGGGCTCCGTCACGATCGGCGAACGCGTCAGTGAAATCGGGCCCGGTGATTTCATCGGCTTTCCGCGTGGCGGTGAAGCGCACACGGTGCAGAACACCGGCGATGCACCGCTGGAACTGCTCGTCGGCGGGCAGCGGCTCGAACACGATGTCTGCGAATACCCGCGTATCGGCAAGCGGCTTTATATCGCCGGCGAGCTTGAAGACTACGTCGAGCTGCCGAAACAGCCCTGATTGCCAATCGCATTCGCAATGTCGAATTCCGTATAAAAAACCGAATCAATTACATATTGTTTAGATAAACAAAATAAAAATTCGTAAAAATACGGGGTGGAGAAACCACGTTTATTTGGGCACGCTTGTGCGCATTGTCCGTCCCCGGGTGCCGGCATTTCGACCTGCCGGCATGTCTTTTTCGGGCATCCGGGTACGGAAATAAATACACGCGTCCGGCAGTTTCGACCGATTGGCCGCGTACGCGACAAGTCACGAAAAGATTCCTGATTTAAAGCTCAGTAGTTCGAACCAACGGCTTGATTCAAGAACGAAACGGAGACAGGCGATGTCGAGGAACCTGGGGTTGGGAGCGGCGCTGCTGGCGCTCTGCGTTGGCTTGGCTTCGTGCGGGGGCGATGGCGATTCGCCGTCGGCAGCCGCTTCGAATCTGTCGGCCGCGGCGCAGTCGCAAGGCAACGAAGACGGCAACGGCGGCAACGGCAATGGAAACGACAACGGCAACGCAGCAGCGAAGACGAACGCCGACATTCGCGTCGTTCAGTACGTCAATCCGCTGATCGGCACCGACTACGCGACCGACCAGCCGGCCGACCCGGTCGGCTCGGGTCTGGGCGGCGGCACGTTCCCGGGGCCGACGGTCCCGTTCGGGATGATGCAATGGAGCCCGATGACGCCCACCGCGCAATACGACAGCCGCAAAGGCGACGGTTCCGGCTTCTCCGGCGGCTACTGGTATGGCGACACGTCGATCAACGCATTCAGCATCCTGCACCTGAGCGGCACCGGCTGCTGGGCGAACGGCGGCTACCTGAACGTGATGCCGCAACTCGCGCCCGGCGACGCCGGCACGCCGGCCAGCTTCAACCACGCGAACGAAACCGTGCAGGCCGGTTATTACGGTGTCACGCTCGGCAACGGCATCAAGGCCGAGCTGACGACGACGCTGCGCACCGGCTTCGCGCGCTTCACGTATCCGGCACTCGCGCAGGGCCAGCAGGCGACGATCGCGATCGATCCGACCGTGCTGAACAATCGCGCGCAAGGCTCGACGGGCGACACGATCAGCCAGGTCGGCGACCGCGCGTTGTCGGGCACGATCGCGGGCGGCGGATTCTGCTGGGCCGGGCATGCGGTACCCGTCTACTACTACGCGGAATTCAGCCAGCCGTTCGCGGTGAAGCCGGCGCTGTCGAACGACAGCCCCGTGGCGTTGACGTTCAATGTCGACCGCAAGCACCCGGACGTGATGATGAAGCTCGGCATTTCGTTCGTCAGCGAGGCGAACGCGAAGGCGAACCTGCTCGCCGAGAATCCGGGCACCGACGCGCAAGGCAACCGGAACTGGCGTTTCGACAAGGTACGCAGCGCGGCGAGCGCCGCGTGGAACGCGCGCCTGAACGCGATCCAGGTCACGGGCGGCAGCGACGCGGACAAGACGAAGTTCTACACCGCGCTGTATCACGCGTCGCTGCACCCGAACGTGTTCAACGACGTGAACGGCCAGTATCCGGACTTCTACGCGTCGAACGGCGCATCGGCCGCGCCGACGCGTCAGGTCGAGCAAGGCCGCACGATGTACGCGAACTTCTCCGGCTGGGACATCGACCGCTCGTTCATGCAGCTTCAGGCATTGCTCGATCCGGTGCGGACCAGCGACATCGTGCAGTCGCTCGTGCTCGATGCAAAAGCGTGCGGCGCGTTCCCGCGTTGGGCGTACTTCAATACCGAGACGGCCGTGATGCCGGGCGATGCGGGCTCGATCATCGTCGCGAACGCGCATGCGTTCGGCGCGACGAACTTCGACACGCAGGCCGCGCTGTCGATCATGAAGCGCAGCACGGCATCGGGCGCCGCATGCGCCGGCACGCCGGTGATGGGCAGCCGCGCGGATTACGACCGGCTCGGCTACGTGCCGTCGTCGGGCCCGGGCGACAACCAGACCGCGTCGAACACGCTCGAATATGCGGTGCGCGACTTCGCGGTGTCGCGCTTCGCGACGGCGCTCGGCGATACGGCGACGGCCGGCACGCTGCTGAAGTCGAGCGGCAACTGGCAGAACCTGTTCGACAGGAACGCGATCCAGCCGAAGACTGCGGCGGGCGCGTGGGTCACCGACGGCACCGGCTTCATGGAGGGCAACTCTGAGCAGTACACGTGGTACGTGCCGCACGATCTCGGCGGCGTGGTCGCGCAGGCCGGCGGCGCCGCACCGGTCGTCAAGCGGCTCGACACGTTCTTCACGCACCTGAACATCGGCACCGTGCAGCCGTACTTCTACGTCGGCAACGAAGTGACGATGGCCGTGCCGTGGGTCTATGCGTGGGCCGGCGCGCCGTCGCATACGCAGCGCGTGCTGCACGCGTCGCTCGCGAACGAGTTCGGCACCGGTGCGGCCGGGCTGCCCGGCAACGACGATCTCGGCGCGCTCTCGGGCTGGTACGTGTGGGCCGCGCTCGGTCTCTACCCGGTCGTGCCGGGCGTGAGCGGCGTCGCGCTGTCGAGCCCGCAGTTCGAGAAGATCGTCGTGCGCGTCGGGCAGCAGGACGGCAGCTACCGCCTGCTGCACATCGTCGCGCCGGGCGCGGGTTCGGGCGATGCCGCGTCGTTCTACGTGAAGTCGCTGAAGCTGAACGGCGCACCTTACCCGACCGCGTGGCTGCCGTTCGAGCACATCGCTAAGGGCGGAAAGCTGTCGTATTCGATGACGGCCGACGCGAGCGCGGCGACGTGGGGCACCGACGCATCCGCGATGCCGTCGTTCCCGCAGGCGGCCAGCGCGCCGTAACGGTCGAGAAGATCAACGAGCGGTTCTTGCCGACAGGATCGACACAGAGAGAGGGAGGGACGAACGGATGAAGCTACGTCATGTGGTGGGTATCGGATGCCTTGCCGTGTTGTCGGGGTGCGGGGGCGATCAGGCTTCGACGGATGCGAGCGTGCTCGCGCAGATGTCGAACGCGCAGGGCAACCGGAACGACCAGGGCGATCAGAACGATCAGGGCGAGAACGGCGGCGCGGGCAAGCGATCGGTGCTGCGCAGCGTCGATCCGATGATCGGCACCGCGAACCTCGACATCAACGCGGACTGGGGCAGCGGCGTGCGCGGCCACGGCCACGTGTACCCGGGCGCGACCGTGCCGTTCGGGATGGTGCAGCTCGGGCCGGACACGACCGGCGGCGCGCACACGCTGCCGTGGAACTGGGATCGCACGTCCGGCTATCAGTACGACGATCCGCTCATCACCGGCTTCACGCACACGCACCTGTCGGGCACCGGCATCGGTTCGGGCGGCGAAGTGCGGTTCCTGCCGACGCTGGCGCCGGTCGACACCGCGACGCTGGCCAAGGTGGCCGCCGATGCGTCGATCACCTACAACGCGTCGTTCAGCCACGACGACGAAACCGCGAGCCCCGGTTACTACCGCGTGAAGATGGCACCGGCCGGCAGCGGCAACACGCCGTGGAACGTGAAGGGCGCGAAGATTCTCGCGGAGATGACGGCCACCGCGCATGCGGGTGTGCATCGCTACACGTATTTCCCGAGCGCGGCAGCACAGAAGCGCAGCATGATCGTCAGCATCGACAACCCGATCGGCGGCTCGACCGCGAGCGGCAAGATCCAGGTCATCGATGCGCAGACGATCGCCGGCTGGGAGATCACGAACAACTGGGCGAACAACAAGCCGACGTATTTCGTCGCGCGTTTCTCGAAGCCGTTCGATACGAAACACGTCGCGTTCAGCGCCGACGGCTTCAAGGCCTACCTGACGTTCGCCGACGGCAACGACAGCGGCGCGGTTACGGTGAAGGTCGGCATCTCGCCGTCGAGCATCGCGGATGCACAGGCCAATCTCGCCGCGGAAGTCGGCGCGAAGTCGTTCGACCAGGTGCGCGGCGCCGCCGAACGCGTGTGGGCCGACGCGCTCGGACGGATCAGGATCAAGGGCGGCAGCGCCGACCAGCGGACGATGTTCTATACGTCGCTGTATCGCACGATGCTCGCGCCGACCGTCTACAACAACGCGGACGGCAGCTACGTCGGCACCGATTCGACCAACGACGGCACGACAACGCCGCCGACGACGAGCAAGCATGCGAATCCGGGCTTCGATTATTCGTCGACGTTCTCGCTGTGGGACACCTTCCGTGCCGAATCGCCGTTGATGACGCTGGTACAGCCCGAGCGCGTCGACGGCTTGGTCAAGTCGCTGCTCACGCAGTTCAGGCAGAACGGCAAGGGCGAGCTGCCGGTGTGGCCGCTCGCGCAAACGGAAACCTTCACGATGGCCGGCCACCCGTCGATCCCGCTGATCGCCGATGCGTACCTGAAGCACCTGACGAACGCGGGCATCGACGACATCTGGACCGCGTTGACCACCACGCAGGGCGCGAGCGCGCACGGCTTCGACCAGTATCGCCAGCGCGGCTACGTGGTCGCGGGCGACAACGCATCGGTGTCGACGACGCAGGACTATGCGTTCGACGACTGGGCGACGGCCGCGGTCGGCAAGGCGGCGGGCAAGAGCACGGCCGACTACCGGCCCTACCTGCAGCGCAGCCAGAACTACCGGAACGTGTTCAACCCGACGCTGAACAACGGCTGGAAGTTCTCGCAGCCGAAGGATGCGCAGGGCAACTGGGTGGCGGGCTTCGACCCGACGGCGGCGGAGAAGACGGACTTCTCCGAATCGAATGCGTGGATCGATACGTGGAACATCTTCCACGACTTCCCGGGGCTCGTTGCGTTGCTCGGCGGGAAAAGCCAGTTCATCGCGCAGCTCGATCGCACGTTCGATCCGGCGAACCCGCTGACCTTCCTCGGCAACCAGGGCTTTCCGGACCTGACCGGCCGCAGCGGCCAGTTCTTCGCCGGGAACGAGCCGGCGAACCATCTGCCGTACCTGTACGACATCGCGGGCATGCCGTCGAAGACACAGGACCGCGTGCGCACGGTGATGGACGACATGTATTCGCTGACGCTGACGGCCGGCGATCGCGCGCTGCTCAGCGGCGACAGCCTGAAGGCCGCGCTGGCGGACCCGCGCCGCGTGCGCGATTCGGCCATTCCCGGCAACGACGACTGCGGGCAACTGTCCGCGTGGTACGTGCTGTCCGCGCTCGGCATCTATTCGCTGAATCCGGTGGGCGGCGTGTTCTACCTTGGCACGCCGCTGTTCGCGGAAGCGACGATCGACATCCCGGTTGCATCGGGCGGCGGAGACGGCGGTGCGCTGAAGTTCGGCAAGTCGCGGCGCTTCACCGTGACGGCGCACACGGCCGGCGGCGGCGCGCCGTCGTCGGTCAATCGCTATGTGCAGTCGGTGAGCCTGAACGGCGTGCCGCTGCATCGGCCGTACATCACCTACGACGAGATGAAGGCCGGCGGCACGCTCGATTTCGTGATGGGGGCGACGCCGAACGATGGTTGGGTCAGCCAGTGGAACGGTCAGGATCCGAACAGCGCGCTCGCACCTTCGCTGACGCTTGCAGGGAAGTAGCAGCAGGCAACGGCAAGCGGCCCGCCTCGACGCGGGCCGAATGGCTTCATCCGGTCGTGCCGGTTTCGAGCGGATCGGCATCCTTGAGGCCGTCTGTCCGGCCGTCTGTCCGGCCGTGTGGGGCAAGTTGCCGGATCGTCACCGGGCCGCTGAGCGACCGCTGGGGCCGCAAGGGGCTGATCGTCGCCGGGATGCGGGTGCCGGCGGCTGGGCTCGCGCCGACCTCGCTGACGGGGCAGTCGCGCTGGCGGCTCGTGGCGAGCGTGTTGCCCGGTCTCGGCACGGCGATGGTCTGTCCGGGCCTGATTGCTGCCGTGTCCGATGCGTCCGACGCGTCCGGGCCCGGCTGGCGGGTGTGCTCGCTCGCCGAGCGTGTACCGGTTCTGGCGCGATCCCGGCTGTGCGATCCGCGCGTTGCCGGCCGCATGGATAGCCGGCCGATTCGGCTTCGCCGGAGCGATCCTCGTGGTGGCCGCGGTGACTTTCGCGTCTGGGAGACGTCGTCGCGCTTATGATGCGGGAACGCCACTCACAGGGTTCCCCGACATGGACGCGCCGCTTCCGCCGATCTCTGCCCCGATTCCCGAAACGGAACCTGAAACCGAAACCGTCGCCGAGCCGCGCGCGTCGCGGCTGCATCGGCCGGTCGCGCTCGTCACCGGATCGACGTCGGGAATCGGCGCGGCGATCGCGCGCCGCCTCGCGGCGGACGGTTATGCGGTGATCCTGCATTCGCGCAGTTCGGCCGACGTGGGGCGCGCGATGGCGCGTGAACTCGGCGCGGCCTACGTGCAGGCCGATCTCGCCGACGATGCCGAACGCGTGCGGCTGATTCGCGACGCACTGGCCGTGCACGGGCGGCTCGACGTCCTCGTCAACAACGCGGGCGTCAGCCGCGTGATTCCGCATGACGACCTTGCCGCGGCGACGCCCGACGTGTGGCGCGAGATGCACGAGATCAACGTGATCGCGCCATTCCGGCTCGTTGCCGAAGCGGAGGCCGCGCTGCGCGAGGCGGCGTCGCACGGGCGGGCCGGGTGCGTCGTGAACGTCAGTTCGCATGCGGGCGTGCGGCCGAAGGGCGCGTCGATTCCCTATGCGGCCGCGAAGGCCGCGCTCAATCACACGACGCGGCTGCTCGCGCGCACGCTCGCGCCGGCGATTCGCGTCAACGCGGTCGCACCGGGGCTCGTCGATACGCCGCTCACGGCCGACTGGACGGACGCGCAGCAGCTCTGGCGCGAGCGCGCGCCGATGCGCCGGGCGGCGGCGCCGGATGACATCGCGCAGACGGTCGCGATGCTCGTCGCGTCTGATTACGTGACGGGCGAGATCGTGATGCTCGATGGGGGAATGAACCTGACGTGATGGGGTGAAGTGGTGATGCGGTGATGCGGTAATGCGGTGATGCGGTGATGCGGTGATGCGGTGATGCGGTGATGCAGTGATGCAGTGATGCAAGTGATGTGGGGATACAGCGTCGCGGTGTTGTGGCGATGCGGTGATGCAATGTCGCGGCCGGACAGCCGCGCGCAAGAATCATGCACGCGATTGCCGCGACCGCTCTTTAGCCTCCGTACGCGGATCAGCCGAGGCGCGACCGCAGTTGCGCGAGCGCGTGGTCGTGCGTGCGCTCGAACTTCAGCGGCGTGACGGCGACATACCCTTCGCCGAGAGCGACCGTTTCCGAATGCGGATCGTCCTCACGCGGCGCGCGAGCGAGTTTCAGCCAGTGATAGTCGATTTCGCGCGGATCGCGGCCCGACACGATCTCGACGCCCTGCAGCGTACCGGCCCCCTGGTTCGTCACCTTCAGGCCGCGCACGTCCTCGGCCGGCCGCGCCGGGAAATTCACGTTGAGGCACGCATCGCGGTCCCAGCCGGCGGCGACGAGCCGGCGAATGACGTCCGGCGCGAGCGCCAGCGCGGTGCCCCACGGCACCGCATTGCGATCGGTAAAGGCCTGGCTCAGCGCGATGGCCGGCACGCCGACCAGCATGCTCGTCATCGCGGCGCCGACCGTGCCGGAGAACACCGTTTCGGTTCCGAGGTTCGCGCCGCGATTCACGCCGGACAACACGACGTCGGGCCGCGCATCCTTCATCAGGTGGCTGATCGCGATCGCGACGCAGTCACCGGGCGTGCCGCGCACAGCGAAACGGCGTTCGCCCTTGCGATGCACGCGCAGCGGTTCGTGCAGGCTCAGCGAATGCGACGTGCCGCTCTGGTCTTCCGCCGGCGCGACGATCCACACTTCGCGCGCCAGTTGCGTGGCGACCTGTTCGAGCACTTCAAGGCCGGGGGCGTCGAATCCGTCGTCGTTGGTGAGCAGGACACGATCGAACAGCGGGCGGGTTTCTTGCATCGGGACGATCCTCGCAGGTAGGCAATGAGGGGGGAAGGCATCGCGGGTACACCCGCAAGGCTAGCATCCCGTCGCGACGCCTGTCGTGCCACGCAGCACCTTGCACCGTGCGCGCATGCGAAAACGGGCGCATCGCGCGCCCGTTCTCGGGTTCGGCAGACCGCCGATGCGGCGGGACGGATCGGCGTTACCCGCGTTATCCGCGTTATCCGAGCAGGTGCCGCAACACGCCGGCCGACACGACGCCGACGATGACGGTCGGCAGGATCGACAGGCGTGTCGCCGCAATCAGCGTAATGGCCAGTGCGAGCAGGTCGGCCGGGCGCGTCGACACGAAGGCCGGCGCGATCACCGAGATCAGCACGCAGCCGGGCACGTTCTCCATCACCGCCGCCATGCGCGGGCTCAGCGTGCGGTTGCGCAGCAGCACGTAGCCGAGGATGCGCGACAGGTAAGTCGTCGACGCCATCAGCACGATCGTGACGACCGTGTTGAGATCCGGTAAATCAGGCATCGCGCGGCTCCCACAGCAGCGCGGCGATCAGCCCCGCGCAGGCGCCGGCAGCGACGTACCACGCGCCGGGCACGGCCAGGTGCGTGGCCGCCGCGACGACGAGGCTCACGAACCACGGGCGGCTCGCGCGCATCCCTTTCCACATCCCGCGCAGCAGCACCAGGAAGACGGCCGTGAACGCCATGTCGAAGCCGTACTGCTCGACGTCGCCGATCGTCGGGCCGACCGCCGCGCCGAGCGTGGTCATCGAGATCCATGTCAGGTAGAGCCCCACGCAGATACCGGCGTAGTAGGGCACGCTGATGTGGGTGGCCGAGCGCGCCCGGGCGTCGGCGAGCGACATCGCCCAGCTTTCGTCGCACATGAAGAACAGCGCGAAGAACGCGCGGCGGCGCGGCAGGCGGCGGATATACGGCGCGAATGCGGCGCCCATCAGGATGTGACGCGAATTCACGAGGAACGACATCGCGACGATCAGCGCGATGTGCGGCGGCGACGTCCACAGGTGGATCGCCGCGAATTCGGAGCCGCCGCCGAAGTTCATGCCGGTCATCATCGGCACCTCGAACAGGTCTCGATTTTTCTCGTGTATGAGTATGCAACCTATTGATTTTAAATATATTTCAGTGTGATCGCGTGTAACAATTTGCTCCAACGTGAACGCCCGGTGCACGCTTCGGGCCAATGGGAAGTGATAGGCTGGTTACTCCCATAAAACACGTTGTGAGGTACACAAAATGGCGACGTTCACGACTCGCGGAAGCAGCACGCGTGCGCAGGTTCGGATGCGCGGACAAGAGGCAAGCGCGACCTTCGACACGCGCATTGAAGCCGAACAATGGGCCGAACAGATCGAGGCACGTATCAAGCGCGGCGAAGTGATCCGACATGATGACTTTGGCGAAAATCCAACTGTGGCGGCGGTGATCTATCGATTCATTCGGGACGTTTCCCCGTCACGACCCGGCTACAAAGTCGAATTGAACCTTGGTCTGCGGCTTGCCAAGTTGGAAACGTTCCAGAAGCGCGTCGCGAATTTCGGTGCGGCAGATTTGCGCGCATACCGCGACTATCGTTTGAAAGGTGAGAAGCCGGTCCAGTCGTCCACGTTTATTCGAGAAATGGCGTTCCTGTCGGGCGTATTCACACACGCGATCCGCGAGTGGGAAGTTCCATTGAAGCAGAACCCCGTCAGCATGATCACGATGCCGCCAAAGGGAAAGCCGCGCACGCGACGCGTAACGGAGGACGATATCGAACGGTTGGCTGCGACGCTCAACTGGGATATGAAGTCCACGCCGAAGAAAACACGCCAATGGGTAATGTGGGCGTTCCTGTTCGCGATCGAAACCGCGATGCGTCGTGGCGAGTTCACGAAAGTCTGTTGGCGGGACGTCCATATCGCTGAACGCTACATTTACCTTCAGACGACCAAGAACGGCGATTCGCGCGAGGTGCCTCTTTCGCAAAGAGCGTTGGCGCTGCTCAAACTCGTGCCTGTCGGCGAGCCTGACGAAAAGCTGGTGCCTATGTCGGAGGATCGTTTCACGACACTGTTTTGCGAAGCGAAGAAGCAGGCGGGCATCATTGACCTGCACGCGCACGACTCCCGCCGCGAGGCAGCCACACGCGTTGCGAAGAAGCTGAAAAAGATTGTCGGCGATAACGACGTGGCCTTGCTCAAGCTGTCTGCATTCACGGGCCACAAATCGCTCCAAATGTTGAAAATCTATTTCAACTTGAGTGGGACTGAGATGGCCGACGCGCTCGACGCACTCGATCAGTAGCGAGGTAGAGTACAAAGGGAAGCGGCCCCGCAGGGCCGCTTTTCTTTTGGTCAGTGCGCCGGAACTTTGCGCGGTCGGCCGACCTGAGGTTTGCGCGGCTCGCGCGATTCGATCGGCTGCTCGGGCTTCGCTGCATCGTCGAGCGGATCGCGTTTGCTACCGTCGCGCGCCCATGCCATCGCGACCGAGCGCAGCCATCGCGGGCGCTTCAAACCCTTGATGCGCGGCGGCAGTCGATCCGGGTGCGCGGTCGAATAGCTTCGGATCGTCTCGGCCTTGTAACCGAGAAATTTACCGAGCTGCGCGGGCGTCCACACTTCGTCATCGTCCGGCGGCGCGGCCTTGTTTGCTTGTGCGTTCGTGTCCATGCTTTCCCCTGTCGCCTCCTAGTCGTTCTTAACGTGCGAGCGCTCCATTTCATAGCGCGCCTTGAGAATCGCGTCGGCCCGCTGCACTTGCTCTTGCGTCCAGTGTTGCAGGTAGACCTTCACGGGCGGAACTGCCGAATGCCCGTCCGGATCGTTCACGTAGAACTTGTAATTCTTCGTGGTCGGTTCGACGTGCCACCCCGCGATCAGCAGCGGGATAACGTCGTCGGGGTGCACGCCGCCGCAGTAGCTACACGTGCGCGGCTTGGGCGATGCAGCCTCGGGCCATTGATCATCCGGGCGATTCCATCGAGTCGTCAGCCACTCGTCCTCGGCGTGGATCAGCGCCATGATCCGGCGCGGGCAGTTAAAGCGCTGTGCTTCGTTCTTCATCGCTCACCTCTTCCGTGATCGGCAGAAAGTAAAACGTCGCTCCGCCCGTCTCGCCAACGTGCACGCGCGACAGTGCGCCGTGTTCCCACATAACGAGCGTGAGGCCGCGGACGCGTGCATAGTCGGTATCCAGCACGTTTGCGATTTCCTTGTTCGTCATGCCTTGATTCCCGTTCTCGGTGAGCACGTCGATCACCCGCGTCCACGACAGAGGGCTTCGATACTCGACCATTTCGCGTTGCTTCATAAGTACCTCTAACAGAAGGTCGGTTTAGAAACCCCCGAAAACTCGTTGCGCCTTTTCAGGGGTTCGGTCTTACAGCCAAGTCTCGACTACCTGCGGCTCGTCGCGAGGATCACGTGCGATGCGATGCAGGCCGAACGGCTTGAGCCGCGCGCGCACTTCGTCGAGCGTGTCGCCGAGGATCACGTCGCCACGTAGCGTGATGACGCCGCCGCCACTGTTTGCTCGCAGTCGGCGCGCGACATACTGCTCGGGATAGTCGCGCGGCCGTTCATAGATGACCCACATCGAGAACATCGCTAGTTCGCTCCGTTTGCGTTCGATACGTAGCTGTCGAGCCACTTTTTCAACGCGGACACAGTGCCGTTGATGGGGACGTAAGCGATTCCCGCCGCCTTCGCTTCGCGCTTGAACCGCGCGCCGCCCCATTCATCCATGATCAGCACCAGATCGCGTGCGCCCTTGTCCTTCAGCTTCACGCCGCCTTCGTCGCGATGCTTCGCGAAGTCGAGTTCGAGCACATCGCCATAGGACTGCTTCACTTCAGCGATTTGCTGATTCAACAGGCCGCAGATCAGCACTTTCGGCTTGTGCGCCGGACGCTTGATCACTGCTTGTTCGGCTGCGGCGCTCCCGGGCGTCGTCGAGAATCCGGCGCGCGCTGCGGACACCAGCCCTTCAATCTGTTCCTCGATATCGGCATACAGTGATGCGCCGATTTCATTCATCACCGTCCGCGCGACCTTGTTGGCGAACAGTCGCACGATGCCCTCAAACGACAGCGCGGCGAGCCGTTCGTTAACCGCTTCGTCGATCGACTGCTCGCGGGCGGCGTCCTTCTCTGCTGCGATCCGCTCGGCTTGTGCGCGTTCGTGTGCCTCGCGCGCCTCACGCACCGCTTGCTCGTTCCGGGCGTTCTCTTCGCGCCGGGCGTTCTCTTCTCGGGCCTGCTCTTGCTCACGCGCGAGCGCTTCGGCTTGCTCACGGTCTTGGATCAGCTTCCACATGCCGTCGATCCACTTCACATCGCCGAACGTCACGATTGTTCGATGACGCTCGCTCGGCAGGTTGTATTCAATCGCTTTGCGCACTGCTTCGAGGGGCTTCATCCCGTCGAAACCGCGCATTAGTTCCAATGACTTGCCCGCGATCATGAGTTTTTCGTCGTCTGTCCACCGCACCAATGTGCGCTTATCCGCGTGCTGCCCGTTCAGCTCTGTGCGTTCAGGGGCGAGCGCGCTGTAATCGAGCGTCGCGGGCAGTTCGGTGCTCGACGGCGCTGCGTCATCGATCAGCCCCGGCGAAGCCTGTTCCGGGGCGCCTGCGGGCGTCGTCTCATCCGGTGTATCAACCGCTGCGGTATCGATCACGATCGTCTCCTGTGTCTTGCTCGCAAGTTCGGCGCGCATATCCATGAAATACATCATCAAGCTTTCCCGCAGCCTCGATTGCGGATTCCCGGCTTCGCTATAGAACGGTCGCTGTCTTTTCGACAGCAGCACGATAGCCTGCGCGCGGTCTGCGGCTTGATAGTCCGAGAGGTTCGGCTCGATCGCTTGAATCTGGATCGCCTTCTCGACCACGGCCCGCCACTCAAGCTCAGTCCACGTAATGCGCACCGGTCCCGCCGATGCGTCTCGCGGCCGTTTGGCCGGGGGCAGCTTGCTCGGGCTGTTTGCCTCGCGGTTCATACGTGCATCGCGCGGTTGCATATATGGATGGCGCATACTCTCACTCCTGATTTATCGAATTCACCTGTGGCAGATAACTGAGAATCGTGCGTTCGCGTAATCGCACGGCCCCGCGTTTCACTGCATCGTCGCCTGCATGCGCGAGCAACTTAGTTACCGCTTCATCTACTGCTTTCTTTGCTTCATCTCGTGTCGCCGGGCGACCTTCCGAGAACCATCGCACTGCATCTGGCTCGCCGAGTTCAAATAGAAAGGAGTCCTTCCCATTGAAAGGGCGGGCAGAGCTAGAAACCCATTCGATAACGACGCCAGGATTCGCGAGGTCTAACCCATCGGGACAGACTGCGTTCTCCGGTCTGTTTGCCTCACGCCTGCGCGCCTTCGGCAGTGCGAGGAATGGGCAGACGCTGACGGCGTAAGTCGCGCAATCGTGATGGCTAGGGGGTTCTGAGTGAACGCGATTCATCGCGCCCTGCGCCCCAATCAGGAAAGATCGAAAGCGGCCTAGACTGCCACCGCAAATCCAGCAGCGCGAGCCTATCACGGCTTGCCAAACCCGCTCTGCGTCCGCGATTCGGAAGTCGGGCCGACCATTCACGATCGCGCAAAACCACGGCACCGGATAACCGCGCTCGTCGCGAGGCAAGCCGACCATGTGGCGCGGGATGGTCTCCCGCGTTGCTTGCGTATTCATAGATGGAATGGATCATCGTCATGCACCCGTACTGTTCAGCTCTTTCCCCATTGCGGAATTCATTCCGATTAGGAACGAAAGGTATGGAGATTGATGCTCGTCAGTATGGTTGCGTCATGGTTAATCAACGTAACAAGGTGTTACTAGACGTAAATCGCGCAGAATTGCCGCGTTAACACCGCTTTACATCGATCGTGAAAATGACTTCCGTTTTGCCGTCCGCCGTATGCCGGACACCCCATCGTCGGGCTATGCCGCGCCGCACCATAGCGCCGAGCGTTTCCGAAACGCGCTTCGCGGTCGGCGCACGCGCTCGAATCTCTGCCGCCGTCAAGTGAGAGCCAGGCGGCAGAACGTCGGTGATGAGCTGCGCGGTTTCCTTTATCTGGCTCACTTTGATCTCCCGAAAAGCATGCTGAGATGACGGTATAGACCGCGAGCATCCTCGACCGTGATTTGCACGGCTTCTTTGCCGATCGGGATAAGGATCAGCATGTCGCCGACCGCGACACGCCCGATGGGGGGCTTCTGGCGCGTTTCAACCGGCTTGGCCATCGGAACGTCGGTCACGTAGCGATAGCGATACAGCAGCCGCCCGCCGCGCGCGCCGTTCGTTTTCTCGCGGGTCACGCATCGCGAGTCGAACAGCTT
Source organism: Burkholderia reimsis (assembly GCF_003294055.1). NCBI lineage: Bacteria > Pseudomonadati > Pseudomonadota > Betaproteobacteria > Burkholderiales > Burkholderiaceae > Burkholderia > Burkholderia reimsis. The sequence goes on from NZ_QMFZ01000012.1 coordinate 53,260, forward strand.
GGAAAGTACCGCTGCCGCGCTGTTCGGTTCGAGGTCGAGCTGATCAGCCAGCATGACGCTGGTAATCCCGTCCGGGTAACGTTCGCGGGTCGCGCGCATCCACGTGAGGACGCGTTGCGAGGTGGTCGTTTCTTCGCTACTCATTGCGGCCTCCGACGTGTTCGTTTTCACCCGTCTTGATCCAGTGCGACTCCATGAAACCCGGCTCGGGCGGCGGCAGCGTGCGGAGCGTCGCGAACAGAAACGCGGCGTCGAGTTCCTTATGCTGCACCAGATGCTCAAGCCATTGCAGCGCACCATTGCGGCCCCCGGTATCGAGCACGTCGAACTCGTCGGTCGCGACGAAGCGCAGGCCCGAGAAGTGAGCGATTGCTACTGCGCACGTCAGATCGGCCCGCCACTTTTCCGACTTCGACAGCAGCGCATAGGGTCGGCCGTCCGCAGTCACCGTAAGCGCGGGCGTGACAGCGCATTGCTGGAACCCGTTCTGAGCGGCGAACCCGCGCAGCGTCGCATTGAACCGGCCGAGCACGCCCCGCAGCAGCTCGGACGGCAGTCCTTCGGGCGCAGCCAGATCGGCCACCATCGTCCATTGCTTCACGTCGGCGTGATACCCGCGCGCCGCTTCGGTGCGCTTCTCGCCTTCGACCGCCTGCACTTGAATGGCCTCCTGTTCGCGGCGCTGCGTCGTCAGCGCGTCGAGCACCGACCGCAGCTCGTCGGCATGCGTGCGCGCGGCGCTGTACTCACCTTCGAGGATCGCGAGGGCGTTACTGCCGCCTTCGGCCTGCGAGAACGGTTCGAGGTGGTCGCCGTTGATCATGAGCAAACCGCCGCAGTGCGGGCACGGCGTAGACTGCGCGCCGCGCTGCGCGATCCGGTGCCGTTCTTCGATCGCGCCGAGCGCGCGCTGCACGCCTTCGAGTTCGGGGCCGACCTCAGCTAGCCGGGCGACGACGTGATCGAGGTATTCGGGCGAGAATTCGACGACCGGCGCGGCCCAGGTGTCGCCCTTGCGCGATCCGTAGGTTTCGCCCGTGATCGCCTTCCACGCCGCGCGCGCCTGCTTCGCTTGGTCGAGCGCATATGCGTGCATCATTTCAAAGCCGCCGTGCATCAGCGTTGCGGCTTCGCTCGCGTGCATCGGGCTAACGTCATGATCGATGAGGATTTTCTCGACCGCATCCGGCTCGATCGACGCGCCGAGCAGGTGAAACAGCAGCATGCGGCGCTCGTCGGTCGGCACGCTCGCGAACAGCGTCGGATCGAGCACGAACGGCAGGTATTCCGGCTGCGGGATAGGGGGGCCGTCTTGCGTCGCGATGCCTTCCGGCAGCGATACGCGGCGGATGCTCTTGCCGTCGTCATGTTCAACGTGAAGCGCGACGACCGCCTCACGGGAACCTTCGGACACCAGCAGGGGCCAGTCGCCCGACTTGACGACGCGCGCGCCGCCGCCGTCGCCGAGCGCCACAAACCGCAGCGCTTCGACGAGCGACGACTTACCCGCGCCGTTCGAGCCGCAGATAAGCACGACCGGCTCTTTCGGCTCGACGTCAATTCGGAAAGCCCCGCAGAAATTGCGGACGGCCAAGCGGGTGACTTTCATTATTCGTCCTCCCCGGACGGCGCGGGCGGCACGCTCGGCGGCTGCTGCGAGCGGCGGCGCACTTGCTCGATCAGGCTGTCGGCGTCGCCGGTGCCGCTGCCGTCGAACATGTCTTTCTGCCGAATGTCCTTTTGCGGCGTGTCGGTGCCGCCCATGTGCTGCTGCGCGTCAGCCACGACGATGAGGCAGGCCAGCCCTTGCGCGTGACAGAGTTCCATCGCGGACGGGTCGCGCTTCGCGAGGCTGAACACGGCTTCGACCTTATCGGCGAACGTGACGCGCTTCAGCTCGGCCGCGACAGTCATCCGATCACTTGCCGCAATCATGGTGACCGCCTGCCGCACGTTGTCGGTCACGCGCTTTTTGATGCGCTCCAAGATGTCTTGCTGCTCGTCGAAACCGACCTTGATCCAGATATCGGGCAACAGGCGCAGCTCTTGCACCAGCGCCGCGATCAAGTCGCCTGCGATCGTTTCCGTCGTCTTTACCAGCACATCGTTTTCCGTCGTCATCGCACTTTCTCCAGGCAAAGTGAGGCCCGCAGCGCGCACGATGCGCGCCGTTCGGGCACTCGGTCATAGAGGGGGCTTAGTCGATCGCGCGGTTTCGCGACCGGTTCGCAGCGGGCGCGGGCTGGAACTCGCTCACGCGCGCCTCGTACAGATTCGCCAGCTCGACGGCTTCATCGTCCGGCAGCGCCCGCAGCAGGTCGGCCGCTGCGTTCAGTTCGTCAACGCTGCGCGCGTTCTTCATCGCCGATTCGATCTCGAAATACGTCGGCGGCTGCGGCTCGTTCAGCGCGGGGGGCAGCCCGCCGCGCCCGGTGTCGTGGTCGGTCACGTCACGCTCGACCGGCTGATCCGGTTCGACGGCCGTAAAGTCGCCGTCGATCGTGAAGCCTTCGCCGAGCGCGGCCTCGGCCTGCAAAGCCTGCGTCAGCTCGACCGACATCGGCAGATACTTGAGCACTTGCAAGAGCGGGATTTTGCGCGCGTACATTTCCCAATTCTTGAACGAGTAGTGACGCTGGCCGACCTTGTTGAACTTGTCGCGGTGCTTCGTCACGCGCACGATCGGCCACACTTCAATGATCGGCCACTCGCTGCCGTTCACGCGGCCGACCGCATAGACGTGCGTGATTTTCTTCGGATCGTCCTCGCCGTGCGGCCGGTGCGTGACGAAGGGCTTATCACCGAGCGCATAGTCGAACTCGTCGCCCTCGAACACTGCGCCCGTCCACGCCGACGCGCGGCCCGCGCGCGCCACCAGGTCAACCAGACCACGCCAGCCCGGAATGAACTGGGCTTCGTGCACGCCCTTCTGAGAATTGAAGAACGGGACGAGATACCCCTGACCGAGCACGCCGATTTCGAGGCCGAGCTGCGAAGCCTTGATGACCTCGCCGAACACGCTGCGCAGGGTGCACTTGCGCAGGTCGGCGGATTGGCTCAGGGACGTAAGCGCGAGCCGCGTAACGCGATCGGGGTTCAGGTGCTTCGGCAGCGCCATGCGGAGCTGGTCGGCGTTCTTTTTGAAGAACGCTTCGACCTCCGTAAACGAGTCGGCGGTGCGGACTGCGCGCGACTTCTCGTCGCTTTGCTTCAGCTCTTGAATGTTCGGCATCGTTGTATCTCCGTCAATCGTTCCACGTTGCAGGGTCAACCGCCTCAGCAGTGCCCCATGTGCACGGCCCGCACATACGACCGTGATAGACCAGCTTTCCGTTCCGCCAGCCGTCCACAGTCGGCGATTCGCCACACTGGATGCACTCGCCGTCGTAATCGGGCAGCCACTGATCCACCTTCGTTACTTCGTCCATGCTTTCCTCGCGAGAAATTGCGCTACGGCTTCGTTCACTTCGGCCGTGCTGAACGCTGCGGGCGCGCGCTTCGATTTCCTCGGCGTGGGCTTCACGCCGATTTCGCCGCTACCCCACTTCACTTGCGCATTCCGTTCTCGGCTCGGCTTCGCCGCGACCAAATCGGCGTCGTCGTACGTCTCGTTCATTCGTGGAAAATGCAGGAGTTCCAGCGCGCGCAATACTTGGGCGAACACAGCATCGAGCGGGGATTCGGGGGGAACAGACCAGTACGGAACATTTCGGCCGCATACTCGATCAGCCCTTTCTGGCCGTCAGTGCCGACCATGACCTTGCGGGCGTCGAACACGGGCGACACCCCGACGCGCGGCTTGCTGCTCGTCATGAGGCCGACAATCTGCGCGCCTTCGCTCGTCTTGCCCGTCGTGTGATCGTCGAGCAATTGATACGTGCCGCACTGCGCAGCGTGGCCGCGCGTCGTCACGGTGCCGCCGACGATCGCACGCTCGCCGCTTTTCAGATCGACGATGCGCCGACCCTTGCCGCTCGCGACGCGCGCACGGTCCATCGTGCCGGTGAGTTGCACAATCACGCCCCCGCCGCAGTCGATATCGAGCGGCATGAAGGGCGCTTCGACAGACTCGTAACGCATCGTCGGCGCGATCGTCGTGCAGTATTTCGTGTGCAGGGTCAGGCCGATCGACTCGGCTTGCTTCACCGTCAGCTCGTCCTGCGTGTAGTCCACATCGTATTCGGGGTGCTTCAGCTTGTTGACGAACACCTCAGCAGCGTCCGCAGGCTTGATCGTGTTGCCGTCGATCAGCGCTTGATCGAAAACGGCGGTGCTCGCGTGGATCGCCGTGCCGAGCGCGGCGCGCAGACCGACCGCCTTGCGGTGCTGGTTGAGAACCTCGTATTCCCACTTGTAGGCGCAGTCAAACAGCGCGCCCCAAGAGGACGCACGAACCTTAGTTCGACTAACTATGGTCATGGTGATGACCCTCGCTATGTGTTGATGGGCGGGAACTGTGCGGGACGTGTGGCTTAAGCCAGCTTGATATAGACGAACTGTCGGCGCACCGACCGAGGGATGACCGCCGTGCCGATCGGCACGCGCGGCGTGAGGCGCTTGCGCTGCTCGAACCACGAACGGCGTTGCGCGGGCGTCAGACGACGCAGATACGAACGGAGTCGAAAAAGATTATCCATTTTTAAACGCCATTACATTCCGAATTGAAATGCAGCCCGTGATAGCAATTGACGCCCGCATGTTATTAGCTGAAACCAATTGACGCGGTTGAAAACGAAGCTGATAACTGGGGCGTGTGGCAATCATAGGCCACAGTTTAAAAAACCCGAAAGACTTTTTTCAAAACGAGGTGCGCAATGAAGGTTGACGCCATCATCAGGCAGGTGGGCGGACGACGTTGTGTGACGGGCCTTACCGGAATTTCTGAATCGCTGATTTCACACTGGCTTAAACAGAAACACATTCCCTCTCATTGGATTAGATTTTTCATTGCTCTGAAACCTGAATTGGATTGGCCTGATTTACTTAACGGAAATACATCGGAATACACTGATTTGATGAATCACGAACACGTCGTCCGATCGCGACTGATTCAGATCAACCGATTGCGAAAACGCGTGAGGCAGTTGAAACAAGAGCACGCGCAGCTCGTCGGCACCGACGTGCTGGTTTGATCGACTCTCCGCAATCGAGGTTAACCATGATCAAGAATGCTGGCCGTTACGCCAAGGTGCGCGCGCGCTTGTGGGCCGACGAGAAGTTTGGTGAGCTGTCGCGGCTCGCGCCGAGCGGACAGGCGCTCTGGCTGTATCTGCTGACCGGGCCACATACGGCATCGATCCCCGGTCTGTACCGACTGACGACGATCGGTATCGCCGACCGCCTGCACTGGCCGCTCGATCGCGTGCGGAGCTGCATGGCTGAAGTCGTCGAAATGGGGATGGCGCACTTCGACGACGAGCACGGTTTTCTGTACCTGCCGAAGTCGATCGAGTATGACCCGCCCGCGAATCCGAACGTCGTGCGGAGCTGGGTGCACTTCTGGACTGACCTGCCCGAGTGTGATCTCAAGCGGCAAGCGTATGCGGCACTGCGGGAGTTCGTGGCCTCACGGGGCGACGGATTCGCCGCCGCATTCGATCAAGTGATCGACATGCCCACTGCTGCACCGCGCAAGCGAAACCGTTCGGCAAACGGTTCCGGTAACGGTTCGGGAAACGGTTCCCCCGAGTTCGACGTGATGCAGCAGGGCGAAAGCGCGCAAAGCCCCGCCCAGCAAGGAGCGGGAAACGGTTTGCGAAACGGTTCCGCTAACCCTTCGCCAAATCATATGCATATCCATAAACATAAAACCAAAGTCAAAAGCAAAGACATGTCGTTTTCGCAAGCGTACGCGGACGACGACATGGCTGAAGCTGCCGACGTGGTGCGCGAAGTGTTCGAGTATTGGCAGCTCGTCATGTCGTCGCCTCGCTCGCGGCTCGATGACAACCGACGCGGGCTGATCCTCCGGGCGATCAAGCGCGGCTATTCGGTCTCCGATCTCAAGGAAGCGATTCGCGGCTGCTCGCGCTCGCCGTTCCACATGGGCGATAACGACCGGCAGACCGCGTTCAACGGCCTCGACTTGATTCTGCGGAACGCCGAAAAGATCGATGAGTTCCGAAAGATCAACGCGAACCCGCCCGTCGCGGGGCGCGTGTCTGCGCCGCGCTCGATGACTGCTGCCGAGCGCCGCAAGCTCGAAAGCGATCAGAACATGCGCGACTTTCTCGACGCCACCAAGCCGAACGGGCGTGCGCTGCCGGATGATCCGTTCACGATCGACATGGAACCGCAATGACTGAAGCCGACCGCCCTAGCTTCGTCGCGGCATTGCGTAGCGTGTTCGAGACGTACAGCAAGCCGCTGCCGACCCAGCCCGTCGCAGAACTCTGGTGGCGCACGCTGACGCCGTTTCCGCCCGAGGCGATCGCTGACGCGTTCCAGGTGCACATCGATGCGAGCGGCTATGCACCCGTGCCGAGCGAAATTCGCGCGCTCTGCATCCAGTCGCGCAAGCATCTGACCGAGGCGCACGCCGCGCAGCTCACCTACAACCCGCAGCAGAACGCCGAGCAAGTCGAGAAGAACCTCGCCGCGCTTCGCGCTGTCGTCGAGCCGATCCGCACGAAGCCGGGCGTCGAATGGGCTTTCAAGCTGCTCGACCGTGGCACGTCGGCGAGCGGCCATCGACTCACGCCCGAAGTGCTCCGCGTCGCCGCCGATTCGATCCTCAGCGCGGCCGGACGGCAATTAATCGACTCGATCCGCGATGACGAGCTGCGGCGGCGCTATCGCGCGATTTACAGGACGCTCGAACAACAGCGGAGGACTGTCCCATGAGCACGATCGACGAAGGGAAGTGCACGGGGTTCGCGGTCAGCTTCGTGATTCCCGGCGCACCTGTCCCAAAGGGACGAGCGCGCGTGACGCGGTTCGGGACGCATACGCCGAAGCGCACGCGCGCATACGAGCACGACGTGCGGTTGCTGGCCCGCGCCGCGGTCGGCATGGCGCAACCGTATGAGGGGGCGCTGCACCTGGACTTGATCGCGTATCTGCCGATCGCGAAGTCGTGGCCGAAGTGGAAGCAGGCAGCAGCACGCGCGGGCACATTGCAACCGATCTATAAGCCCGATCTCGACAATATCGAGAAGGCAGTGACGGATGCGTGTAACGGCGTGCTCTATGCCGACGACGGACAAATCGTGTCTGCGTGCAAGGCAAAGCGCTACAGCGACAATCCGCACCTGTGGGTGCGTATCACTTCCATCGAGGCTCCCGATGAATGACACCCTGTTCATGTCGATCCCGCGCGCGCTGCACTTCGCCTACCTGATGCAAGCTTTCGACGCGGTGCCCGAGTCGATTCTCGCGAACGTCTATCGGCGTTTCATGCAGGAAAGCGACGTGTGGGAACCGCGCAAGGTCAAGACAGTGGATTTTCGCGGGCTGTCGCGCCACGAAGTGTTCGCCGAGTGCGCTGGCATCCGCGCCGCCGTCGTCCGCGAGTGCCCGCCGCTTGAGCGCTGCGTGATCGCATGCAGGTACGAGCTGACCGATTACGCACAGCGCCAAGGTGGGCGCGTCGCATTCTTCACGAAAGCGCGCGCCAAGGCGTTCGAAGCGCTCGCACATCACGCACGGGTTGTGTGGATGCCGCACGTTCCGCAGGACGTTATGCTGCTACTCGTCGCGCATGCGTTCGTGAGTCGCCGCGAGACGCCGATCACCCTGCGACGGATCGCCGATGAATACGGGCATTCACACACGCACTGGCATAGGCAGTCGAACAAGCTGGTCGACGAACTCGCGTCGGTCGAAGCGCGAGCGCTCGACGCGCTCACGCCGTACTTTACCCGCCAATGTCACGGGGTTTCAGTGGCTTGAACATGTGCACATCAGGGCCGCATTCCTCGACAAGAACATAGCCGCGTCGCGTCAATGCATCCGCAACGATGCTGTTGTGGATGCACTCAACATAGACAGCTTCGAGGTTGAGCAATCCTGCCGCGACCTCGCAACCGACCATCAGCGACGAGAACAGCCCTCGCCGCCGATACTCCGGTTGGACTTCAACGTCAGCCAGGTCAAGAGTTGCGTACGGACGACTGTTCAACATGCGGTGTGCTTTGCGTAGATAGACGGTCATCGTCAGCGTATCGATACGCGTCCGAGTATTCGTCAGCAACTCGTCGGCGATTCGATCAGCGATCATAGCCATTCCCATTTGTACCGCTTGCGTCGCAGGTACTCGGCGACTCGCTCGCGGGGTTTGTTGATCATCCACGCTAGGATCGGCGCGGCGTGCACACACTGCCATGCATCGCCGCGCCTCACCCATACCGCGCCCGCAACGAAGTGCGGGGCGGTTACGCGCAGGAGCTTCACATCTGCGGGTTTCGTTGCATCCATGCTTGCGCAAGCTCGATTGCTGCCTCTCGGCGGGTGAGTCCTTCCGGATCGGGCAGCAGATCGCCGCCGTAACACGCGCAGAGCTTTCGGAAGTGATTCACGCCGCCGACAGCGGAACGTAGCGCGCATTCCCAGTGCATCGGCAGATTCCTTTCCGCACGCATCGAGATACTGAGGATCGGCTCGTCGCACCACGTGCATATGTCCATCACTCGGCCTTCTTACGCGGCCCGCGCGCTTTGAACGGCCGTTTGCGCCCTTCGATTTCCAACAGCGTGATTTCATACGTCGCCATCAGCGCGCGTATCTGCTCGATCGCCTCGGCCTTTTCTGCGTCGCGAATCTCATCGATCTTTGCGGACAGCTCTTCGTGTTGACGCAGAAGGGATGCCAGTTGTCTATCGCGATTTGTCGTCATCGTGTTTCCTTTTCGTGGTTAGTGGGGGTGCTTCCGAACCACCTCGCGCCATACCGCGAGGTACTTTTGTATACCGGCATCGCGTGCGAACTCGTCCGACTCGTCGTCGGTCGGCGCACGTAGTGCGTCGTGATCGAACACGGCGAGCTGACCGCATCCGATGCAGATTGATACATCGCCGTCCTCAGGCACGATGTGTCCGCGGACGCCGGTGTGGTCGTCGTTACGTTTGCCGCAGAATGGACATGTTGTGAGCATGGGTATGCAACACGACTTTATGTCGTGTAGTCCTAACAAAATGTTACGAACGTAATCCTGCGAAACATTTTCCTACCTAGGCCAGCTCTGCGAGCTGCGCAGCCAGATAGGCGGCCTGCTTGCGCACGTAGTCGAGAGTTCGATACTGTTCAAAGTCGGTCCGAAACGACAAATCAAACTCGTCCCGCATCAGCTTCAATCGCGCACGCAGTCCCGGTTGCAGGTCGAACGCGTGCCCGCAGTCGAACCCGAGCCACCACAAGTCGTCAGGCTCGCCCGGTTCGGGAATGTGGCAGACACCGCGCCCGGTAATCGGATCGTGGTTCGGCTGGCAGTGCTCGGCGTAGGTCAAGCCGCCGTGTACGTCGATCGGCGCTTTGTCCTGGACCACGCTGTAATCGATCGCATAGAGTGGATGAGCGGGCGGCACGCCGACATAGCCGCACCAGTTCCCCATCGGGCCACGGTGCGCCATGCAGACAAGGCGCGTTGCTTCGTCCGTCCATTGCACTTTGTCGGGTTCGTTGTCCCACTCGCCCGACTCCCAATCGCTACGGTCAACAAACGTCCATTGTTGTTCGTTCATCGTTTGTGTCTCTCGGTGAGTTTTGCCTCTCTCAAAAACTCTTCGGCGAAGTAGACGAGCGCAAGCGCCGCAGTGCCTGCGGCCATGCGTGCCGATTCAACGTCGTCCGTTCCCATGCGCTCACACAGCACGGTGGCGCATCGATCGATGTGTTGATCGATGATGTGGGCCGCATGCGCCAGAATGTGCGCGTTCTCGATCGCGCGTATCAGTGCTAGCTCGTGTTCGACCTCATTGGCTTCGTCCTTCATTTCCTGCCTCGCTCAACCTCACGAATAATTTCCTCACGCAGTCGCACCGCGTCGTCGTACAGCTTGGACGTGCGCCGATATGCGATCTCGGTTCGGATGCCACGCCACGCGACCGCAACCATCGACAGCACGATGACCGCGAGAATGACGCACTCGAACCAAAGCATCGCGTCGTCTCCCTCGCTCGCGAACCCGTGCGCGTTGCCGAGTTCGTGATAGATCACGATGCCGTCGAACACGAAAACGATTGCGGCGACGAGCAACAAAGCAACCGGGCGCGGCGGCTTTGGCGGAAGCGGTGGAATGCCGTTCATTGCAGCGGTGTCCGACTCGGCAGCAGGTTAAGCATCGGCATGACAGGATCGACGCGGCCGAGTCGAATCTCGCCGATCGTCGCCTTACCATCGACGAACTCGACCGGCTTCACGCCGACCCACACGCCGTCATACGTCTCAAGCGACACGAACCCGACGAGCTGCGCGCCAGGCACGTCAGCAGGCTTGCTGTATTGCTGCGCGTATGCCTCCGCTTGCTCTTTCGTCCGTGCGTTCGCAGCGATCGTCGTGCGGCAGATCAGCACGAATTCGGCGTTCACCCTCTTAGCCGTCGCAGTGATCGCCATGCAGCCGATCTCATGCGGAAGCTCAGAAATGCCGTACACCGGCACGTCGAAATTCCCGGTGAGACTGCCGAGCACGATGAACGGGTCGCACGCGCCTTTCTCGGCGATGACGAGCCGCAGCATGTCGCAGATCGCCCCGACATGGGCGCGGTAGTGCTCGGGCACCGGCGCGCCCGGTTCCACAGTCGTGATCATGATGAAACCCTTTCGGGAATGGTTTCGGTAACAGTTAGCGAAACGGTTCCGGCAACGGTTAGCCGAAAATTTCGCCGCGTGCGAATCGTTCGAGCGTCCGCAACACGTAATCTAGGTCGCGGTGCGTGTGCAGCCACGACGGGTTACGGTCGGACGGCCGCGAGCTGGCGTGAGCACGTGCGATTTGATCGATACGCGGTTCGTTCAGGATCGTCCGCGCGCACTCCTGCCACTGGTGCACGTCGATAGGGGGCGGTCGTCTCGTCACCAATTGATCGTCTCCCGTTCCGGGTCGCCGTTCTCGCGACGGCGGCCAGTGTCAGGATGACGATGCCAGCCGGTCGGCTCGCCTTCGCCGTCCCATGCGTCGAGCGCGGCCTTCGCGTCCGCATACGAGTGATAGCACCAGCGTTCGCCGTACGCGTAGGGCGTCATGTCCGCGATGATCGCGAACGTGAACATCAGGCGGCAGATCATCGCGTCGCGTTCATTCGGGAACACGCGATAGTCCGTATAACCGTCCTCTGCCCGCCATATGCGAGTCATCAGATCGGAGTTACTCATTGTTACTGCTCCGGTTATTGCTTCGATTTGTGGGGCGTGCTATGCACGTTGGTCTCGTTTTTGTTTGTGGTTTTCTATTTTTCAACCATCCCCGATTTATTGTAATTGTTTCGTTTGATTTTACATTGGTTTGCATTGTGCACTATCTGGCAGCAATGACAGGTAGGGTTTACACCTACTTCCCCGCCCCGTGAAACCGTTCCCAACGCCTATCGGTATAACGATATGGGCACCGGCATGCTGATGGGTGGTAAGTGGGCGCTCACTTGCATTTATGTGACAAAGAACCTAGCATTTCGCCAAAGTGGAGAAATAGTCTGTAATCGCAAGTGAATGGGTTTCTACTCAAACTCGTACAGTTTTTAATCAACACTCCTGCGCTGATCGAATTGACCGTTCGGTCAACATACGAGAATCGATTCAATTCATTTTAATACGTTGACAGTCAACGCTTCATATTGAAGCCATTCAGAATTACTGAGTAAGAGGGGATAGGGAAAGGCTCCGTTTCAGCCGTCTCCCCCCTGCCTGTCTTGCGCGACCGTCTGCGCGGGGCGGATCGACTGCCAGCCCGTAGCGTCGTGTACTGGTGGGGTGAGCAAGTGAACGCCAGTACAGCCCCAGCGCGCATATAGCTCCATCAGCAGCCCCGCGCGCCTCGCCGTGTGCATCACTGACCGGCGACCCAGCCATCGTCTCTATGGGCCGCTGGTCGTGCCGAAAACCTCTGAGGGGTTTCGCTGCCGCTAGACGTGTGGCGGCTCGCGAGCTGGGGAGTGCACCCGAGCACGCGGGCGGGGTGCAGCAAGTAGCGCGTGAACGCTTTCGGCCCCCCCGGCACTGTCACTGTCTCTTTTCCACTCCAGCCTCACAACGTAGCTCGGGCCACCTCGGGCTATAGCGCGCGACGGTTTTCTGTAACTCGGAGCCTCCCATGCTCGCTGTCACCTATCGCTCGATCGATGAGCTGATCCCGTATGCGCGGAACAGCCGCACGCACTCCGACGCGCAGATCGCGCAGATTGCCGCGAGCCTTCGCGAGTTCGGATGGACGATTCCGGTCCTGATCGATGACGCCGACAACGTGATCGCCGGTCACGGTCGCCTTCTCGCCGCGCGCAAACTCGGGCAAACCGAAGTGCCGACGATCAGCCTGTCGCACCTGACCGAGACGCAGCGCCGCGCGTATGTGATCGCCGACAACAAACTCGCCGAGCAAGCAGGTTGGGATACCGAACTTCTCGCGCTCGAACTCGGCGAGCTGAACGAAACTTTCGACGTGAGCCTGCTCGGGTTCGCCCCCGAGGAAGTCGCCGACTTGCTGGTCGGGCCGACGTTCGGCCCGGCCGACGCAGACAGCCAGGGCAAGCTCGACGAGAAAGGCAAGTGCAAGTGTCCGAACTGCGGCCATGAGTTCATGCGTTGAGCTGAAACTCGACTGGTGCTCGCATGAGGCCGCCACGTATGCGGTGATGCACTGGCATTACTCGAAACGCATGCCGATGCCGCCGCTCGTTCGAGTCGGTGTGTGGGAGTCCGGCAAGTTCATCGGGTGCGTTCTGTTCGGTCGGGGTGCATCGCCGCAGCTCGGCACGCCTTACGGCCTCACTCAGCTCGAATGCTGCGAGCTGGTGCGCATCGCGCTCACGAAGCACGTCACGCCTGTTTCTCGAATCGTGAAGCTCGCTATCAAGCTGCTGCGTGAGAACTCGCCCGGCCTGCGTCTGATCGTCAGCTTCGCCGACGCGAATCAGGGGCACCACGGCGGCATCTATCAAGCCGGAAACTGGCTGTATCTCGGCAAGAGCGCTGCGAGTGTCGAGTATTTCCACGAAGGCCGGTGGAAGCATCAGCGCGAAGTGAGCGGCGGCGCCTTCGGCGGTGAGCGAAAGATCGCAGACCCGTCCGGCCTGCCGAAGCGTCGCACCGAAGGCAAGCATCGCTATGTGATGCCGCTCGACGATCGCATGCGTGAACGTCTCGCGTCGCATGCGCAGCAGTACCCGAAACCCCCTCTGCGTGAGAAGCAAGCGATGGCCGGTTCCACCGGTACAGCGGCGGTGTAACGCCGACCCTCACGCTCCATATCTCAAGGTGTCGCCATGACCGAGCAAGAGAAGCCGCGCACGCTTGCCGACTGCGAGCCTATTCCGCCCGATCGCAAATCGGCGTTCAAGCGCACGCACCCCCGTATCAAGCAAGGCCAGCTCGAACCGTTCGAGCCGACACACGATCAGCGCATGACCGTGCGCGTCATGTCCGCGTGCGGCATGAAACCCGAGGTGATCGTGCAGCACATTGTCAACCCTGATACGGGCCTGCCCGTGACGGTCAAGACGCTGCGCAAATACTGCTCGAAAGAGCTGAAAGACGGCCGCGAAGTCGCTAACGCGATGGTCGCGCAGTCGCTGTTCAAGAAGGCGATCGGGAACACGCCCCAAGCCGTGCAGGCGTGCATTTTCTGGTTGCGCTCGCAAGCTGGCTGGCTCGCCCCGGACTCGATCGAGATTTCCGGGAAAGACGGCAAGCCGTTGACCGGTGGCGAACGTCAGAATCTCGTCGTGTATCTCCCCGACAACGGGCGCGATGCAGCGAACGCGAACGGCGATGGCACGCAAGCCCTCAAGCGGCGCGGCTGAGAAGCGCCTCGCGCCGCAGGCCGGGCCGCAATCGATGTTCCTCGCGACGCCCGCGGATATCGCCATCTACGGCGGTGCCGCAGGCGGCGGCAAATCGTTCGGCCTGCTGCTCGATCCGCTGCGCCACGTGCTGAGTGTGCGCGGCTTTTACGGCGTGTTCTTCCGACGCACGACCACGCAGATTCGCAACCCCGGCGGGCTTTGGGACGAGTCGCAAGCGATCTATATGCAGCTCGGCGCGAAAGCGCGCCAGCACGAACTGGAATACACCTGGCCGAACGTCGGATCTAAGCTCAAGCTCGCGCACCTCGAACATGAAATGTCTGTGTACGAGTGGCAAGGCGCGCAGGTGCCGTTCATCGGCTTCGACGAGCTGACGCATTTCTCGCGCAATCAGTTTTTCTACATGCTGTCGCGCAATCGCTCGACGTGCGGCGTGCGTCCCTACGTGCGCGCGACGACGAACCCGGACGCCGAGTCGTGGGTGTCCGAGCTGATTGAGTGGTGGATCGATCAAGAGACGGGCCTCCCGATCGACGATCGCGCAGGCGTGCTGCGCTGGTTCGCGCGACAGAATGACGTGATCGTGTGGGCGAACACCCGCGACGAGCTGATCGACCAGCTCGGCCCAGACTGTCTCCCGAAAACGCTCACCTTCATTCCGGCGCAGATTTACGATAACCCGATGCTGCTCGCGAACGATCCGGGCTATCTCGCGAACCTGCAAGCGCTGCCGTATGTCGAGCGCATGCGCCTGCTCGGCGGGAACTGGAAAATCCGTCCGACATCGGGCCTGTACTTTCAGCGTCAGTGGGTCAACGTTATCGACGTGGCCCCGGCGAATCTCGACGTGGTGCGCTACTGGGATTTGGCCGCGACCGACAAGACGCAGGACAACGATCCAGACTGGACGATCGGCGTTAAGCTCGGGAAGTACCGCGATCAAAACCGCTGGGTCGTGCTGCACGTGTGCCGCTTGCGCGGGTCGCCGCACAAGGTCGAAGAAGCGATTCGGAACATTGCAGCGATCGACGGGCCGCGATGCCGTATCGGCTTGCCCCAAGACCCCGGCCAAGCAGGCAAGGCGCAAGCGCTCGCGCTTATCGGTGCACTGTCCGGTTACATCGCGACTGCGCGCGCCGAGCGCGGCGATAAGATCACGCGCTTCGGGCCGTTCAGTGCGCAAGCTGAGGCCGGCAATATCGACTACGTGCGCGGGCCGTGGCTCGACGAGCACCTATCGCAGCTCGAAGGGTTTCCCGACTCGCCGCACGATGACGACGCCGACGCGTGCGGCGGTGCGCTCGGCATGTTCCTCGATAGCCGCACCGGGTTTCTCGATTACTTCGCTGGTGTCGTCAGTGAGAAGCGGCAGCGCGAAGAGGCACGCATGCGCAACGAAGGTAACGTGGCGCGGCTGCGATGATCGATGCAGCCACAACGATCATTGTCGTGCTCGTCATTCTCGCACTGCTCGGGGCCGGTCTGTTCATGGTGTCGATCGCGTTTATCGATCCGCTTACACAGACCGTCTGTCGCGGCGTCGCTGTCGCCGCTGCTGTCGTCGTCGTGATCATCTATCTATCGCCGCTGCTGCGAACGCTCTACACGTGTTGGTGACAGCCCAAAAAAGGCCCGCTGCGTGAGCGGGCGTTTTTTCGTTGCGTGCGGTGCTGTCAGTCATGCAGACCCCGAATATCGAGCTGCGCGTTATAGAGCACGGTGTGGATCACATCAGTGACCGCAGCCAGTGCGCCGTGTGCGCCGTAGCCGATCGCGCATGCAGCGACGACGACGGCAGCGACACAGATAGCAAGCTTCACGTTAGACCCCCGTTTTGATGAGGAACAGCTCGAACAGCGCGACGTGCATGGTGCGCTCGCCGAGTTCCCATTTCTGCCACGTGCGCAGATTGACGCGCATCAGCTCGGCCGCTTGCGCTTGCGTAATGCCGAGCTGTTCGCGCAGCGCGCGCAGCGTGTCGCTGTCCGGCGTCGTCACCGACGTTTCGACGAGCGCGAGGAATTCGCGCACGACGCGCAGATCGGCGGCGCTCGGCTGCATCGGTGCGCGGCCCGACTCGCGGTGCAGCTCACGCGCGACAGTATCGCGACGCACTGCCGTTTCGCTGCCGAGATACGGATCGCGATCGACGAACGCGCGAGCGTTCGCGAGCGTGCGATTCGGGTTCGATTGCTTCGTGAGCCATGCGCGGTAGTCGTGCAGCATCGCGCGGGCCACTTCGTGAACTTCGGTCATGACTGCCTCCGGTTACTTGAAAGACTTCTGCGCCCAAACCAGCGCGATGACCCAACCGATTGCCGTCCATCCGAGGCACAGGTTCAGCGTCGCGATTGCCCGGTAATCAGGGTGGTTGCGGCGATATGCGGTGATCGCCGGGGCGAAGTAGATAGCGAAAACAACGGCCATCGTTGCGAGCGCGCTAACGATGCCATTGAGTGCGTCCATGTTCATTGTCGTGTCTCCGGTGTGGTTAGAAACCTTGCTTCGTCAGTTCTTCGGTCAACACGCGCGAAGCAATCGCGCGCTGTTCCTCTGTGAGCGTGTTGCGGATCGCGCTGAAAGCCTCAGCAGCAGCGAACGCCTTGGCAACTTCGCTGCGCATGCCCCGCACAGCCTTCGTCTCGCCTGACTCAGCGCACCGCGTGTAGATGTTCCCGACCTCGCCCCAGGTCGGGGTCATGTCGATCGACTTAGCCATTTTTCGTGTCTCCCGTGATGCGCGCACGCGCGCGCGAGATACCAGCCTGCGCCCATTGGGCGCCTTCGCCGTATTGGTAGGAACCCCGTCCCATCCGTCGTAAAACTGTCAACGAGGGCCGCACCATGCCTGACACGAAGGGCGCGAAAGTTACGCCGCTCGGCCCCGGCGTGGTCGGGCGTGCTGTGCAGGCGCTTCGTTATGTCGTCACCGGTCGCGCACCGGTTGCGAACGCAACGACACCGCAAGCGGCAGATACTGCGGGCACGGCGCACCCGGTCAAGACGACCATTGCAGGGGTCGGCCCCGAGAACTTCATGGGGCCGCTTAACCCGGTTCAGCCGGTCGCACAGGATGCGGTGTGGGGGCGTCGATACGATTACCCGGTCGGTTACAACCAGCGCTTTACGCCGCGCGGCGATGAGCTGGTGGATTTCGCCACACTGCGCATGCTCGCCGACACGTGGGATTTGCTGCGCATCGTGATCGAGACGCGAAAGGATCAGCTCGACCAGCTCGACTGGAAAATCCGGTATCGCGACCAGAACAAACCGCAGGACGCGCGCTGTCAGCAGCTCACCGAATTTTTCATGTACCCCGACCGGATCAATACGTGGTCCGATTGGGTGCGAATGATTATTGAAGATTTGTTCGTGATCGATGCGCCGTGCGTGTTGCCGCGCTTCACGCGCGGCGGTGATCTCTACGCGCTTGAGATTATGGACGGTGCGCTGATCAAGCCGCTATACGACGCACAGGCGCGCATTCCGATGTCGCCCGACCCGGCCTATCAGCAGATCATCAAGGGCCTGCCTGCTGTCGAATATACGTTCGACGAGCTGATCTATAAGCCGCGCAACCGTCGATCGTGGAAGGCATACGGGTATAGCCCCGTCGAGCAAATCATTGTCACGATCAACACCGGCATTCGGCGCAACCTCGCGACCTTGCAGTATTACACCGAGGGTTCGCTACCCGACTCGATCATCGGCCTGCCCGACACCTGGAACTCTGAACAGATTCGGCAGTTTCAAGAGTATTGGGACGAGCTGCTGTCGGGGAACACTGCCGAGCGGCGCAAAACGCGTTTCATGCCGGGCGGCGGGCACTACGTCCAGACGCGCGAGCCAGGCCTCACGGACGAGTTCGACGAATGGCTGGCGCGCGTCGTTTGCTACGCGTTCAGCGTCGAGCCGACACCGTTCATCAAACAGCAGAACCGCGCCACGGCGCAGACCGCGCGCGAGCAATCGATCGCGGAGGGACAGGCCGCACTCAAAAAGTGGCTGAAGCTGCTGATCGATGGCGTGATCACGCGATACATGAAAGCGCCTGACCTTGAGTTTGTCTGGAACGACAACTATGCGGTTGACCCGCTCCAACAAGCGCAGATCGATCAAATCTATTTGATGAATCAGGTCATGGTGCCGAACGAGGTTCGCGAAAACCTCGGCCTTGAACCCCTCGACACCGACGAGTCTGATCAAGTGCTGCCGCGCCCGAATGGCCCGGAAGGACTGAAGCCCGATGAGGACGACGGCGGCGGACGCGCGCCCCGCAAGAATGACGACTTCGACAATGCGACCGAGAAGGTAGCGAAGGCGTCGCGCGGCGAAAAAAAAAAGGCAGCTTGATCCGGCTGGTGATGCCGGACCCGGAACGCAGTGAAGTGCAGACGCAGCGCGCGCGTATCAAGCGCACGATGCAGCGCTTTCTAACTGGCCTCTCGCACGATATCGCGCGGCAGGCTGGCCCGAAGCTCGACGGCCTGCGCGCGAATGTCAGCAAGGCCGCACATGATGATGACGATGGCGAAAACGACTCGATCCCGCAGCTCGACGAAGCGAGCGCAGCCGCAGCAGCCGACGCACTTGACGAAGAACTCGACTGGTCATCATTCGAAACACTCCCCGACGAAATCTTCGATCCACTCGCCCGCACATACAAAGGGGCGCGCGCGTCGGCGGTGATTCAGGTCGGCGAGGTTCGCGAAGGTCTGTCGAGTAGCGCCGCGCGCGACGCGGTGAACTTCGATGTGGTCAACGATGCGGCGGTCGAATGGGCGCAGGCGCGCGCGGCCGAAATGGTCGGCAAGAAACGCGTTGACGGGAAGCTCGTCGATAACCCCGATGCGCGCTGGCGAATCGACGACACGACGCGCGAGGCGATCAAGTCCCTCACGCAAGACGCGCTCGAACAAGGCTGGTCGGCCGAACAGTTCACGAAGCAAATCATCGATGACGCCGCGTTCGACTACACGCGCGCAAACACGATCGCACGCACCGAGGCGCGGCTCGCGAACTCGAACGGGACGCTCGACGCGTGGCGTGCCGATGGTCGTGTCGAGAAGAAAGCATGGTCTACGGCAGGCGACGACAAGGTAGAGGAAGTGTGTCAAGCCAACGCCGACGCGGGGGACATTCCGATTGATGACGTGTTCCCGAGTGGCGACGATGCGACGCCCGCTCACCCTAACTGTCGATGCGTGATCGTCGGCACCACATACGCGAACGATGAGGACGAATCATGAGCATGAAAATTTTTGTGCCGCTCACGAAAGTGGACGTTGAGAAGCGGCTCGTTTACGGGACGCTCGCGGCCGAAGAGATTGACCGCTCGGGCGAAGTCCTCGACTACGCGTCGAGCAAGCCGCACTTTCAGGCATGGTCGGGCGATATCGCGAAGGCGACGGACGGCAAGTCTGTCGGCAACCTGCGCGCCATGCACGGCAAGGTAGCGGCAGGCAAGTTCACCGACCTGCAATTCGACGACGAGTCGCGGCGTATCGAGGCGGTCGCAAAGGTCGTCGACGACACCGAATGGAACAAGGTTCTCGAAGGTGTGTACACGGGCTTCTCGATCGGCGGCAAATACGGCAAGACGTGGACCGATCAAGGGCACCGCCGCTATGAGGCGATCCCGGCCGAGGGGTCGCTCGTCGATTACCCGTGCATCCCGTCCGCTACGTTCAAGGTTGTGAAGGCTGACGGCTCGGAAGAAATGCGCAAGTTCACGGGCGCGACCGATTCCCTCGAAGCAATCGATCAGCTCGCCGAGCTGCTGAACAAAGGCACGATCGACCCGCGCGAGGTGCTGAAACTCGCACTGGCTGACCTTCAGAAACGCGACTTCGCCGACACCGCGACGACGGCAGCAGCAGCCGACACGACCGGCGCGGGCGAAGTCGAGAAAGCGGACAAGGGTGACGGCGATGGTAACGACGATGACACCGGCAAGTCTGGGAATGGTGGTGACGACGCTGACGGTAACGCAGACGCTGGCGGAGGCGACGGTGCCAAATCTGGCACTTCGGAAACGCAAGACGACGGCGGCGCGGCCGATGGTGACGCCGACGACGCCGCGAAAGCTGCTGCTGCCGCAGCACTCGAAAAGGTCGGCGCTCGCAACAGCAAAGCAGACCTTGCACATTTGCAGGCGGCGCACGACTCGCTCGTAAAGGCTGGCGCGATGTGCGGCGGTGACGACGGCCACGATGACGCGGCCGACCTTGATGACGACTTTGCCCTTGCGGCTGGCGTAGACGAGCTGTGCAAGGCTGCCGGACTCGATCCCGTCGAAGGTACGTCCGGGATGGAGAAAGCCGCCCAGCTCGTCGTGTCGCTCGCCAAGGCGCACGCGCGCATCAAGGAACTTGAGGACATGCCCGCGCCGACCAAGGGCGTGCTCAAGACCATCGAAAAGTCCGCAGACATGACCGTGAACGCGTGCACCAAATCCACGATCGACGAAGAACTCGAACGCGCGTCGCAAGCGCAGATCGACGGCGATCCGCTGCCGATGGTCAAGTTCATCCACAAATACGGAGCGCGGAGCGTTCGTCCGAACACGCCGAGCAAATGATCAACCACTAACCGCTGTTTTCTCAGGCCGCGCCGCGCCCCCGTAGGCGCGGCTTTTTTTTGGAGAAACAAAATGGGTTCCCTCAATATGCAAGAGCTGCAAGCGCTCGTCAAAAGCGCGCTTGCGGCCGATATGGGCGTTCCGCTGAACAAGGCGAACACCATCAGCACCAGCACCGGGCTGGTGTCGTATGACCTGCAAGCCCCGGCGAAGAACCTCTATCCGGTGCTCACGCCGATCCGCAACAGCCTGCCCCGCGTGCCGGGCCGTGGCGATACGGCGACCCGCTGGAAGGTGATCCGCGCGATTCAAGGCTCGGGCTTCGACTCGATCGGCTTCGTGCCCGAAGGTCAGCGCGCCGGGCGCATGAGCTACAGCGCCGTCAACGCGCTCGCCTCGTATGCGACGCTCGGCGAAGAAGAAAGCGTGACGTTCGAGGCTGAATCGGCCGGTCGCGATTTCGAGGACGTGCGCGCGACCGCCGCGATTCGCCTGCTGCAAAAAATGATGCTGAAGGAAGAGGACGCGCTGCTCGGCTCGAACATGTCGATCGCGCTGGGCGTTCCGGCCACGCCGACGGTATCGAGCGCAGGCACGGGCGGCACGATCGCGGCAGGCACGTATAACGTGATCGTCGTGGCGCTCGCCTATACGGCGTACCGCATCGCGACCGTCTCGGCTGCTGGCGTTCCGACCGCCACGACCGTGACCGGCGCAGACGGTCAAACGTTCGGTCTGAACTCGGGCGCATCGAACAAGAGTGCAGCCGCGAGCACGGGCGCACTTACCGGCACCACGTCCACGATCAGCGCGAGCGTTGCGCCGGTCACGGGCGCAATGGCCTATGCGTGGTACGTCGGCACGACCGGCAACGAGACCCTGCAAGCGATCACGACCATTAACTCGGTCGCGCTCACTTCGCTTTCGACCGGCAACCAGAACGCCAGCGCGATCACGGCCGACGCGTCGCAAAACTCGCTCGGCTATGACGGCCTGCTGTCGTGGGCGCTGAACCCGGCCAACGGCGCGTATGTGAACACGTTCGCGACCGGCACGGCAGGCACCGGCACCTTCATGACGGCATCCTCGCGCGGCTCGATCAACGAGATTGACACCGCGTTCCGCCGTATGTGGGATTTGTACCGCGTTTCGCCGACGGTGCTCTACTGCAACGCGCAGGAGTACCAGAACATGCTGGCGAAGATTCTGAACTCGTCCAGCGGCCCGCTGCTGCGCTACACGCGCGACGGTGCATCGCCCTACGCGATCTTTGCGGGCGGCAGCATCGAAGCCTACTTCAACCCGTTCGGCGCGAACGGCGGCTACAAGGTGCCGATTCTGATCCACCCGACCATCCCGCCCGGCACCATCCTGTTCTGGACGCAAGACCTCCCGATGCAATACCAGAACAACGAAGTGCCGCAAGTGGCCGAGGTGCACTTGCACCGCGACTATTACGAGATTGACTGGCCGCTCAAGACGCGCGCTTACGAAATGGGCGTGTACGCCGAGGAAGTGCTCGCGGTGTATGCCCCGTTCGCAATGGGCGTGCTGACGAACATCGGCAACGGTTAATGCCTGCGAGTGAGCGCATGCCGCCCCTCTGGTCGGGGGCGGCTTTTTTTTTGCGGAGGGAATCATGGCACTGGTACGCATGAAAGCGCCCGACTGGCTGCAATCGATCACGATCGGCGGTGTGCTGCGCGAGATTAAAAAGGGCTTCGTCGAAGTCGAAGAAGAGTTCGTGAGCGAGGCCCAAGCGCACGGCCTCATGCTGAAGGATGACGCGGGCCTCAATCCGGCATGGACGGAAAAAGCCCCGGCACCGGACAAGACCGAGTAAGCGAGGTGCATCATGGCCGCAATCGACCTCACGACGCTTGCTGCGGTCAAGGCGTGGTGCAAAGTCGCCACGTCGAACGATGACGCGCTGCTGTCGTCTCTGATCACGTCAGCTTCGCAGTACATCGAAACATACTGTGACCGCGAGTTCGTTTCGCAGTCGTTCACTGAAGTCCGCAACGGGAAAGGCACGCGCGCCATGTCGGTCGCGCATTACCCGATTACTGCGGTCGAATCGGTGATGATCGGATCGTTGATCATCCCGCCTGCCCCGGTCGTCGGCTCGCCGAACTGGCCCGGCGCGGGATACGTGTTCAACGATACGAGCATCAAATTGCACGGCTACATGTTTTGGGCCGGTATCGCGAACGTGCAGCTTGAATACACGGCAGGCTATACGACGATCCCGGCAGACCTGGCCCAATGCTGTAACGAGCTGGTCGGCCTCCGCTATCGGCAGCGCGATCACATCGGCCTGTCCGGCGCGGTCGGCGTCGATGGTCAGCACATCGTCTATGACGACGCAGCGCTGTCGCCCGCGCAAGCCGTGCTGCTCGCGCAGTACAAAAAGCAGGTGCCGGTGTGATTTTCGAATCGAAGATTACCGGCGATCAGGCTGTCATGGCGCACTTTCGCGCGATGCCCGACAAGCTGCGCGACGCGCTGCGCAATGCGATCTATGACGACTTGATCAAGCTACAGCGACACGTCGTCACTGAGAAGCTGTCGAGCCAAGTGCTACGCCGCAAAACCGGCACGCTCGCCGCGTCGATCACGCCATACATGGAGTTCGGCAACCCGAACGAAATTGTCGGCGTGCTCGGCGCGAACACGCCGTATGCGCGAATCCTCGAATACGGCGGCACGATCGCGCATCCGGGCGGCACCGCGTATTTGATCGATCACGGCGTTTCGACCTTCATCTCGAACAAGGCAGCGGCAGCGCTCGCGCAACGCTTGCCGCGCACGAAGCCGCACGCGATCCCGATCCCGGAACACTCGTATCTCCGCAGCTCGCTTGCCGACATGCGGCAAACGATCCTCGACGACCTACAGCGCGCCGCAGCGCGCGCGATGAAGGGCTGACATGTCGATCCAGCGCGAACCCATCTATGCGGCCTTGTTCGCGCTCGTACAGGCCGCGGTCGCCCCGTATGCGGTGACGATCGGCCGACGCTTTCAGCTCGCGTCGCAAGTGCCGCCGGGTGAACAGCCCGCCGTTTTTCAGGTGCAGAAAAGCGAACGTATCCAGCACGAACGGCGCGGCCTGCCGAAGAAATACCACTTGTTTGTCGATCTCGTCGTGTACGTGCAGGCGGGCGACAGCGCGTCGATTCCCGCGTCGCCGATTAACGCGATCCTCGACGCGATCGATAACGCGCTCGCGCCGACGCCCGGCGACCCGATGAATAACCAGACGCTCGGCGGGCTGGTCGAGCACGCATGGATTGAAGGCGAAGTGTTGATTGTTGAAGGCACGTTGCAGGATCAGTCGGTCGCAATCGTGCCGGTGCAAATGTACGTGACCGGCTAACTCACTCTGACCATTCATCGCCTCGATAGGCGCTCCATCGCGAGCGCCTTTTTTCATTTTGGGAGTAGACACCATGCAAACCCTCTTTGGCGCGGGTGCACTGTGGGGCACGCCGCTTACTGATTCGCAGGGCAACGCCATCAGCAACCCGACGCCGGTTCGGTTCGGTGTCGCTCAAGAGATTTCGATCGATATCGATTTCTCGACGAAGGAACTCTACGGCACGTTGCAATTCCCGGTTGCGATCGGGCGCGGCACGGCCAAGATTTCCGGGAACATCAAAAACGCGCAGATCAACGGCCGCGCGTGGGCGTCGCTGTTCTTCGGTCAGCCGCAGTCGGCCGGAATCTTTGCCGACGTGCTCGACACGATCGGCGAGCTGATCCCCGCCACTGGCCCGTACACGATCACGCCGACCGTGCCGAGTTCGGGGACGTGGGTGGCCGACCTGGGCGTGCTCGACACGAACGGCAACCCGATGGTTGTGGTCGCATCGAGTCCTGCTGCTGGTCAGTACAGCGTGAGCGCAGGAACGTACACCTTCGCGGCTGCTGATGAAGGCAAAAAGGTTTTCATCAATTTCCAGTACACGGCGACGAGCACGACGGTGCAAAACCAAGTGATCACGTCGCAGCCGCTGGGCTACACGCCGACTTTCTCGCTCGATGTGTTCCTGCCGTACAACGGCGCGAGCGTGACGGCGCACCTTTACAACGTCGTCGCCTCGAAGCTCGCGATTCAAACCAAGCTCGATGACTTCGTGATCCCGCAAATGGATTACAGCGCGTTCGCTGACGCACAGAACCGCGTCATGCAAATCAGCACGACGCAATAACTCGGGGGCAACGATGGCACTTATCGACGGCGTGTCGGTCAAGCTCGGCGCGCGGGATTTCGTTATCCCGCCGCTGAATTTCAAGCTGCTGCAAACACTGGCCGAACCGCTCGCGGTGGTCAACAAAGGCGGCTCGTTCGTCTCTGATCCCGAGACGCGGGCCGCGTTCGTTGCGGTCATCACCGCTTGCGTGCAGCGCAATTACCCCGAGGTCACGAACGACGACATGCTCGATTTGCTCGACGTGTCGAACGCACAGGCGGCCATGCTCGCGCTGCTCGGCGTCTCCGGGTATGAGGCGAAGCCGAACGGCAAGGGGGCGGCGCAAGTGGGGGAATCGGCTGGCACGGCATCTACAACGACCTAGCGCTGGCGTTCGGCTGGTCGTGGGAATACATCGATGAGTGCATGACCGTGCCTCGATGGAACGCGATACAGCACGCGTGGGAAGAAGCACCTCCCCCGCACGTGATGCTCGCGGGTTTCTTCGGTTATCAGCGGCGCAGCGCGAATGATCAGCAATCGATTATCGCGGCGCTGATGCAATCCCCGCCTGATGGAGTCTCCGTAAATGGACGAAGTTAACGTCAAGGTCACTGCGGACACGAAACAGGCGACCGATGCTGAGGTCAATCTCGCCGATGTGACCGAAGAAACCACTAACCGCATGGGCGCGTCGCTCGATGCCTTGAGCGCGCGCTCGCGTGCGGTTAGTGAGTCTGTGTCTGAACACTTTCGCGAAATGGGCCGCTCTGCAAAGGAGTCAGCCGCGCAGGTTAATGAGAACCTCGAAAAGATCGAGGGGCGACTTAACTCCATCACGAAGTTCGCGCACACGTTAGGCGAAGTCGCGATTGCTGGTGCTGTTGGCGATTGGGCCATCGAGCAAGTCAAGGCCATCGGCGAGTATGGCGAGGCGGTCGATAACGCGTCGCAGAAAACCGGCATCGCTGCCGAAGAGATTCAACGCCTCGGCTATGTCGGCCGTGTCACGGGCCTGACGTTCGACGACATGCAACACGCGATGTTCCAGCTCGCGCGGCGCATGGCGGAGGCGCGCGGCGGCTCGAAGGAAGCAGCCGAAGCGCTCGCGCTCGTCGGCGTCAAAGGCGCAGACCTCAAAAATCTGTCGCTCGATCAGGTCTACCAGCGCATTGCTGAGACGTTCAAAGATCATGCGGACGGCGCGAATAAAACCGCGCTCGCAATGGAGCTGATGGGCCGCAACGGTCAGCAGCTTATCCCGACGCTGAACAAGGGCGCTGAAGGGTTCCAAGAACTTGAGGACCACGCGCAGAAAGTCGGCTACGTGCTCGATGAGGAAACGATCGCCGCGATGGCGCGACTCGCCGAGCATATGCACCAACTCGACGCTGATTCGAGCGCGATGGCGAACACGTTGCGCGGTCATGTCGCTGTCGCGTTCGACGAGCTGGTTAAGACGCTCGACGATACGGCGGTGGCAGGCGACGGCGCGCGCGAAGCGATCAAGTTTTTCGGCGAGGTGATCAAGGGCTTGGTCACGATCGTGCTCGGCGCGATCACTGGCCTTTCGCAGCTCGACGACCTGCTTAACGGCATTGCGAAGGCCGCGAACGATTTCAAGTTCGGAAACTTCACCGCAGCCGGGAAAGATATCGCCGACGGCTACCGTCAAGCGAAGGGCGAGGGCGACAAGTTCCTGCAAACGTATCACCGCATTTGGGATGAGCAACAAAAGCGCGAGGGGGCGAACCCGACGCGCCATAAGCCCGATGTGGGTGTCGTGCACAAGGGCGGCAGCTCCGGCAGCACGTCGAAAGGGCTGGCCGCTGTCGCTGCTGCTGAGGCTGCGGCAGAACTCGCGCTGCTGAAAGAGAAATTGCAGGAAGAGGCGCGCGCGAATCAAGACGCCTACAAATCCGGCGCGATCGGATTGCAGCTCTACTATCAAGAGCGGCAATCGATCGAAGAACGCGGCCTGCAAGGCGAGATTCGGACGAAGGAGAAAGAACGCGCTGCAATCACGTCGATCAAGCCGCAGAACGCCAACGAGGCTTTGCAGCTCAAGGCGAAGCAGATCACGGTTGACGGTCAGCTCGCTGTCCTCGAACAACGTCTAGCCGATTCGCGCGTGCGCAATGCGCGCGAGTATGCGCTCGCGCTGCGTGATCAAAACGACCAGCTCGCGCGCATCGCTGCGGCGTCTACTGTCGCGGTGGGCGGGCAGGCGATTGCACAACAGAAAGCGCTCAACGATTTGCGCGTCGCGCTCGGGCAGGAAACCGCGCAGCAGTCTATCGCCGTCGAGACAGACCTCGAAAATCAGCGGTTCGCGTTGCAGCGTGCCGAGTTCGACAAAGAGATTGAACTCGCACATAACAAGCCCGTCGAGCTGGCGAAGATTAACGCCGACATTCTCGCAGCCGAAGCCGAGCACCAAACGAAGATGGTCGAGCTGTCCGCGAAGGGCATCCAGGACCAAATGAAGTATCAAGTCGAGGGGACGCAGGTTGTCGAATCGTCCTTTGAAGGCTTGTTTGAAAAGATCGCGACCGGACAGGAAACCGCGCGCAAGGCCGTGATGGATTTCTTCACTGCGATCCAGCAAGGCATCGCGAAGGTCATGGCGAAGGGGCTTACTGAAAACCTCTTCGGTGGCGGCACTGGCGGCGGCGGTGTGCTGTCGGACCTCATGACGCGTCTATTCGGCAATCAAGGCACGAACACGACGCCGAGCGCGGGCACGACGACCGGCAGCAGCGCTGCATCGTCCGGCATCGGCTCTGTGTTCAAGGGGCTATTCGGTGGCAGCGGTAGCGCGACGCTCGCCGGTATCAACAGCTCGCAAATGACCGTCGCCGCGATGCAGGCTGCATCGGCCACGATCCCGACCGCGACTGTCGCCACGATGACCGTCGCGAACATGATCAGCGCAGGCGGCGGTGGGAGTGGCGGCGGCGGTGGCTTCGGCGACATGCTCGGCGGCCTCTTCGGTGGCAGCACGAACTCTTACGGCTTCTCCCTTGCCGGAACCGGCGTTCCCGATGCGATGAGCGCGGCGACGAGCGGCGCGGGTATGGCGCTACCTGCTGGCCTCGGTGGCATCGGCGCAGGCATTCCGATGTATGACAAGGGAACGAACTATATCCCGCAAACACAGCTCGCCATCGTGCATCGAGGCGAGGCTGTCGTGCCCGCTGCCTACAACCGCCCGCAAGTCGGGAGCGTTGTCGTAACGAATCACTTCTCACTCGGCCAAGCGACTGACCTACGCACGCAATCGCAGATCGCGTCTATGGCTGCGGGCGCACTCAACCGCGCAGCACGGAGGAACGGATGACTTCGCCCTTTCTCGAAACGCCGCGATTCCCTGATGACCTCGCGCGCTGGGCGCTCGGCGGCGTCAACTATTCCACGATCGTGATCGGCTCGACGAGCGGACGCGAAACGCGTAACAGCCTGTGGCAATACGGGCGCGCACAGTGGGATTTGCAGAACGTCGAGTGCGCCGAAGGCATCGCCGGGAATGCCTACGTGCTGCAAACGTTGCGCAATTTCTTTCGGGTCTGCAAGGGTCAAGCGTATGGCTTTCGCATGCGCGATTACACCGACTACAGCGACGAAGGGAACGGCATCCTGGGCCTGCCTACGTCGCAGCTCGCACCCGGCGCAGCGCCGACCGGGCACGGCGCAGCAATCCCAGTGATGCAGCTCTATAAGCAATACGTCGCTTCGCCTCTGTCGGACTATCGCGTGATCCAGAAGCCGCTACCCGGTAGCGTGACGATCAAGCGCAACGGCACGACCGCAGCGGGCGCGACGCTCGACACGACAACCGGACTCGTCACGTTCGCAGCGGACAGCAGCGCGTCGATTACGAGTGCGAGCGCCGCGACCAATTGCGTGCTGACGTTCTCGGCGATCCCGTCAACGGCTGCGGTCGGTAAGTCGGTCTACGTCACGGGCGTCTCGGGCACGATCGGAACGCTTCTCAACGGTCAAGCGTGGTCGATCATCGGCGCGACGAGCACCACGCTAACGCTCGCGGCGAACACGACCGGCCTCACGGGCGGCTCGGGCGGCACCGCATCGATGTATCCGCAGGGTACGGACGCGCTCACGTGGACCGGGCTTTTCGATACGCCGTGCCGCTTCGCCACTGACGCCTTCGAACCTGTGTTCGATCCGGGCGGCCTGTACACGTTCCAGACGCTGAAAATCGTCGAGGTGCGGCTGTGAGAACTATCTCGCCCGCGCTGCTCGCGCACCTGCAAGGCGATGTGCGCACGCTTGCGACGCTTTGGAAAATCACGCGCACCGACGGCGCGATTTTCACGTTCACCGATCACGACGCGCCGCTGACGATTGGCGGCTACACGTACCAGTCCGCCGCGTACACGGCCAGCGCCATCGACATGACGAGCGATATGTCAGTGTCGAATATGGAAGTGAACTCCGTTTTCGATAGCGCGAGCATCACGCAATACGACCTCGATGCGGGCCTGTGGAACTCGGCGGCGGTCGTGATTATGCTCTGTAACTACATGGATGCCACGCAAGGCACTGTGCAGATCGCAGCAGGCATTCTCGGCGCGATCAAAATCCTGAACGGCAAGTATTCAGCCGAGCTGCGCGGCACGTCACAGATCATGCAGCAAGGGTTCGGCGATCACTTCCAACCGAGCTGTCGGGCGACGTTCGGCGCGACTGGTGTTCGACAGTGCAATATCGCGGGCGGGCTTGGCCCCCTGACGTTCACCGGCAGCGTTAGCGCGGTCGCGATCCCTAACGTGTCGTGGCTCGATCCGTCGCTCACGCAGACCGGGCCTGTCGTGCCGTACACCGACACGCGCGGTCTTGTCGTGCCGGTCACGGGCGCGTACACGATCCAGATCGTGCCGCCGAACGGTGGCGCGTTCGTCGCCAACTCGCAAGTCACCGACATTCAGGGGAATCTCTACACGCGAGTTTCCGGCAGCCCCGGAGGCAGTCAATACAGCGTGACGGCGGGCGGGCTGTACACGTTCAACAGCTCGCAGGCCGGTCAAATGGTGTTCATCAATTTCACCTACACGATCGGCTATTTCGCATACGGGTCCGTCAAGTGGCTGACCGGCGCGAACGCTGGTTACTCGATGGAGGTCCGCACGTTCGCGCCAGGCGTCGTCACGCTCGCGCTGCCGATGGAATATCCGATCGCGCCGGGCGATACCTATTCGATCGTCGCAGGCTGTGACAAGCAATTCGGCACGTGCAAAAACCGGTGGAACAACGTCGTTAATTTTCGCGGTGAACCCTACGTGCCGGGTATCGACACGGTGATCCGCCCGCAGGTGTCTTGATGTGCACGCGCGCGGAGTTCGTCGCAGAGGCCCGCACGTGGCTGCATACGCCGTTCAAAGCACAGGGTCGACTCAAGGGTATCGGCGTCGATTGCGGCGGCTTGGTGGTCTGCGTAGCGAAGTCGTTCGGCCTCACTGAGTTCGACGTGTCGGGCTACAAGCTGCGCATGGGCGAATCGCTCGCGACGTATTGCGAGGCGAACATGCAGCGCGTCGCACTCGCTGATGCTGATGCGGCCGACGTGCTGCTTTTTCAGTGGAACGGCACGCCGTCACACGTCGCGATTCTCACCGATCGCGATCACGTGATCCACGCCTTCGTGCCGAACAAGGAAGTAATCGAGCACCGTCTCGACGATCGCATGCGGTCGCTTATCCGCTGCGCCTACCACGTTCCGGGAGTCGTCTAAATGCAGCTCGTCCTCAGTGCCGCAGGCGCGATCGTCGGTGGCGTGCTCGGCGGGCCGCTCGGCGCGCAGATCGGATTCATGGCCGGTGGGCTGATCGGTGGCCTTCTGTTCCCGCCGAAGCCGCCCGCGCTGCATGACCTCACGATCCAAGACAGCGCATACGGCCGGTGGATTCCGACCATCTACGGCACGTTTCGCGTATCGGGAAACGTCATTTGGGCCAGCCCGGTCACGGTCAGCGAGCAAGACAAAAAAAAGTCGCCTGTCGAAGCCGCGAACATGTCGATCGCCATCGCGCTGTGCAACGGCACGATCGGCGGGATTCGCCGTATCTGGGCCAATCACAAACTCGTCTATGACGTGTCGAACCCGTCGAACTTCGAAGCGATCAGCGGCTCGGCTGCGATGCTCACGAATTGGGTTTTCTATCCCGGCGACGAAAACCAGATGCCCGACCCGACGATGGAATCGTATCTCGGGGTCGGCAACGTGCCCGCGCATCGCGGTATCTGCTACGTCGTGTTTAACGGCTTGAACCTGCTGCCGTATGGGAACGTGATCCCGACGTTTGAGTTCGAGGTTATGACCTCTGCAAACGTGGTCGGCGTGCCGGGCATCGCCGCAAGTTTCCCGTTCATCTTTAACGACTCGTACCTGGGGCCGGACGCGGGCGCGTGGCAGATGCCGCACATTACGGGAAGCGGCGGCCTCGCTATGGGCGTCGCACAAAACCCGTTCGGCGCGCATCGCGCGGTCGAAGTGCAAATGTCGGCCTATGGCCCTGCGCGCCTGCCTGACCTTCACTACGGGTTCAGCTATAACCCGTTCGGTGATTTTCGCGGCACGTCGGACGTACCCGGATTTCTGAATAACCTCCTGAAGCAGTGGATCACGCCGGTAGGCTTTTATTCGCAGTTCGCGACTGATGGCTTTCCGTCCGACTTCGCAAGCTACTGGCGCAACGGCGCGGACTTCTATGCAGGCGGCCTCACGGCGAATACTTCTGTCATTCGCTCGACGGCCCCGGTTGAGTTCGCCACGCCGCAGCTACCCGGCATGGTGCTTGCGACGAGCGCGACGCACCCTTGGGGTTACAACGTCATCGGCGGCACGGCGAGCTATGTCTATGCAGTGAGCGGCGACGGCGCGACGATCTATCGATTCGACCGGCACACGCTCGCCACGGTCGCGACGTGGACGAACAGTGGCAATGCCGGCAATTACGGGTGCGTGCTGAACGACGATTTCCTTTTCATCTATGCGCAGCCTGCCGGTAACGCGCTCTGGAGTTTCATTCCGTCTCAAGGCTTGTGGACGCGACTCGGGTTTATCGGCGATCCCGCGCCGTACAGCATGACCGCGATCAATCAGAACCTTGTGATGTGGTCGGGCACGGGCGGGCCGCTTCAGTACGGTAGCCCGTACATGCTGAAATACTTCGCCATCGGCGGGAACGGGAACGAGGTCACGCTCGCCTCGATCGTGTCCGACGTGTGTTTGCGCGCGGGCCTCACTGCCGGACAGATCGATGTGTCGCAGCTCACCGACCTTGTGTACGGCTATGGCATCACGTCGTACAGCAGCGCGCGTGATGCCCTTGTGCCTCTGATGCAGTCGTATTTCTTCGACGCAGTAGACGACGGCGGCACGCTTAAATTCGTGAAGCGCGGCAGAGCACAGGTTGGCGTGTTCCCGTGGGCTGATCTCGGCGCAGCACGCGATCATCAAGGCGGCTTCACGATCGATCCGATCCAGCAGGCTAACGAGTTCGAGCAAAGCGCGCCGCGCTCGCTCACGCTCACCTATGCAGGTAAGAACAATGACGGGCAGGCAGCATCGCAACGCGCGTTCCGATCGTTGACCAAATCGAACCTCGACGGCGCAGCACAAGTGCCGATCGTGTTCGACGACGGCGAAGCGCTCACGCGTGCGCAAGCAATGATGTGGGCGCAATGGCTCGGGCTGAAGAAATTTCAGTTCACCACGTCCCTTGCATATCTCAATTACGAGCCGTCCGATGTTGTCGGCTTGACAGACCAAAATGGGTACGTGCATACCGTGCGGCTCACTAAATGCCAGTACGACGGGGCAGGCGTACTGCTATGGGATGCCGAATATGAATACCCTGCCATTTATCCGAACTTCGCGAACTTCAGCGCGCAAGGTGCGCCGCCTGCGGGATTTACACCGCAGTCCATTGACTACTCCGGGCCTTCTGCGCTGGTTGTTCTCGATGTGCCTCCCCTCCGCGACTCCGACACCTCACCCGGCCTATACCTTGCCGCCTGCGGTTATGCGGCATCGTGGCCGGGTATCTCGATCGAAGTCTCGCGAGACGGCACGACATACAGCTCCGTAGCGAGTGACGTGACTGCCGCCGTCATCGGCGTGACGACGACGGCCCTTCCGAATTTCTACGGCGGCAATCAGCCCGACGAACTCAGCACGGTAACGGTGAGCCTGTACGGCGTCGGCGGGTTGTCGTCGGTCGATTACTCGACGTTCTTCTCGGGCGCGAGCTACGCCTATATCGGCGGCGAACTCGTCTTGTTCCGCAACGCCGTGCAGATCGCGGCGAACACATACACGCTGTCGGGGTTCCTGCGTGGCCGCGCCGGTACTGAATGGGCGATGGCGTCGCACGTCGTCGGCGACACGTTCGTTTTCCTCGACCCGACGAAGCTGATCAGCGAAGGAATCCAGATCAGCGACCTGCGGAACACGATGTATTTCGAATATCAGCTCTTGAATCTGTTCTTTAACGTCGCGAATCCGATCGTGTCGCAAGTCGTGAGCAACGGTCGCGTTAAGCCGCTCGCGCCTGCCTTGTTCGTCGCGGGTCACGGCAGTACGTCGAGCACGTCGGATATTTCGCTGTCGTGGTTCCGGCGCGCGCGTGTCAACGCGCAATGGCTCGACGGCACCGACGTTCCGCTCGATGAATCGAGCGAGTCCTACCAGCTTCAAATCCTCAACGGCACGACCGTGGTTAGAACCGTCGTCGTTACGGGTCCGTTCACCGCGCCCGCGCAGCCTGCATACACATACACGGCCGCGCAGATCACGGCTGACGGCTTCACGACCGGCAACACGATCAATTTTCAAGTCGCGCAAAACAGCGATCAGGGGCTTCTCGGCTTCTTGGCGCTCACCAGCATTGTGAGGTAACGAAATGAGCAATAGCACGACGCTCCTCGATACGATCGCGGTCAATCAAGCGAACAAGGAAGCGGTGATTAACGCGCTGATGGACGCGGCGTCGCCTGCTACGTTGTGGGGCCGACATGCGAGCGCGTGCTCGGGCCTCACGTGGGGCTATTACGGTGGCGCGTTCGTCGTCGGCGGCACGATCAACACTGTGGCCAACGGTACGGTCACGCTCACGGCGAGCACGACCAACTACGTCTACTCGAACGCGACGACGGGCGCTGTCAGCGTCAACACGACTGGTTTCCCGACTGGCTCGATTCCTCTCTATACGATCGTGACGGGCACGGCGACCGTTTCGAGCTACACCGACGACCGCAGCTATCAGCCGAGCGCGACGGCGACCCTCGGCGCAGGGACTGTTACGAGCGTCGGCGTATCGATGCCGGGTATTTACAGCGTGACTGGCTCGCCGATTACGACGAGCGGCACAATCACTGTCACCCTGAGCACGCAAAGCGCGAACACGGTATTTGCTGGCCCGTCGAGCGGCGCAGCAGCGGCCCCGACGTTCCGCGCACTCGTCGGTGGCGATATCCCCATTTTCGGCGCTTCGGGTTCGTCGCACGCGCCGGGCGGCGTTCCCGATCCTGGCTCGACGGCCGGATCGACGCGCTACCTGTGCGAAAACGGCACATGGGCTGTTCCTGCGGGCGGCGGTGGCGGCGGCGGCGGGACGGTCACTGATGTGGCCGCAGCGCAAGGCGTCGAGACTGCGAGCGGCGCAGATATCACGACGAGCGGCACGATTCGCGCGAACCTGATTCCGACGATTTACACATCAGCGCATACCGTCGGGACCGGCGACCGTGGCGCGGGCATCGTCATGAATTCGGCCAGCGCGGTCGCGCAAGCATTGCCGACGGCAGGCGGTACGAACTTTCCTTCTGGCTGGTACTGCGATTTTGCGAACATCGGCGCGGGCGTCATGACGCTTTCCGTTCCGACCGGCGCATACCTCGACGGCGTGCTCAA
Source organism: Burkholderia reimsis (assembly GCF_003294055.1). Taxonomy (NCBI): domain Bacteria; kingdom Pseudomonadati; phylum Pseudomonadota; class Betaproteobacteria; order Burkholderiales; family Burkholderiaceae; genus Burkholderia; species Burkholderia reimsis. The sequence continues at coordinate 87,918 of NZ_QMFZ01000012.1, forward strand.
TGGCACGCTCGCGCTTTCGCAAAATACCGGCGTGACGGTCTTTACGGACGGCTCGAACTGGTTTTCTCTGCGCGGCGCAGCGCCCGCGACCACAACGCCGAAGGACGCGCTCGGTTACTACCTCGCGAACAACCCGAGCGCCAGCAGCTTCACGCTTGCCACGCAGAGCGGCAGCACCGGATCGATCGCGAACCTCGCGAGCGGGCGCGGCTTCGCGATGAAGGTTCCGGCCACGAACGGCGCGGATAACAACACGTTTGCATACGTGACGCCGCCCGGTGGCTCTACGTGGACGATGACGGCCATGCTGGTGGCGTCGGTGCTGAAGGGCAACGCGACGAACTTCGGCCTTGCCGTGCAGGACTCTAATCCGAACACCGCGATTTTTGCCCTCGACGGCTTCACGGCAGCGGTCAGTTATGTGCAGTGGATCGGCATGAATTCGTTCGGCGGTCGCACGACTGGCCCCGGAATCGGCGCGCTGTCCCCGCTGGTACACGTTTGGATGCGGCTGCAATACACGTCGGGCGGGAACTTCATCTACTCCCTGTCGCCGGACGGCGAAACGTGGGGTGAGGTCTATCGAGTCAGCGTTACGAACTGGCTCACCGTTGCACCGACGAAGGCAGGTATCTGGTGCAATACGAATCTCGGGTCGTCGAACTCGAACGTTCAAAGCATCGTTACCTGCATGTCTTTCACCATCGCATAACGCGTATCAAGAGGTGTGACATGGATACTTTCGATCAAGCGTTCGCGCTTGTCGTCGGCGTTGAGGGTGGATTCTCGACCGACCAGAACGATCCCGGAAACTGGACGAGCGGGAAGGTCGGCATCGGCACGTTCAAGGGGACGAAGTACGGCATCAGCGCCGCGTCATACCCGAACCTCGATTTCGCGAACCTCACGCCCGACGATGCGAAGGCGATCTATGGCTCGGACTATTGGGCCGCGTCGTGCGCTGATCAGATGCCGTGGCCGCTCGCGCTGTTCGTTTTCGACTGCGCGGTTAATCAGGGTGTCGGCACGGCCAAGATGACGCTACAGCAAGCGCTCGGCGTGAAAGTCGATGGTGTGATTGGCCCGGTCACGCTCGCCGCTGCGCAGAACGCCGACGCCGAACACGTCGCGCTATTCATGGCGTCGCGCGGCATCCGATACACGCACTCGCCGATCTTTCCCGGTAACGGCCTCGGCTGGTTCAAACGGCTGTTTCTGCTCTGTCTCAATCACGGGGGCTGATCATGGCATGGGGTGACGTTCTCAACGTGCTCGAACAAGTCGCGCCGACCATCGCGACGGTCGCGGGCACTCCGCTGTTGGGCGGTGCGGTCGCTGCGCTCGAACAGGTATTCGGGTTAACCCCCAAAACCGACGAATCGATGCAGGCCCGACAGGATCAGCTCGCTACCGCGATCGGCGGCGCGACGCCCGAGCAATTAATCGCGCTGAAAAAAGCCGACCAAGACTATGCCGCGCGCATGGCCGAACTCGGATTTAAGAATAATGAAGCGTTAGCGCAGCTCGCCGTAACGGAGGAGCAAGCCTATATGGCCGATGTAGAGGACGCGCGGCGCGCTAACGCAGCGAATCAGCGCGTGTTCTGGCTCGGCGTCGCGGTGCTGTCCACGTTCGGCCTCGTATGCGTCGGCGCGCTTTTTGGCGCTGCTGCGCTGTTGACCGGAAAGATGGCCGTGAGCGACGCTGCACTCGTCGGCATGGTGTCGGGCTTCATCGGGACGATCATCGGCTACGTCGCGAGCAACGCCACGCAGGTTGTGTCGTTTTACTTCGGGTCGAGCAAAGGCAGTGAGCAAAAGTCCGAGGCGATGGCTACGGCCTTCACGCAGGCTTTCGGCGGCCCGATCAAGGGTGCGTCTACCCGGCCGGCCACCAACAGCTAGAACAGGCTGCATCGAGCTGCGCGAGGGTATCCATGACGAACCCGCATCCGACGCCGGAATCCGTGCGAGAACATATCGATACGGTCGAAAAACTGTTCGACTCCAAGATCGGGACGCTGCGCTTCGAAGTCGTCACGGGCCTGTCGAGCCTGCGCGAGCTGACGCGGCAGAACCTTGAGAACGTCGTCACGTATCAGACGGCCGTGCACGACGAAGTAAACCGCCGACTAGCAGAAATTGAAAAGTCCATCGAGCGACTAGATCAAGCGAACCGCGATTATGTTCTGCGCGAAGTGTATGAGAAAGATGAGGAGCGGCTCTACAGCGAGCGACACGAACAGCAGTCAAACCGCGAGAACGGACAGCGGGCGATTATCCTCGCGCTGATTTCCGTCTTGCTCGGCGTGTTCAATACGATCGTGGTGATCATTCTGCGGTTCGTGCACTGACAGAATTACGAGGATTTCTATTTGATCATTCGCAACCTTGATCAAAGATTGTCAGATCGCATCTCAAAAATGGACACGGACGGACTTTTTGGTTAACAGTGTGAGCAAACCGCTCGATATGTACGCTAGATGACCGAACACGCCGATTGTCCGTATCTTCTCCATTCTTCGTTGCACCTGTTTGCCATGGTGCACAAGCCCCACGACGCGCCGTCAATGCCCGCAGGATCGACCTACTGCGCCGACATGCAGATGCTCTGCCAGAAAGAACGCGGCAAGCGCTCGATCTCCACGTACCTAAGTCCTCTAGACGCCGTCATGGGATCGGGCGGCTTGCTTGATGGCGATCATTTCTGGCCGATTGACTTCCGGCAAGTCGATACGCGTACGTTCATGGAAGAGAACGGCAGTTTGAGGATTGCAATCAACTATGCCTATGGCGCTGACGGTGACAGGCTCGTAGTTGACGAGCGGGGGCATCCGCTGATGGTCTACACGGGAGAATCGTTCGACGTGCCAAAAGAGCAATGGGAACACTTCAGCATAGCCTTCTCTAACGGCCTCGTTGAGGAAATTGAAGAGACCTATGCGCGTGCTGGCCTCTCGGGCTTCGTGGAGACGTTGGATGCGATGCGCGGATGGTCAAGAGAGCAAATCGCAGACGCAGCAGAGGAAGCAACGAACCGCATACCCCCCGTTGTCTCTGTTGAAGACCTTCGGACTGACAGGATGAGACAAGGGGCGATCTATGACCCTGAGTCTGGCGATTGGGTATTTGTAAATTTCGGCTGAGAGATAGAGGGGCGTTTCAATGCGTAAGGCAGCAGTTCGAAATGGCGATCCGACGACGACACGAGGCTTTGTGATCGCGCATTCGTCCACCATTTTTGATGATGGGAAGCGCGTCGCACTCGGCGGCGACGAGGCGACATGCGGCAATTGCAAGGGCGCATGGAAGATATTTGGCACTGGCGATGGCATGACCGAAAAGGGGCGCGCTGTCGTCGTCAATGGCGATCTTGTGCTGTGCCCATGCAAGCAGAACCGAGTTATCGTCGGGAACGATCCCGGTATTTTCCTAGAATGCGACGACGGCTCATCCACCGTGCGCCGCTCCGTGGCAGTAAATTCAGCACCGGCAAACGAGGCCGCTGCCGGCATGAATCAACACTTTCGGATCGTAAACAGCGACGGCACCCCGGTAGAGGGATTGCAATATCGGCTTGAAACATCGGACGGACGGACGATTATCGGCATCACGTCGTCCGATGGATTGAGCAAAATCGTTTCGGCCAGCAACGCTCAACAGGTGCGCCTCCTGCTGCATATTTCGGGTTCTTAGGAGTATTAGTTGAAACGATATTTCATTCGGGAAGGTGACAAAACCACCGCAGGCGGAACGGTGCTGGATGGTGTGCCGAACAATATGCATCATGACGTTCCGCTTTCGTTCGAGGGCGCACGCATCCACTGTCCCGCATGTAACTCTGAGGGGTACGCTCAGAAAGTGCCGCCGTACTGGCCTATGAGCATGATGGGTAAGGCCGCAATCTTAGACGGCGACCTGTGCATATGTAAGTGCGATCCTCCGCCGACGTTGATCGCGTCTCAAGGCGACCGCTTCATGTCCTTCGAGTCGGAGCCGGAGGCGGTCGGAAGCAGTGCGAAGGGGTTCCGCCAAGGTTCGAGCGTTCTGACGCACGATCGACATTTCCGAATTATCAATAGCGACGGCACTCCCGTCGAAGGTCTGCGCTATCGGTTGCAAGTTGACGGTGAGCAGGATATCGTCGGGCAAACCGGTGCGAGTGGTAAAACGCAACTGGCGCGGTCTAACGGTGCCAAGACGGTTTCGTTGTCGATTGTTATTGAAGGGAAATAAAATGGAACTCGGCTCGACGATTTTGACACCTGTAGACGACACCACGCCAGTCACACTGCAATACAAATTTTATTGGGTGCATGAGCGGCTCTGGGATCAAAGCTGGATTGAAAAATACCAGCTAGCCACGCCGGGCTTGGCGCGTGAAATTCAATCCAGAAAGGGAGCGAGCGGACAATACACATGCGAAGATTTTGCCCTCGAAATATTGATCGAATTTGCATCGAGAAATAAGCTGCCGCTCAAAATTAAAACCGAGTCGCGCACCTTTAAAAACGTAGAGGAGGTGTTTGATGTGGATGGCGCAAACCCACCGACACCCGCTGGATTTGCATTAGATGTGGCGTTCCGGGCAGGCGCACCGGATGTTGTCGCGAACAGCCAACCAGTATCACTATCGGATCTCAAGCCGGGTGATATGTTTGCAGAATTTAACCGTGGACATATTCAAGTAGTAACAAGCGTGAGCCCGAATCGAATTGAAATTATGCAGGGAAATTTTCCCGGGCCTCTGACGGTGGTTAGAAAACAACATTCATGGACGGATTTCGGATTTCTTTTTAGAGATAAATCGACCGACGCACGAGAAAGCCCAAATTATCTCGGGGTGCCGGTTCAAAATGCCGTGTATGAATTCAGAAATGGCTCTTGGTTTTATCAGCGAATGTATGGGGACGATCGCAGGTGGGACCCGAAGCCGTGGGGCGATCAGAGTATACACATTCGATGGAATTTCCTTGAATTTAATCGACTGTAAGGTATCGAGATGAATTTGAGAAAATGGAGACTGCGAACAGGTTTGCTGATCGTTGGGTTGGCTATCTCCACTGCCGTCGCCACCATCGCGCAACAGTTATACCAAGGCGATCTGCTAACGCGTGCGGGCCTTCAGCAACGCCTTTATTTGAAAGTCTTGACGTATCACTACATGAATCGCGGTGACCAGTACTTCTCAGTCGACACACTGTTGGCGGAGCGTGGTTTTGTATATTTTCTTGCTGCTCTATGCATTGGCGCCTTGGGCGCGTCGATATGTTTGGAAAGCAGAATGCTTCGACGATACATGATTGCATACATTGCGATCACATCGATTTTTATGTTTGGAATTTTTGTTTTAGCTCAATATAACGCCACGTATGCATTAGGATGAAAAAAATTGCGCTGGTAATTTTTCGCTTTATCGGATGGGGCCTCGTTGCCTCGATTGGCGTGCCTGCGGCGGGTATAACTCTGGCGACTCTTGGAAAGATAAAGAGTTGGCACCAGTTTTATCGGCTAATCACTTTTGATTACATGAGTTTCGTGGACAGCTTGGAAGCTGGAGGGGCCGCCAACGACTTCTTCATTGCCCTCGCTGGACTGGCTATAGCAAGCACGATATGGATTGTGCTGACATACAAGTCGCCAGCTAGGACGCCACGGATCATTGCGTCCACGGTCTTTGCATTCGTCGCGTTCTCCCTTGTGTACGCAGCAAACCATACGAGAGTGGGACAGGTTCCCGACTATATCCGCGCTGCGCCCGAAGCGCAGTAGCCGAAGCCATCAAGCGATCGACGAAAAAAGCCCCGCGCTCGGCGGGGCTGAAAGCTCGCACAGTTCCCATAAAACACGTCTGGCGAGTGCAGGCAGTGCCTGCAACGCGAGTATGACGCGCCCGCTAGTCGGGGTAAACCAGTGCGTTTTCGTGGGCGCACAAAAGTGCACCCAATCGTCTGCAACCTATTGATTTTGTTGCGTAATCGCAACATCGAACAGGCTCAGCCCTTTCTGCGCGGCCTGCGCGCCCAGCACGAGCGCGAACGGCACGAAACCCAGCATGACGGGCAGCGCCGCGCGCAATCCGCGGCCCATCTCGGCGACATAGGCGGGCTTGTCGCGAAGCCCTGACGACGTTGAAACGCTACTGCTCATTACTCCTCCTTCGGGGGAGGGATTGTCTGCTTTTTTGACTCGAATCGGGTTGCGTTGTGGCCATGATTTTCGGAGAATTTGGCATCGAACGAAGGATTTGGGAATTTCTTGGAATCGGATGCCAAATGAAACTTGACGCCATCGACCGCCGGATCCTGAGCGCGCTCCAGCGCGACGGCCGCATGCAGAACGTGGAACTCGCGCACGAGGTCGGGTTGTCGCCATCGCCGTGCCTGCGGCGCGTGCGGCTGCTCGAGGAAGCCGGCGTGATCGAGAAATACGTGGCCGTGCTGAATCCCGCGAAAGTCGGCAAGGGCCTGACGATCTTCACGCGCGTGTGGCTGAAGGGGCAGGACGCGGAATCCGTGAACCGCTTCGCCGACGCCGTCCAGCAGATGCCGGAAGTCGTCGAATGCCACCTGATGGCGGGCGACTGCGATTTCCTGCTGCGCGTCGTCGCGGCCGATATCGACGACTACCGGCGCTTCCAGATGGAAACCCTCACGCGCATCCCGGGCGTGCTGAGCGTGAAGACGGACATTCCGATGCAGAAGGTCAAGCTGACGTCGGCGCTGCCGACGTAACGCGACGCGGGCGCGCGGACTTGCGACGACGGGTCGACGAACGGTCACGGCTCGGTGACAATCGCCCGATAGACTGACGCATCGCGCCGCTTCGGGCATGTCGCCCGTGTTGTTGCGCGACGTTCGATGCGCAAGCAACTAACGGTCAATGTCGACGCAAATGGGCAGGCGGCGCCGCGCGCCGGGTCATGCGCCGGCGCGAGTACGTTCCTTCTTGTCGGGCCATTCATGCAGCCATTCAACAATCCGTGGAATTCGCTGGAAATCGTCAAGCTCGTGCTCGGCGTGCTGACGCCGTTGTCGGTCGCGTGTCTCGGCTGGCTCGTCGCGCGCCGGCTGAAGCGCCTTGAACTGGTGCAATGGACCAACCAGCGATTGATCGAGAAGCGGCTCGCGCTGTACGACGCGGTCGCGCCGCAGCTCAATGCGCTGCTGTGCTTCTACACGTGGATCGGCTACTGGAAGGACATCTCGCCGGACGACGTGATCCGCGCGAAGCGCGAGCTCGACCGCACGTTCCACATCTATCGTTACCTGTTCGACGACGACGTGTACGACGCGTATCACACGTATATCCATGCGCTGTTCGACATGCATACGGGCCCAGGCCGCGATGCGCGGATCCGCTCGCTGATCCAGGCGCCCGACGGCGACCGCAGCCTGCACGGTTCGTATGAGTGGAAACCGGTGTGGTCCGACCGTTTCGCGACGGCGAATGTCGTGCCGAAGGACGACGTGCTGCGCCACTACACGCAGTTGATGGAACGGCTGCGCGTGGCGCTGGGCGCGACGCGCTGAAGGCGGCGGCGCCCGCGCGCCGCCTCACCCCGGTATCGAAATCCGCCACCGGGCGGCGCGAATACCTGGCCTCGCACACGAAGCGGATGCGGAGTCCGGCCGCTGCTGACATGCTCGCGCCATCACCACTTGCGCGAGGTCCGTATGGTCGTCGACACCGGCCGCCAGCCGCTCATGATCCGCTCGCCCGGCGCGGGCCGGCGGCGCCTCTTCTGCGTCGTTTCTCCCGAAACGCATGATGTGTCGTTGCCGGTCGCACCGGAGATCGGCGACATCGTGTTCATTCGTGTGACCGTGCGGCCGTTCCTCGAGGTAGCGAGCGCAACGCGCTCATGGACGAATCACGTCGGCATCGTCGTCGGCGCGCGCGGCGGTGAAACGCTGATCGCGGAGAGCACGTTTCCGCTATCGCGCGTGACGACGATGTCGCGATTTCTCGCACGCTCCGATCGCGGCGCATGCGTGATCGCGCGGCTGAAGCAGCCGCTCGATGCAGAGCAGCGGCGGCGGCTTGTCGACGCGGCGATGCGCCGGACCGGCGTGGTCTACGACACGGGTTTCGATCTCGCGTCGCGCCGGCAGTTCTGCTCGCGGTTCGTGCGCGAAGTCGTGCGCGATGCGACGCGGATCGTGCTCGGCGACGTCGAGACCTTCGACATGCTGTTGCGCCGGAATCCCGATCATCCGCTCGGTTTCTGGAAAATCTGGTATTTCGGGCGAATCCCGTGGCGCCGCCGCACGGTGACGCCGGCGAGCTTGCTCGAGAGCGACGCGTTGCGGGTGGTGGCGGATACGCGCGGGTGTGTCGAGAACGGGCCTGAACCTGGCCGTTCGGGGGGTACCTGAATCCGGCGGCGGCTACGACTACTGCCGCCCCGCCACCGCAAGCCGCGCCGCCAATCCGACGAATACCGACCCAAGCAGATACTGAGGCAGTTTCGACGGCCGGCGGCGCGCGCCGATCCGCTGGCTCAGCCGGCTCGCGGAAAGAATGACCGCGCCGTTCACGACGAGTCCGATCAGGTTCAGCACCGTCGCGAGCACGAGAATCTGCACGGCGATCGAACCGTGCTCGGGGCGCACGAACTGCGGAAACAGCGCGAGCACGAACAACGCCATCTTCGGATTCAGCAGGTTCGTCGTCAGGCCCTGACGGAAGATCGTCGCGGTCGAGTGGCGGCGTGGCGACGCGACGGGCGACAGCGGGGTCGCATCCGAACGGAAGGTTTTCCACGCGAGATACAGCAAATACGCGGCGCCTGCGAAGCGCACGGCGTCATACGCGAGCGGCACCGCGACAAAAAGCTGCGACAAGCCCAGCGCGGCCGCGAGCGCGTGGCAGTAGGTGCCGGCCTGAATGCCCGCGAGCGTCGCGAAGCCTGCACGCCGGCCCTGGCTCACGCTGCGGGACGCGATCAGCAGCATGTCGGGGCCGGGCGTGGCCGTCAGGGCGAGACATGCGCCGGAGAACAGCGCGAGCGTGGAGAGGTCGATCATGGCAGTCCCTTTTGTCGGTGCGGCGTAAAAGGGAGGTCAGTTTAGGAGGGCACGTGAGCGCGGTCAATCGAGCGAACGGACGATGGCCGGACGGCGCGGATCGCATGACACATGGATCATGCTCGCGCGATCAGCGCGCCCCCGGCTTGCGGCACGCGACCTGGTAGTCGATCACGGTATTCGCCGAAGGCTTGTCCGGCTCGCCGCCGGCCGTCGTCACGCCGAGCACGCCGGCTGCATTCCGGTAGCGCAGCGCGCAATACCCCATTCCGGTACCCGAACACGCTTCGGCTTCGAAGATGCCGTGCTTCGCGAGCGTTGCCGCACCATCCGTTGCTTCCGGCTTCTCGCGCGGGCGCAGCGGTTGCCAGCCGTGCGCGATCAGGATCCTGCGTGCCGCATCGAGCGGCTCGCCGTACACGTTCGGCACGACCGCACGGCCGCCGCAGTGTGTGCTTTCGGCGGCGACACCGGTCAAGCGCAGGCCGCCGTTCTCTTCATGCAGTTCGCCGACGGGCGGTGCCGGGCCGTCGCCACCCCAGATCAGCAGCGCGCCGTTTTCCAGCCGATCGACCGAGCCGAGCTGCCAGCCGGCCTTGCGCGCGGTATAGCCGAGCGCGACGAGCGTCGTGCCGTCGAATACGCCGATGTTGCCGTTGCGCGCGAAGCAGATCGCGCTCGTGCCGGCGCGGAAGCCGCTCGAGAACGTGACGACCGTGTAGCGCCCGAGCGGCGCCTCGGACGTCACGATCCAGTCGCGCTTCGCGACTTCGCGGCTGGCCGCGGTGGTCGTCTTCGCGCGATATCGCTCGCAAAACGGATCGAGCGAACCGTCCTCCGGCGAATGCGGCAGCACGCCGAGCGGCACGAGCGACGCGCCGGCGATATCGGATGCTGTCCGCAGCGGGGCGGCCGATGCCGTGCCGCCGAGCACGGCCCAGGCAACGGCCGTGATCGCGGTGGCCGTCGCGAAACGACGGCCCGAAGCCAGAGCACTCAAGCGCGACACGCGGGTGATCTCCAGGGAAGCGGATACGGATGCGACGATTGCGGTGTTCCGCACGTGTGCCGCCAACGACTCAGCCCTTCGCGACGACGTCGATGCGCAGCGCTTCACCGCCGTCGACGATCGCCAGCAGACGATCGACGTTCGGGTGCGCGCCCGGGCGGTTGCGTGCGTCGGCCGTATGTTCGGCGAACACGGCGAGGCCGTGCTCGGCCGCTTTCGCGTCGAGCGTGCCGAATGCCTGCTGCAGATAGTTGTACACCGCGAGCGAGCCTTGCTTGCCCGGCTGGTTCTCGATGGTCGCGACCACGTCGCCGTTCGCGCCGGCGAGATCGATGCGCGCGATACCGTCGATGGCCGGCAGTTGCGCGAGGTTGTCCTTGAATACAGGGGTCGGTTGAATCACTGAAAACACTCCGTCGGTCTGATCGTGGAAAGGTGGCGGCCTGTATGTTATCTGATTCGCCGCGATGCACTTTCCGACGCAACCGGGCGATTTGCACGGAGTCTGATCATCCGATCGCAGACGCGCACGGCGGCCGAATTTCATGACCGACGAGGCGGTGAGTCTCGCGTCGATCCGATCCCTTGGGTTTGCTTGAGGCTAGCCCGGGCCATCGCTGGCGGCTGCGAGAAGCGGAACGACCAGATCGCTGATCGGCGTCGGAATGCCGTGCATTCGTCCGTAGCGCTGCACGACGCCGTTCCGGCAGTCCCATTCGAGCGGATGGTTGCCTTGTCGGTCGGCAAGGATGGACGTCCCTAAATCGGGCGGAAAGCCATGCAATCCATCGACGATTTCCTGCGGCACGTCATCGCCCAGCTTCGCGCCCTCCGCCCGCGCGACCTCGAGACATTCCCGCAGGTAGGCGAGCGACAGTTCGGTGATGTCGCTTCGCGTGTACATGCCGGCGCGGCGACCGGTCAGCACCATGAGTCCCGCCACAGCGTTCTGCAAGAGCTTGCGCCACGCGAGCGAGATGAAATCCTCCGCCACCTCCGGCGCGCAGCGCGTGCCGTGCAAAGCGGCGACCACCACGTTGCTCGCCGGCGTATCGGGCAGCGTGAGCCGAGGCTTGCCCCGCAGCCACACCGATGCACCCGATTCGCGCTGCGCCGGAAACCAGACGACCGACGGCACGACCGTGGCGCCGGCCGCATACGGCGCGAACGCGGCTTTCTGCTCGACGCCGTTTTGCAGCACGCAGACGACGGTATTCGCATCGCATAGCGCGGAAACCCAGGGTGCCGCGCTCGCGATCTGCGTCGACTTGACCGCAACGAACACGAGATCGAACCTTTCCTCGACCACGTGCGGATCGGTCAGTACGGGCCCGGGCACGACGATCTCGCCGCCGTCGAAGCGCAGCTTCAACTGTTCGTGGGCCGAGCGGCCGCAGATCACCGGCGTGCGGCCGGCTTCATGAAGGGCCGCGGCGACGGTCGTTCCGATTGCGCCCGGACCGACGAGGGCGACGGTCGGGTAGTCAGCGTTCGTCATGGTGTTCATCCTGTTCAGTCATCCGCCAGATGCGGGCGCAGAGCGAGGGCGAGCGGAAAAATCGCGAGGGCGGTCAGCGCGGTCGCATACGTGGCGCCATGCACACCGATCCTGTCGCCCAGGAAACCGTAGAGAACAGGCGATATCGCGCCGGATGCGATCGTCCCCGTGTAGAAGATCGCGAATGCGCGCTCGGTGCGCTCGGGTGCGGACATCTCCGGAACGGTTCCGTACAGCACCGACGAAGTGCCGTTGAGCATCATACCCAGAATCGGCAGCAGCACCATGGCGAGTGCCAACGGGAGATACATCACCGCGACGATGCACGCGGCTGTACCGCCCTCCGTGAGCAGCACCGTCCTGACCATACCCAGGCGCGCGCCCAACCAGCCACACAGGAATTTGCCGGCCGCACCGCCTATGAACACGAGCGCAAGCGCCGTTCCCAGCAGTTGCGGCGAGACACCCTTTGCCTTGAGCAGGAAAGGCAGAAATGTCAGCAGTCCCATGCGTACCGCCGTATCGAGCACGCCGATGGAAAACAGCGTGGGGAAGCCGCTTCCCCCGGTGCCGCTGCGTTGAGCGGACGCCTGTTCTTTGGCCGCCGTCTTGTTTGCGCCACGCGGCACGGCGGGAAACCAGAGCGCGATGACGGCGGCCACGACGCAGCCCAATCCGGCGACGATCCATAGCGCGTGACGCCACGGCATCAGGGTCACGAGCAGCGAAATGGCGGCCGGCAGTGCGGATTTCCCCAGATCGCCGGCAAAGTTGTAGATGCTCAGCGGGCCTCTCGCGTCGCGTCCATAGAGGCGGGAGACGGCGCCCGATGCGATCGGATGCTGCGTGCTGGATCCGCCGCCCGAAATCGCCAGCGCCACGCCCAGACCGAGCAGGCCACCCGACAGGCCCGCGAGTGCATAACCGAGCGCGGCGAGCAGTGTGCCGAATGCGAGGGTCGTGCCGCTGCCCAGGTATTGCGCGAGGCGCCCCGCAGACAACTGCAGCGTCGCCATCGTGCCGGCATAGATGCCGCGCAGGATCGCCAGGGCCGCAAAGTCGAGCCCGAATTCCGACTGCCACACGGGTAGTAGCGCGTAGATCATGTCCGTATAACCATCGTGCATTGCGTGCGCAATGCAGGACAGCCACAGCACGCGCCGTCGGGGCGTTGCAGTCTCCCGCGTCACGGGAGGGGAAAAAACCGGCAGGCGCATCGTCATTTGCTCCGTGCGAGCGGTCGGTGGAAGCCGCTCGTGGCATCGCTTTCACGCTCGATGCGTCAATTCTATGGGTGACGCAGCGGCCATTTCAATTGAACTAAAATCGCGTCAACGGAGAGAAAAAGTCACGTCATGAACGACAACCAGGACACGGCGAAGCATCGGGGCGAGTTGCCTCCGCTCAATGCGCTGCGCGCTTTCGATGCGGTCGCGCGGCACGGCAGCTTCGCGGGGGCGGCGGTGGAGCTGCATGTCACCCACTGGGCCGTAGGCAAGCAGATCCGGCTGCTGGAGGACTGGTTCGGGCTGCCGTTGTTCGACCGTCGTCCGCGCGGTGTCGTGCTGACCGACGAAGGGGCCGCGTTGCTGAACGACGTCAGCCACGTGTTCGAGCGCCTCGGTACCGCGGTGGGGCGGCTGCGCCACGACACGTTCAAGCACCGGATATCGGGCGTCGTGCGGGTGAATGTGCCGATGAGCTTTGCGCTGTGCTGGCTGCTGCCGCGGCTCGCCGATTTCCATTCGCGGTACCCCGACATCGACGTGAGGGTGTCGACGACATCGCGCAAGTTGCGCTATGTCGCCGACGCTTTCGATATCGGTGTGCGTTCCGGTCCCGAGCAGGGCGCGGGCGTCGTATCGCGCCCGTTGATGCCCGACCTGCGCGTGCCGGCCTGCAATCCCGCATTGCTGCGCCGGCATCCGATACAGGGCGTGGCCGACCTGCGTCATCACACCCTGCTGCATTCGGCCACGACGCGCTCCGCCTGGTCGCACTGGTTGCAGGAAGCGGGGGCTTCCGATCTGCGCGCCGCGCGTCATGTCGAATTCGATCATGTGAATCTTCAGCTCGGCGCGGCCATCGAGGGGCTCGGCGTGGCCCTGGCATCGCTGCCGCTGATCGGGCGCGATCTCGCCGAGGGGCGCCTCGTGTGTCCGATCGCGTCGCCTGTATGGCGTGCCGACGACTACATGCTGGTGACGAACGCCGATCGTGCCGACGATGCCGCGGTGTCCGCGTTCGAGCAGTGGATGGAACGCATGGCGGGCCGCGAGGCGGAATAGGCTCGCGGTGTCGATCCGCGCGATCGGCACCGCGATGCACTGGGCCGGCAGTGCGAGGCGGAACGAGGCGGTGCGGGGTCGGCGCAGCCGCCTCGCTACCGCCGGTGGAGGCATGACGAAGCGCCCGGTTCACTGCGAATGCGCCGGGCGCTTCGTTACCGTCCGGCGCCGGTCAACATGCCCGCTTCACGCGAACGTTCGATGTCGGGGCTGCGATACGCGCGCTCCGGAATCTCCGCGAGCCGCGACGCATGCACCTGCCGCGGCTCCAGCCCGTAGAACTTCTGGAAGCTCATGATCAGCGGCGACCACTTGTCCGGATCGATGCGGTCGGCGTAGCCGTCCATCAGCAGGTCGGGATGCACGTGCACGCGCTGGATGCGCAACTCGAACACGCGGATATGGCCGCGCAGGTCCGGCGCCTCGTCGCCGATCCCGTGCGTGGCCGCGACGACCGCTTCCATGTGCACCGGGCATTCGAGCGCACGCGGCGGCGCGACGGTTTGCGACGCGGTTGCGGTGAGCCCGGCCGTGCCGAACTTGTCGGGTTCGAAGACGTAGCCTTTCGCGCGCTTGCCGTCGGGCACCGGATGCGTGCCCGTCGTGCGCGCGATCCGGTCGACCGCGTCCGCCTGCGCCGACGACGGCAGGTTCAGCACGCATTCGCCGGTGCGCATCAGGTTGCGGGTGGTCTGCGAGCTGGCGGCGATGCCGATCACGCCGCGCCAGCCGAGCCAGAACGCGGACGAGATCGGCGCGAGATTGGGCGTGCCGTTTTCGTTCAGCGTGCTGACCAGCACGACGGGCGTGCCGAAATAGAGGATGTTCGGTTCGGTGACGCAATGCGGTGCATTCATGGCAGGTGCCCTCGGTGACGGATCAGTCCGCATGCTGATCCTGTCGCGGCGGCGCGGCGCTCCGAATCTTGTCGTGTCATTCCGGAGGGGCACAGGCGGCATGGGCGCCGCAACGGGCCGGCCGGCATCGCGCGCGCTTTTCCGCTAGAGTAGGAAATCGCAGGCCGCGACCGCCGTACCACGCATGCGGGCGCGGCCACGTTCCGCCAACGCACACGAGGGCCCGATGGATACCGAGCAACGCTATACCGCCAATGCACCGACGCGCGCGGAAGTCGACGCACTGGGCGGCGCAACCGTCATCGAATTCGGCGCGAACTGGTGCGGGATCTGCGCGGGCGCGCAGCCCGCGATCGTCGCGTCCTTCTCCGCGCATCCCGCGGTGCGGCACCTTAAGATCGAGGATGGCCCGGGCCGCCCGCTCGGCCGTTCGTTCGGCGTGAAGCTGTGGCCGACGCTGGTGTTCCTGCGCGACGGTGTCGAGGTCGCGCGCGTCGTGCGCCCGGCCGACGCGAAGCAGATCGAAGCCGACGGCTTCGCCGCGCTGGCCTGAGGTCGCCGAGATGCAACAGGCCCTCACGCACATCGGCGTCGACACGCGCGGCAGCGGCCTCGTCGAATTCACGCCGCAGGTGCGTGCGTTCGTCGACCAGCAGGCGATCCGCACCGGCCTGCTCACCGTGTTCTGCCGCCATACGTCGGCGTCGCTGCTGATCCAGGAGAATGCGGATCCGTCGGTGCAGCGCGATCTCGAACGCTACTTCGCGACGCTCGCACCGGAGGACGCCACGCGCTACGAGCACGACACCGAAGGCGCAGACGACATGCCCGCGCATCTGCGCACGGCGCTCACGCAGGTACAGCTGTCGATCCCGGTCGAGCACGGACGCATGGTGCTCGGCACGTGGCAGGGCATCTACCTGTTCGAGCATCGCCGCGCCGCGCACCGGCGCGACATCGTGCTGCACCTGATCGGCGAATGAGTCCCGACGGGTGACGCCGCGCGCGGCTCGCAATGCGGTGCCGGTGCGCACACGGTATCGCGGGCTTACGCGAGCAGTTTCTCGACGAGCGCACCGAGTTCGCGCAGGTGGACGGGCTTCGGCAGGAATGCGTCGAATACCCGCTTGTTCTCGCGCAGCGCAGCCGATTCATACGCGCTGACGCCGAGGATCGCCGGATGCCGGCCGTCGTCGTCGGGTTGCGCCACCGCGCGAATGCGCCGTGCGACGTCGAAACCGCTCAGGTCCGGCAGCTCGAGATCGAGCACGACGATGTCGTAGCGGCTCGCACCGAAGCGCGCGACGCCTTCCTGTCCGGTGCTGCACAGATCGACGTCGATGCCGAGCGCCGACAGCATCGCGCCGAGCGTTTCGCGTGCGTTGTCGTCGTCGTCGACCACCAGCGCGCGCCGGCCGCGGTATGCGGCCGCGTGCGGCAGCGCGGGCGCGTCGCCGGCCGCGTTGCCGGCGGTGTCGATGCCGGGCACTTCGGCCGGCAGCGTCACGACGAACTCGCTGCCTTCGCCCACCGTGCTGCGCACGTCTACATGCCCGCGCAGCGTCGTCACGATTTCGCGCACGACGGCGAGCCCCATGCCGATTCCGTCCACATGCAGCCCGACCGCGTCGTTCGCGCGATAGAACGGCTCGAAGATCTTCGACAGGTGCTGTTTCGCGATGCCGGCGCCCGTGTCGCGCACGGCGATCTTCAATTGCTGGCCGGCCGGCGCGTCGGCGAGCGTGATCGACACCTTGATTGATCCGCCGAGCGTGTACTTGACCGAGTTCTCGATCAGGTTCGACAGCACCTGGCGCAGCAGCTTGCGATCGGAGCGGATCGCGAGGTCGTGCGGCTCGACTTGCTGCGTGACCACGATCCGCCTGGCCGCGATCTTCTCGCGCAGCGGGTCGAGCACTTCGGCCAGCAGCGGCGCGATGGCGACGGTATCCAGCTCGGCGAGACGTTTCGTCGAGCGCAGCTTGATGTAGTCGGTCAGGTCCTTGACGAGCGCCTCGAGGGACAGCGCGGAATTCTGCAGCCGCCGGATCGTCTTCAGGTTCGCGTCCGACTGCGGGCGCGCGAGCAGGATCTCGACCGATCCGCAGATCGCCTGCAGCGGCGTGCGCAACTCATGGCTGACCATCCCGAGGAACGCGTTCTTCGCCTCGATCATCTCGAATGCACGATCGGACGCCTTGCGTTCCGCGTCGAGCGCCGCGTCCTGCCGTTCGAGCAGGTCGTCGCGCGTGCGCATCGTATAGAACAGCAGCAGGAACAACGCGCACAGGATGACGCCGAGCACGATGCCGAGGATCAGGATCGCGCGCTGCTTGTCCCTCAGCTGGTGGAACGTGAAGTCGCGCTGCGCCATCTCGATCGCGCGGAAATAGTTCGCGAGGCCGTTGACCTTCGGCCAGTACGCATTCACGTCGTCGATCACCTGCCGTGCGCGCTGCGGCGAATCGCGCAACGGCGGCACGTCGCGCTTCAGGCGCGTCATGAATTCGCCGAGCGCGTCGATCTCGTTGCGCGCGCGCGGGATGCGCAGCCAGTACTGGGACACTTCCGACGGCCGCTGCAGGAAGCCGAACGACACCGACAGGCTGTCGAGCTGCATCTGGACGTGATTGAAGTCGTCGTCCTCGTGTGTCGCGTAGAGGATCAGTTGCCGGTCGAACCGCGTATAGACGTTCCGGTATTGCGCAGCGGTCCAGAACACGCCTTCGCGCGGCCCCTCGAGTACGCCTTCGTTGACCGAGGTGGCGAGGAGGTCCCACAGCAGGAACGCCCACGCGGCGAACCCCATGATCCACAGCGAGCCGAGGACCAGGATGATTTTTCTATTTTTCCATCGCCCGCGTTTCATTTCACCGTCAGGCCGATGATCTGCCATGCGAACTTGGCTTCGCCGAGCGGCGTCTTCAGTTCGTCGGGATACTGGTCGCGCGGGTACATGATCCACAGCGGGCCGTAGTTGTCGTTGTCGAGCACCTTGCCGTTCATCGTTCGCGCGAGGATCACGCCGTAGCGATCGGCGTCGGACACGGGAATCGTGAACGTGTACTCGTCGATGCAGCGGAACTCGATCTGCGTGCCGTGCGCGCCGACGGTCTTCAGGATGTCGGACAGGCGCGGGCCGGTGAAGGTCGCCTTCGGTGTCCAGCTCGTCGACGTGACGATCGTGTGCTGGGGCAGCGCCATCAGCGCCTGTTCGGAGAAGACGTAGGCCGTCTTGCCCGGCTGGTTGTGCCTGTCGATCCTGCCGTCGACGGTGAACGTGAACGACGAGGCAGCCCACGCCGCGGCGGCCATGCCGAGCAGGCAGGCCGTCAGCAGGCCCTTGGTCCAGATGGTCGGAATTCGCATGTCATTCCCTCGGTTTTGTCGTGTTGTGTGGTGGCTTGTGTTTCTGGTCTCAGTTCGCGGCGGCCGCGGCCGGCAGCGTGATTTTCAGTTCGCGCGCCACTTCGGCGAACAGGATCGGCAGGCGCACCGGCTTTTCCTCGCAGCGTGCGTTGTAGTGCGACACGATGTGCGCGATTTCGTCTTCGCTCGCTTCACCGGTCGAGATCTTGCCGGTCAGCAGGAAGATCGGCGCGCCGCTGTTCTCGCTCGAGCGGATGCCGCGCACGAGTTCGGCGGCGGTCTGGTCGCCGAGCATCCAGTCGAGGATGTAGCCGTCGAAATCCTCCACTTCGAGTGCCTTGCGGAACGATGCGCCGTCGAAGTACGGAATCGCGTTCACGCCTTTTTCGATGAAATATTCACAGATGGTTTCGGCGACGTCCTGCGAATCGTCGACCACGGCGATCCGCGCCGCATACACGTTCGGCTGGGTCGAGCGCAGCTCGATCACGTCGACCGGATACGTGCGGCCCTCGCGCGCGTGCTGACGCTCGGTGATGAGCCACTCGCCCTGCCACTGCAGCGCGACGAAGTCCGTCTCGATCTGGCTGCTGGCCTTGGTCGAGATCGCGGCGCGGCAGCGAAAGCGCCGCGACTCGATCACGAGCGTCGCGTCGATCATCTCGGCGGCGGCCGGCTGCGTGCCCTTGTCGTCGAGCAGGATCGCGGGCGGCACGCCGAAATGCGTCGCGATGTCCTGCAATTGCGACAGGTTCCACGGGATCATGCCCTTCATCTTGCGGGTGACGACAGAGAAGCTGAGGCCGAGCACGTTCGCGATCGTCGTGTTGTGACTTCGCGGCGGAATGCCGTTCCGGTTCAGTAGGTCGCGCACCTTGTTGGCGGTGATCAGATCGACGTTGGCCTGCTCGCTGTTGGACATCTCGATGGGGTCTCCAGGGGTTTTTGGCGAGGGAGAGCATATCAAAACTGACGTGACACGCAAACTTTGAAAAAGCGAATCACCTTGACATGCTATTTTTCTCCATTATTATTGCTCACCACGTCACCTTTGTTTGTCGCGTCATGTTTGGAGATCGCAGCCGGCAACAGCCGGTACAACGAAAAGCGACAACAATGAAGCGGTGACTGAACGATTCGAAGAGAGAACCTGAGAGAGCCTTGGAGTGCGTGTCGGCGTCGACGGATTGTATCCGTTGCGCCGCGCGCCGCCGGGTGCGAGCTCACGGGGGTGAAAGGCTCGAAGAATTGCGGCGCCAATAAAACTTGAGGAAAGTACCAATGTTCCGCCGTCTACTCGCACCGGGGCTGCTGTTGCTGTTGGCCGCGTGCGCGCAGGATCCGTCCGTCACCGCCAACACGGTGCGGATCTGCGACGACACAGGATGTTCCGACCGCCCTAAAGATCAGGTGTCCTATCAAAAAAGGGACGATTCGGAAGACCGCGAAGATCCGCGCATCGCCGCGCTGAAGCAAACCGCGAAGACCCAGCCGAAGGCCGCCTACGACCTCGGCCTGCGCTATTTCCGCGGCGACGGCGTGCGCCAGGACAGCTACCAGGCCCTCAAGTGGATGCGCGAGGCCGCGGAGCGTGGCGACCTGCAGGCGCAGAAGGCGCTCGGCAGTTTCTACCTGTTCGGCCTCGAGGAAATGGGCTCCGACGCGCGCGAAGCGGAGAAGTGGCTGTCGATCGCGGCCGCCCGCGGCGACAAGGAGTCGAAGAAGCTGCTCGACCTTGCACGCAAGGCCAAGAAGGAAGACGAAGAAGACTGGAAATGGCGCACGCAGTGGCGTGACGTCTATTACGGCTACTGGTACTCGGGCTATCCGTACTACGGCGTCTGGCAGCAGACGTACTGGTACTACTGACCGGGCCTGAAGCAACGGGGGCAGCAGCGGGGAGACCACCATCGCGCGCCAGCCGGGGGGCTTATCGAAGTTCGCACGAACACATAAGCCGAACAACGACTCTAATCGATCGACAACGACATGAAGACCAACCTTTCCCAACGTCTCACTCAAGGTGCGCTGGTCGCAGCGCTTTGCGCGTCCGTGGCGGGCTGCGGCGGCGTCGTGACGCCCGGCGGTCAGAACGCGGGCGTGACCGGTGCCGCCGCGGGCGGCACGAGCGCCGGCGCCGACACGGGGCTGCAGCGCTGCGCGTCGCCGCTCGGCACGATCGCCGTCGACGACGGCCGCAATGCCGACTGGTGGGGCCCGTTCGGCAGCGCGACCAAGATGACGACGATCGACCCGCTGCTGCGCCTGGCCGTCCAGCAGTCGAACTGCTTCGTGATCACGTCGATCGGCAACCAGAAGAGCGACGCGCGCCTGTCGCGCATCACGCAGCTGCAGCGCAACTCGGGCGAATACCGCGCGGGCTCGAAGCAGCAGAAGGGCCAGCGTGTCGCGGCCGACTACTACATGGAACCGCAGATCGTCATCAACGATTCGCCGATCGGCGGCATCGGCAGCATGATCGGCGGGCTGATCGGCAACAGCGCGGTGGCGGCGGTGGCCGGCCACCTGCAGACGAAAGCATCGGTCGTCACGCTGACGCTGTTCGACGTGCGCTCGGCCGTGCAGATCGCGGCATCGGAAGGCAGCTCGACGGCGACCAACTACGGTGCCGCGCTGGGCGGCTTCGGCGGCGGCGTGGGCGGTGCGCTCGCGGGCTTCTCGTCGACGCCGGAAGGCAAGGCGACCGTCGTCGCGTTCATCGACGCGTACAACAAGATGGTCGTCGCACTGCGCAGCTACAAGGCGCAGGACGTCAAGGGCGGCCTCGGCCGCGGTGGCCAGCTCCAGGTCAACTGACGTCAAGGGCCGGCGGTGCGCCGCCGGCCGGTTTCCGCTTCGCAATCGTCCGTGCGTGTGGCGTGAGCCGCGCGCGCCGGCTTCGTTCGTCCTGTTCGTTTCGAGGTGATTCCGATGAAAGCCGTTGCATTGATCGCATTGACCTGTCTCGCGCTGACCGCCTGCGGCGGCGACGACAATTCATCACCTGCGTCGTCCGGCGGCGGATCGGGCACGAGCAACAACGGCGGCACCGGCGGGACGGGAAGCGGCGGTAGCGGCGGCTCGGGTGGGTCGGGCGGCTCCGGCGGCTCAGGCAGCGGCACGCTGACGCTGCGCTACGACGCGCAGCCGACCGCGGCGGACCAGGCGAGCTTCCTGACGCTGCTCAACAGCGAAGGCGCGAAGGGCTACCGCTACCTGGGCGACTACTACTACGCCCCGTCCGACGGCGGCTCGCGCTCGATCTTCGTGAACGACGGCACCGTGCAGACCTACACGTACCAGTTGCAATCCGCGCCGGGCGACTGGACGACCTTCCTCAACCAGGCCAACACGCAGGGCACGAACGGCTATCGCTACGAAGGGCCGCTCACGTACGGCTACCTGTATCGCAAGGATGGCGGTTCGTCGGCCACCTACACGTATACGACGACCGGCCTGCCGGCCGACCCGAACGCGTTCCTCACGCAGGCGAACGGCCAGGGCCAGTCGGGCTACTGGTTCCTGGGCCCGATGGTGATCGGCTCGGTGCAGTCGAACGTGTACATGAAGAACAACGCGTCGAGCGCAACCTACACGTACGATGCGCTCACGCCGACGACGAGCGTCAGCGACTTCATCGCGCAGGCCAACAGCGAAGGTGCGAAGGGTTATCGCGCGAAGGGCGCGATGGTGTTCGGCAGCACGATCTCGTGGGTCTACGTGAAGGACCAGACGCAGTCGCCGACCTTCACGTACCAGTCGGCCGCGATCCAGTCGACCGGTGCCAGCTTCGTCCAGCAGTCGAACACGTTCGGCGCGCAGGGTACCGCGTATCTGAGCGATCTCGCGCTCGGCGCCCCCACGCCGGTGATGGCGTCGTTCTATTTCAAGCCGGCGAACTGCACGGGGTTCCTGTGCACGACGCTCAACCCGCTCACGCAGAACTGACCTGCCGTCGTTCGACGGCCGCCGAAGTGCCTCGCCGCCTGAGCGGCGCTTCCGTGGGGGTATGCCGCTTGATGGCCCGCCCCCGCCTTTTTTCCTCGCCTCCTCTTCCTCCCGGTTGTGCGTCGCAGGGTCCGACGTGCAGCCGGGATGCGTCCGAACGCCACATTTTCCCGCACCGAATTTCGGTCAAGTTCTAAATATCCGCTCAATAGGATTTGACGTGTACGAAACGGTTCATTTGGGGTGGACGCTCCCATACCCGTTTGGCATCGTCGGAATTCATTCCATCTTTTCCATGGTGAATTCCGGCCAGGCGTCGCACTTCGAATCGGCATCGTTCGAGGGCGCGACCCTCGTCGCGCGTCATGCCGCAGAGTCCGCTTCAATCCCTTCGCCGCTATCTGAGCATTTCCGTGTTCGGTGGCGGCATCGTCGTTACCATCCTGGTCCTGATCGCATGCGGTCTCGGGATGACGGCGATCGTCTCGGGGCATGTCGAGGGCGAGCGGCGCAACTACCTGAACGGGCTGGAGCAGACGCTCAACGAGATCCAGGTGAGCGAAACCTCGTTCCGCAACGGCGTCGCGAATGCGCAGCTGATCTGGCGCGAGGCCGATAGCGCGCCGGAATCGGTCGTCGATGCCTTCTTCGGCGACGACCAGCGCGTCGCGATCCGGCCGCATCCGTCGCTCGTGCTCGGCGTGCCGGGGCAGACGGGCGATCGCATCGAGGTGGCGCGCTACCTGTCGCTGTCGGTGCTGCTGGCGCGCATCTGCGCGGCGAGTTCGATCAATCGCGGGCGCACGCTGGAGGGCTACCACTACAGCACGCGCACGGGCATGTTCGGGCTGGTGCCGAACCGGAACCGCGACGATCCCGCGCTGGTGTCGCCTGACGATCGCGCACGCGTGCTGGACGCGCTGCGCATCGATTTCGAGCGCGCGTATCCGGGTGTCGTCGATAGCCGTCCGCACGTGCGCTGGCTCGCGCCCTTCATCGATCCCGTGTCGGGGCAGCCGCGCATCCGGATCGCGGCCGAGGCGCACGACAACGGTAAAACGTTTGCCGTGCTCGTCACCGAATATCCGCCCGAGTACCTGCTGTCATGGCTGGCCGACTATCGGCCCGACGGCGTGTTCACCATCGCGACGGCCGACGGCCGGCTCGTCGCGATGGATCCCGCCGTGGGCGACGCCGGCCGCGCGGCGCGCCTGCTGGAACTGGCCCGGTGGCGTGGCGGCGGCCCGTCGGGTTCGCCGGTGTTCCGCGACGGTTTCCTGATGTTTCACGGCAAGCTCGAATCGACGGGCTGGACGTTCACGTATGCGTTGTCGTGGGCCGACGTTGCGGCCGGCGTCGCGCATTCGGCGGGCACGCTGGCGGCGGCGACGCTGCTGACGCTCACCGTCATGTGGGTGTTGCTGCTGCGCTTTCACCGGCGCGAATTCGCGCCGCTCTATGCGCGCTCGCAGCGCGTGTTCGACAGCGAGGCGCTGTGCCGCAGCGTGATCGAGATGGCGCCGATCGGCCTTGGGCTGATCGCGCGCGACGACGGGCGCTGCATGCTGGCGAGTCCCGCGCTCAGGGAGATGGTCGCCCGCAACGGCGGCGATCATCGCGAGCTGTCGAACCAGATCGCCACCGCGTGGCAGGTGCACGTCGCGAGCGGTGGCGCGGGCCGCGTGCTGCACGACGATCTCGTGATCGGCAGCGGCGAAGCCGCGCACCTGCATCTCGAATTCATCGCGTGCGGCGCACGCTATCAGGGCGCGGACGTGCTGATCGCCGCGGTCACCGATACCACCGCGAAGCACCAGCTGATGCAGAAGCTCGAAGAGGCCGTGCGCGCGGCCGATTCGGCCAATGCCGCGAAATCGTCGTTCCTCGCGGCGACGAGCCACGAGATCCGCACGCCGCTGAACGTGATCCTCGGCAACCTCGAACTGCTCGAACGCTCGGCGCTCGATGCGGTCCAGCACGGCCGCATCGGCACGTTGCGCACGTCGGCGACGAGCCTGCTCGCGCTCGTCAACGACATTCTCGATTTCTCGAAGATCGAGGCCGGCGCGATGCAGGTCGAGTCGATCGAGTTCGACGTGATCGCGACGGTCGCACGCGAGCTGAGCGCGTTCGCGCCGATCGCGAAGGCGAAGGGCCTGCAGCTGTTCTGCGAAATCGACGCGGCCGATACGCAGCGGGTGCGCGGTGATCCGACGCGATTCGCGCAGGTGCTCGGCAACCTGCTGAACAACGCGATCAAGTTTACGAGCACGGGCCGCGTGACGGTGCGCGTGGCCGTCGTTGCGGACGGCCACGGCGCGCCGGTGCTGTCGGTCGCGGTCGAGGATACCGGCATCGGCATTGCCGACGAGCATCGGCGCAAGCTGTTCAAGGCGTTCACGCAGGTCGATACGTCGATCACGCGGCGCTATGGCGGCACGGGGCTCGGGCTCGCGCTGTGCGACCGCCTCGTCGCGGCGATGGGCGGCAGCATCGGCGTGGAGAGCGAGCCGGGTGTCGGCAGTCGCTTCACGATCCGTCTGCCGCTCGGCACGAAAGTCGCGATGCTCGGCCGGCCGCACGGCGTGCGCGCGCATGCATGTGCGCTGACGCTCGTTGCCGCGCATCGCGAATGGCGCGAATTCGCGTTGCCGCACCTGCATGCATGGGGGTTCGACGTCGACGTGTACGACACCCTGTCGAGCCTGCCGGGCGATCTGGCAGGCCCGGTCGTGCTGATCGGCGATCCCGACACCTGGTCGCACGCCGAACTGGGCAACCTGCGCGGCTGTGCGCCCCTGATCCTCGCCACGCGCGATGGCCCGCTCGAACCGCACCGCGCAAGCGGCACGGTGCGCGTATCGAGTTATTCGCTCGGCGGCCTGCGCGCCGCGCTGTCGTGTTGCGCGTCGTGTCGCGGTGAAAGCGCGATTGCCGCTTCGTCCGGTGGCGAACTTGCGCTTGTCGCCATGCCCGGCCGGCGGCGCGCCGGGATGGCGCAGTCACAGCCCTCCATCGCCCGTGCGCCGCGCGTGCTGGTCGCTCGCGACGAAGCCGTTGACGGGTCGATTTTCCGCGAGCAGCTGCATGCACTCGGCTGCACGGTGGCCGAGGTCGGGTCCGGGCGCGCGGTGCTCGAATCGCTGGCCGGCGGCGACTGGGACGTGCTGCTGATCGGCGCCGATCTTCCCGATCTGCGCGCGCACGAGCTGGCGGAAGCCGCGCGCGACCAAGGTGCCGCGTGCGACGTACTGGTCATCACGTCGCACGTGTCGCCCGATGGCATGCGCCGCTACCTGTCGGCAGGCGTGCGGCGCGTCCTGACGAAACCCGTGACGCTCGTCCACTTGCGCACCGCGCTTGCCTCTGTGTGGCAGCGGTGCGGTGCTGCGCCGGAAAGCGCGGCGAGCGTGCCGACCGATCGCGAGGCGGCACTGCATGACAAGTAACCGGCAACACGGAATCCGGCAACGCATGTCCGACATGACAGGGGCAGAGTGCCTGCGCCGGTCGCAGTGCACATTTCAAATCACACTGGAGGGGAAGACCATGCGTCACCTGGGGAAGATATTCGCATTGCTGATCGAATTCGCGGCGCTGTCCGAGCGGTCGCGCAAGGAATTTCTGACGATAATGAACGAGTATCTGCTGATGTCGCCGACTCAGAGACGGCGCGCGATCAACGATTGGAAAATGCGCCAGGAAGGTGCGCGGCATGACGAACCCGGCGAGTCGGTGCACCGATAGTGCGTGGTGGCGGGGCGGTACGTAGCGGGATCTCCCCGCGCCCGTCCGCCGAGACGCCCTCCGTATGATGGCGGCAGGCGGTGAGGACCCGCACGTGCCAGCCGCTTGCAAGTGCCGCCTCTGGCACGTACGGGCGCGCCGCGTAGCCGATTTCCCCGGTGACGCGTGTTCGATCCCTCAAACTGCGCGACGCGGCCATCGCAGCCCGTTCGCCAGTTGGCGCGCAGGATGCGCGATGCATCGACCGCCCGACCGGCAAACGCGGCCGGATTTATCTTAAAATTAGGTCACTATTGTCCGGCGGCCGTATGTAGCTGACGATCGGCCGACGGCGCGAGGATGCGAGCGTTGCGTCGTGCGCCGGATGCGTGACGGGAAGCCTCGGGGAGAAACAGGAGCATGGACGAATTTTCAGTGCGCGTGATGGTGGCGGATGATCATCCGGCGTCGGCGCTCGGGATGTCGCAGGCGATGCAAGGCAACAGCACGATCAAGCTGGTGGGCGCCGTTTCGAACTCGACGGATCTGGTCACGGCGCTCGATGCGCAGCCGAGCGACGTGCTCGTGCTCGACTACGTGATGCCAGGCGGCAAGTACGGCGATGGCCTCGTGCTGCTGTCGTTCCTGCAGCGTCGTTACCCCGCGCTGCGTATCGTGACGATCACGATGATCGACAACCCGAGCGTGCTGCGCGCGATCCAGAAGCAGGGCGTGAGCTGCATCCTCAGCAAGTCGGATGCGCTGTCGCACCTGATCGGCGCCGTGCACGCGGCCTATGTCGGCGCGAACTACATGTCGCCGTTCGTGAAGCAACTGCTTCAGGATGGCGATGCGATGCCCGTCGCGCGCGCGCTGACGACGCGCGAGATCGAGGTGGTCCGGCTCTTCGGCGCTGGCTACACGGTTGGCGAGATCGCCACGCAGCTGCATCGCAGCAAGCAGACCATCAGTTCCCAGAAGTCGAGCGCGATGAAGAAGCTGGGGATCGTTCGCGACGCGGACCTGATCCGGTATGCGGACGAAGGCGACGTGCAGGATCCGTCCGCTCCGGGCGCAACCCCCGCACGTGACTGACCTGGGCCACACGGCTCGGCACCGGCCACAGGCAGGCGCGCAGCGCGGGCGGCACGGTGACGCACCGTTCCTGCGCGCATGTCCGACGCGTGACGGTTGCACCCTCGGCAAGCTGTTGCCAGCAAGGGCGAATACCGGCTCACGTTCGACGACAGTGAAACCACATCGAAGCGTATGCCCGACAAACTGAAAAGGCTGGCCGCGCAGGCTGCCGCCGTTGGCGGCAAACCGTTCGACCCGGTCCGGGTCCGTCGCCAGCAGTACGCGCTGCTGTACGGCGGCGGCGTGGCGATCACCGTGTTCATCGTGCTGTGTGCGTTCCTGGTCGTCCGGCTTGCCGTCGACGACTACGTTGCCCAGATGCGCTCGTCGTTCCTGCGGGAAGCGGCGCAACTGCACGGCGAGTTGCAGGTGACGAAGGTGTTGCTTGGACGATTCGCCGACAACATGACCGCGGCCAACAGCAACCCCGAAGTCGTGCCGCCGTCCGATCTGCAGACGTTGATCGACAATGGCGGCCGGCTCGATTGGCCGAACCCGTACGGGAAGTCGAGGGTCGTCGGGTTCGCAGATATCACGCCGGGGCATTCGCCTGCTGCGTATCTGCGCTATATCGGCGCGCTCTACCGGATGGGCCACGCCGTGGCCACACCGTCGCCGGTTTCGATTGCGCTGAGTTTCTCGGCTTACCTGATCGGCGTGAACGACGACTATCTGGTGTTGTTCGGCGCTGAACTGGCTGCACGGGCCCCCGCACGGCTGGCCCCGTCCGATCTGCGGGCGCTGGCGCGACGCCTCGAACCGGCGGGCGTCGATGACCGCGTCGTCATCGAGACGCGCGACGATCCGTTGCTTGGCAGGCCCGTGACCCGGATTGCGCAACGGCTGCGCAACGAGAACGGCGAGCCGTTCGCATGGCTTGTCTTCAACGGGCGTCCCGAACTCGACCGGATCATGGCGCCGCAGGCGCCGGACGAAGAGAAAGTGCTCGTCGACACGAGCGGGCATATCGTGATGGGGCGGACGCATGACAGCGGAGTCGTCGCGCGAATGCTCGACCGCGTGCTGAATCGGGATCGTGCGCCAGCCATTCCGCATCGCATCGGCGGCCGCTTCGTGCTTGGGGATCGCCTGCCCGGGGCCGACCTCGTGCTGATCAAGAGCGTTTCGTGGCAAAGCGTGGCGGTGGCCAATGCCACGCGTATCGGCATCACGTGCGTCCTGGCGCTGTTCGGCATCGCGGTGTTGTGGGTCGCGATCGTCCTGTTCGACCGGCGCGCGCTGCGTCCTGCCAATCGGCGCGCGATACGCCTGATCGAAAGCGAGGCGCTGAACCGCACGCTGATTCGCACGGCGCCGGCCGGCCTCGCGCTGCTGTCGCTCGCCGACGGCGACGCGATCGTGCGCAACGATGCGATGGCTGCCTACGACAAGGCCGTTTCGGGGTCGCCGCTCGGCAAAAGACTGTGGCAGGTTTATCGCGATGAGGTGCGCGTCGACGATGGCGCGCACGGGCTCGTCACGCATGAATTCGAGATCGAGCGCGCGGAACACGGCACCGCGTATCTCGATGCGCACATGGTGCGCGCCAAGTACCGCGGCATCGACGTGCTGCTGTGCACACTGATCGACATCACCGCGCGCAAGGAAGTGGAGGAGACGCTCCGTGCGGCGCGTGTGGCCGCCGAGGACGCGAACAAGGCCAAATCCACGTTCCTCGCGACGATGAGCCACGAGATCCGCACGCCGCTCAATGCGATCATCGGCAATCTCGAGTTGATGGCGCGCGGGGCGCTACCGTCGGCGGAGCGGCGGCGCCTGAATACGGTCGCTTCGTCGTCGGACACGTTGCTGCGCGTGATCAATGACGTACTCGATCTTTCGAAGGCGGAGTCGAACCAGATGGTGCTGGAAAGCATCCCGTTCGATCTGCGTCGCCTGCTGGACGACGTGACCGCGATGTTCGGTCCGCTCGCGGAAGCGAAAAACCTCGGGCTTGCTTGTCGCGTAGCGCCGGAACTGGCCGACGGCTACGTCGGCGATCCGACCCGGCTGCGTCAACTGGTGTCGAACCTCGTCAGCAACGCGATCAAGTTCACGAAGCGCGGCGACGTGACGGTCGAGGCGCGGCCCGCGCCGGCCGGTGCCGCGGGAAGACGAGTCGAGATCATCGTCCGGGATACGGGCATCGGCATTCCCGAAGACGGCGTGTCGACGCTGTTCGACGTCTATATCCAGACCGACGCATCGGTGTATCGCCGCTTCGGCGGCACGGGGCTCGGGTTGCCGCTGTGCAAGCGCATCGTCACGCTGATGGGCGGTGAGCTGAGCGTCGACAGTCGTCTTGGCGAAGGCACGACCTTCGTGGCCGCGTTGCCGCTGCCCGAAGCCGCACCCGGGTGGCGTATCGACGTGCCGGAACTGCCGGCGTTCGCGGATGCGGTGCGCGGTTATGGATCGGCATCGGAAGCGGATGACGAGTCCCGAGCGACGGCGGCGGCCGACGCGGGCCCGCCGGGCCGGGAGGACGACGAGGAGCCGCTGCGTGTGCTAGTCGCCGAGGATCATCCCGCGAGTCGCGCATTGCTGCGCGACCAGCTCGACGCGCTGCATTACGACGCGACGATCGTATCCAACGGCGTAGAGGCAATGCGCGCGTTTTTCGAGCATCCGTACGACGTCGTGCTGACGGATCTCGGCATGCCGGAACTCGACGGGTTCGCGCTGGCAAATTTTCTGCGGGAGCAGGGCGCGAAAGTGCCGGTGATCGCGATGACCGCGCACGCGACCGATGAGGACCGCCAGCGCTGCGAACGGGCCGGTACGGTGGAGGTCGTGCTGAAGCCGTTGTCGATCGGAACGCTCGAAGCGGTATTGCGCCGGCATGGCGGGCGGCGGGTGGTGACGGGTGATGTGCATGCACTTGCGGCGGTCGCGCATGACGGGTCGCCGGTCGTGACCGAAGAGATGCGGCGGGCGTTGCGCGACGCGACGCTACGTTCGCTGGCGGTGATCGAAGCAGCGTTGCCGGAAGGAGAGATCGATTCGATCAAGGTCGAACTGCATTCGATGCGGGGCGGCTTCGCGATGGCGAGTGATGGAGACGCGCGCGATGTTTGTGCGGAAATGGAGGCTATCTTGGGCGAGGGCGGGGTGGATGCCGTCAGCGCACGTTGGCCAGGTTTCCGGGATGAGATCGGATTGGCATTGCAGCGGCTGACTGAGCCGGGATCGTAAACTACGTCTTTCCGAGATTTGTCGCCGCTCGTCAAGCAACTGCTTGAGGGCGGCGATGACTCGCCCGCCACGCGTGCGTTATCCGCGCGCGAAATCGACGTGGTCCTGCTCTTCGGCGCGGGTTACGCGGTCGGTGAGATTGTCACGCAGTCGCATCTCAGCAAGCGGGCTGTCAATTCCTAGAAAACGAGCGCGCAAAAACTGGAAATCGTCCGTGAATTGGACCCGATCCGGTATGTGGACGAGTGCAACGCGCAGGATCCGTCTGCCCGTGGTGAACCCGCCATGCACGACCGACGCTAACGTGTCGCAGCCGTCAGTCGCGGGCTGGCGGTGGGTTGCCGCGCATGCTCCGTCGCACGGCCTTTGCGGATTGTTCAGGTACCACTGCCCATGGAGAATTAAAAGACGTGACAAGGCGATTTTATTTGTAAAAAACGTCTATTGTGGCACCGGCACGAAATTCTCCAAGCGTGGGCTTACTGGTGTTCCATTTAAGCCGGGCAAGAAAATTTCGTACGGACACACGATCCCCACTGCTCTCTACAAGCACAAATTCTTTATTGAGCGGAATCGCGCTTTGATCTTTTCCGCTAAACAATGAAATTGATACTGATTTGTTGTTGTTCGGAATAATTGCATAGTTGTCGGGCGTGGTGGCCTGGATTGGTTTTAACATTGCATTCAATCCGTATATGCTATTGCACGTCTTTGATGAGGTAATGGAAAACGGAACTTCCCGGATTGTTTTTCCGGTGACGGCATTATTCGGATTGGCAGCGCCGAAATTTATTGTGCTTGGCGAGACGCTCAGTTTCGAAGAGCATGCGACATAGCGTAATCTATTCAATCCGGTCACGTTCATTCGAAACGTCGAATTTTTGGGGTTCAATCCGCCGACGCCATCAAATTGAAAGGCGCCGTAGATTCCCGTCACACCAGATAAATTCCCTTCCTTGCCGGGGCTGGGTGCACTTCGTTTCGAAATAAAAAAGCTGATTGTTAAGTCGGATTGGTAATAACTGTCGGCGCAACCATAGCTCGAGCCGCAGAAACGGATATACCAATCAAGCTTCTTGCGACACATGCCTTGATAAACTTCCATTCCATTATCGCAATAATAATCTACGCCATTCATCGTGATGCCCAGCTCCAGATCCGGTCCCAATTTTGTGTATCCGGCATCGTCTGGACTCAAATAGATGTATACGTATTCTCCACTCGAGGCCTGATCCGCCCAGCACGTAATTTTTAGGCTGACGTTCGGGGATCGCCACAGTACCGTATTCTTT
This sequence comes from Burkholderia reimsis, assembly GCF_003294055.1. Taxonomy (NCBI): domain Bacteria; kingdom Pseudomonadati; phylum Pseudomonadota; class Betaproteobacteria; order Burkholderiales; family Burkholderiaceae; genus Burkholderia; species Burkholderia reimsis. The sequence continues at coordinate 119,265 of NZ_QMFZ01000012.1, forward strand.
GGCAATGTGTTCGGTACTGCAATAGTGGTGTCGAGCGCACTTGACTGACTCTTCTCGCCATACCAGTTCATTGGACGTCCGTTTGGATCCTTGCCTGTTGATGCGTTGTTAAGACACTGCAGCGCGAAACTTTCGTGCGACAGGAGTAGGGTAATTGAGAATAAAGCCCATCTAATTATCTTGCTCATGGTATTCCTATCAATATCATTTAAAGCGTTACATTCTTGATCCGAGGTTATTCTTGTCCGGAATTAACTCCGCCTGATACGGGCGCATGTTGCCGGCGTCACTTACGATGCCAAAGCGCAAACTTGCGGGAGAGCAATTTGGAATTTCAAGCGACGTAGACGAAAATGGCGAAATCATTAGATGTTCGATCGGCTCTCCACAGATTCGATGGTTCTGGTCGGTTATCTCGATATCGGTGAGGGTTAGATAATACGGAGATGGGTTATTGGCTGCTATCTGATCGCCATTACCCAGTAGTTTCCAGCCCAAATTGGCCATCGCATCGTCCAGTGTTTCTTTCAGGGGCGGTCGGTAGAGCAGCTTGAGGCGATGTCTCAACGCAATCTGCAGGTTGTTTGGTTCGTGAGGTGCGGTCGGCACATCAAGAATATTGAGCAACATGTAGGACTCGCGATCCTTCGGCAATCCCTCGCCTTGATAGAGGATATTTACACTCGCACGGCCACCTGCCGGGATTTTCAATAACGGATTCGATACAACCAGCGGGACATAGTCGACGTTTTTGCTATCGCCCCACGAAACGGACACCTCGGCCAATGCGGCGTCCACGCCGTCGTTGACGATATTGACGCTCATACGGTTTCCGCTCATTATGAATCGATTTTTGTCGTCAAATGAAATATGGGCGGTGGAAAGTGTCGAATAAAATACGAGGAAAAAAATTATAGATTTAAATAAAAAAACCATCCGCGCTTCTTCGAGCGCACAGCGGAATCCGGCTCGAAATGGCAGGTTGGAGGTGTGCAAAAGAATGGCGTATGCAATGACATTCCCTCCTTCATAATAATTGCGCGTTATCAAAAGTCGCTTCCTTAGACAATCGACTCAGAGGCTGCTTCGGCCTGAATGACCCCGATGCCGCAGATTAGCGCCCCGAAATGCGACAACTCATGGCGACACGCTCGTATGTAAGCGCCGTATTCTTCCGTGGAAGCGTGTAGTTGCCTTCGCAAGTGCTTTCTCCCCAGCGAATGGACAAGCGCCCTTGATCCTTGATGCCAAACACGAGTAATCGTGATGCGTTGTCGACCATGCCAATTATTTTGTTATCTTGATCGTATGCCGTAGCGCCGAGCGGAACCTTGCTGCCGTCCGTAGTTGCAACGTCGAACTGGATGCGACGACCCGTTTCCGCAGAAAAGCGTGTCTTCACGATTGCACCGCGTGTCGGTACGATCGCTTGCGAGTTCGCCACGATCTCCGTCTCGTTGCCGAGGCTCTCTGTGTCGATGTTGATCCAGTTGTACCGGTACGGCTGTGCATAGGGCAGAACGGCGTAGCCGCGGTAGTCGGTACTGATCGTCGACGATGAATCAAAGCGGGCTCCCTTCACACCAGGCACTTCGATGATCGAGAACGTTTCGCTGACCGGTTGGCCGAGCGTGACACCGCCACTGTGTGCGACGATCGAACCCGCCGCGCTGACGTCGACGTGCTTGCCATGACCGGACTGGTTGTAGTTCGAGCTCAGCTTGACCAGCGGCGTGTCCCAGCCGAGGCTTGCGCCGCCGGAACCGCCGGCGCCCTTCGCATAGTTGCCCTGAACCGAATAGTTGACGGTGTTCTGGTCGTTCAGGAAGCCACTGACACCAGCCTGGACGTTGACGTCGCCGCTCGTTGACGCGACCGTATTCGCAAACGCGCGATGTGAGCGCGATCCGCCGCCGAGCGGAATGCTGATCGATGCGGTGAACTGCGTATCGGAGCGCCCGAACGGCCCGGTATCTTGCGTACGCGCGACCGCAACGCTGTAGCTGAGATTCTTCAGCGCACTGCTATAGCCGAGCTGGATGTTGCGGCTCGACCCGCCACGGTTCCAGTAGCTCGTTTCGCCGACGCTCGCGTATATCGACCCGTTGTTGCCGAGCGATTGGTTGATGTTCAGGTCGATGCGGCTTTTCTGGCGCTGCAGGCCAGTGCCCTGAATGCGATCGAGATCGTCGACGTGCTGGCTGAACGTGCGATACCCGTCGGTCGAGTAGCGATAGCCGACCATCGTGAGCGTCGTGTCGGTTGCCGTCAGCGTTTTGGAATACAGGAAGCGGAAGCTCTGGCCGCTCGCCTTGCGCCCCGGCGCGTTCGACTGACTGTGCGTGACGTCGAACGATACGCCACCGATCGGCGAGTTGTAACCGACACCGAGTGCGATAGCGGCATAACGCTCGGCGCCGATGAGGCCGCCATAGCCGGTCAGGTTGTCCGACACGCCATAGACCATCGAGCCTTGCGCGAACATTGGCCGCGATTGGCCGAAGCCGCGATACTGGCCCGCGGAGAACGCGTAGCGCATCGTGCCGCGGCGGATCATCACCGGCAGGTATGAATACGACTGCCGGTAGGTGCGGACGCTGCCGTCGGATTCGATGATCCGGACCTCGAGGTCGCCGTTCGAGCCGCTCGGGTAGATGTCGCGCAGTTCGAACGCGCCCGGCGTGACGGACGTCGAGTAAATCACATAGCCGTTCTGGCGAATCTCCACGACGGCGTTGCTCTGCGCGATGCCGCGCACGACCGGTGCATAGCCGACCTCATCGTCCGGCAGCATCCCCGTATCGGAACTCACCTGAACGCCAAGGAGGCGTACGCTGTCGAAGATATCGCTGGACGAATACACTTCGCCCATCGCCAGCCGGCCCTTGATGCGCTGCAGATCGCGCTCGACATAGGTGCGGTTGGCCGTGAAGCTCGATGCCGTGCCGCGATTCCCCGTCAGCGCCGATTCGTTCCGGATTCGCCACGCGCCGACGTTAAGGCCATTGCGCAAGCCGAGGTAGTAGTAGTCGCTGCGATATCCGGAGTCGGTATCGTGGCTGAAGGTCGCCTGGTAGTTGGTGTAGGCTGCGGTGACACCCTCGTTCCAGTGCGACGGGTCGACGTAGCCGCGCGACTGGCCCGGCACGTAGGCTTGCGGAATACTCACGTTGAGCGTCAGCATGCCGACGTCGAAATCGGATGACGCGCCTTCGACGAGATCGGCGAGGTTCACCTGCGTGTCGTCAGCAAGGCCGGATTCGAGCTTGTGTTCGCGTTCGAGGCGATTCATGTCGACGCCGAGCGACTTGAGCAGCCCGTACGTGATAACCGGCTTGACTTCACCTGAAGCGTTAGCCGCAAAGACGATAGACGCGCGTTTCGTGCTCCGCTGGTTCAGCGACACGTCGACATCGTACGTTCCCGGCGGAACCGAGCTGCCCTGCTCGAAATATTTGAGCTCGACGGGAGCTTCGCCCTTCTTCAGGAACATGTCGTTGAACTCTGCCGCCTCGGCGGCGGCAGGCAAGGCGATCCCGCCGAGCGCCATCAGACAGTACGCTCCCTGGCAAGCCGCTACGATTTTTCTTACGGTTGTATTCATGCCTTGTTCGCGTGCGTTTCCTACCTGCCGAAGAGTCAGAAATGCTCGCCCTCTATTAAATTAGTACGACGTAATGTCAATGGTGGTTGACAGAGGCAGCAACGTACTGTTGTGCGGTTACTTCGAGACGGTCGATTCAGTGCTGACAGCCGCACCGAAATCGTTGACCGATTCGAATTCGATTTTCGCGTCCGCTGCGGCAGACAAGCTCGATAAATCCTTGACTGCCAAACGTCGCGTAGATTTCGGTTCAATCATCTCCGGGACAACCTTGTACGCATGTGAGCCGATATGGAGGCTTGCCCGCACGACGGACACGAAGTACGGCGAATCGTTGACGACTTCCATTGCCGGCTTGCCGTCGTCACCGGCCCAGCGCCACTTCAACTGGCCAGCTGCATCTTCGGGCTTGCCGGGAAGATCGGCGGGACGGTAGAAGAGCTTGATGCGTTGCCGAACCGCGATTTGCAGCGAGTTGTCGCCCTTCGGCTTTTGCGGAATCTCCTGCACGTTGAGCCAGAAGACCGATTCACGATCGGTCGCCAGACCCTGGCCCGCATAAAAGATGCGCAACGTTTGCTGCTTGTCGCCGCCGAGGCGACTGAGGGAAGGCGTGATGGCAAAAGGTAGATCGCTGCGTGCGTCGTTCGGCGCTTCGAGCCACGACTGGATCATCACGTCGTCCTTCGCCTGGTTCTTGACGAGTACCGATGCCTCCTTGCTTTTGGCCGAATAGACGATCCGGGTGCCGGACAGCGAAATACCGGCGTAGGAGGGAACGGTAAGAGTCAGCAACGAGCTGGCCACGACCAGCCCGGCAATGAGCTTTTTTTTCATGTCGGAATCTGAATCTGGGCTGGCGGCGGGGCGGCATGAGCTGCCATCCCGCCGCCCGATTGGAACGATTTACTCGTAGGTGAGCGTGAACGGCAGCGTGCCGTTTGCGCTACCTGCGTCGATTTTCTCGCCGTTCGCGACGTAGCCTGCACGCAGGTTCAGCGCTGCGGTGTAGACCGGGGCGTCGTCGGTGCCGCCCTTGACCAGCGGTGCGTCGAACGTTTCGTTGGCGGCCAGGTTGAGCAGCTTGTTGTCGGCGTTATAGATGCCGATGCCGACGCCCTTGGCCGTACCCGAGATCTTCAGCAGCTTGTTGTTATGCGCATCGCTGCCCGAGCCAGCGAGCGGGTCGAACTTCACCTTGACCGTGGTCAGATCGGTTGCGGTGTTGCCGCAATCGAGGTTCAGGTTGATCGACGTGCCGGCAGCGATACCGCCACCCGCTGCGCCGCCGAGTGCGTCGGCGCTGACGGTGCCGAGGTTGACCGCGATGTTCTGGTCACCCTTGCCGCCCGTCACGGTGGAGCCGGCGCCGCCCGTGATCGAGCAGGATGCAGCCGTGATCGAGCCGGTGAAGTTGAGCGTGCCGTCAGCTGCCATGGCCGAGCCGGCTGCGAACATGGTTGCGAATGCTGCCAGTGCGAGAATTTTCTTGTTGAAAGCCACGATTTTCTCCAATCGAGATTGAGGTGAATTAACTCTTGGAAGAGTCAGGAAAAAGTTTATCGGGGCATCGAAAATTCTCGTATAGGACGAGTACGAATAAAATTTCCAGTGTCAATTGACTCGTACGATTTCGCACTTTTTCACGGAACATGCCGCGCGTGGCGGTGAATGATTAAGGAGATTCGACATTGATGGTATGGCCGAATGGAAATCATCCGATGAATCGAGCAAGAGGGCGATCATGCGAACCGATGCGCACCTCCCGGTTTCCCGGAATCGCTTCGATCGGTTGACCCCGGCCGAGCGATTTCATGATGAATCGGCGCGGAATCGTGAAATCAAGCGTTCGCGGTACGCGGTCCCTGATTATTCGGCGTGCCAGGGCGAGTCATGCCTGGCAGCGAGTCGTATCCGAACGGCAAGCAGGAAGGGCCATGTTGTTGACCGGCGGCAATGGCGCGTCGCGCCGTTTGAGATCCGCTCGGCCAGACGGAAACTCAATCGCCTGAATGTTGATCGTGCCCGGCGAGAACAAATTCAAGCGCCCGTGGTCGTCATGGATTTCATGTATCGCACGTCCTATGGAGGCGTATGGAAATTTCGGACGTTCTCGATGGTGCGACATGCGATTGGTGCAGGGGCCGCAATACGAATGAATTGGGGGCAGACCTCAATGCAACGGTCATTCCGTCGCGAAAAAGCTTCGGCTTGATCCTCGATGTAGTTGGTGTGTCGGATACACCGGCACGTCGTTCGAGTTTTCGCCGACAAACTTACCAAGGCACCTCGCAGATGCCTCCGGAGGCCCTGCCGGTAGGCGACGATTCGTCAATGGCCCCGGTGTTCCGGCCAACTGGACCGAGACAGACGGTGCCCGTTCGGTGTCGCATTCGAAGAGTGCGACAGCATGAAGCCTTGACTGCCGAATCATCATCGTGTGAGCCACACAAGAAATGGCAAGTCTCATCGTGAATAGTACAAGAACGATTAAAAATCACCCTCATTCCGGACGTGTCTCATTTAATGGATGCAATCGCAATGGCAGTATCAACGCATCCAAGGCTCTGGTTGGTGATTTTCTCGGAGAATCGGTATCTGAAATTTGCTCGCCATCCGATGAGGTGGTGCTTCTGGTGCGATCGAATTAAAAAGCGATGACGTAAGAAATCAATGAGGCGTTATGAGTTCGTTTGATCATGCGCAGTACGGCCCGATCCTTCGGAAGAAGGCTCTCCGCGGTCAACTGCCCGATATTGGCTTGCTGGTCGTCACCGCTGTCGTGGCGAAGTACTGGATCGGAAGTTCGTCGAACTTCCTGTTCGATCATCTGCTGATCGCGCTTTCGGTGCTGTTCGCGTTGTTCCTGTTTCCGCTCATCGGAATCGTCGCCGGGCGGATGAGCGGTGTTTCGTGGCGAGCCATCGGAGTGTCGCTTGTTGGGCTGGCGATTGTTCAGAGTGCCTCGCTGGGCGTCATGTATGCGTGCGACCAAGCGTACTGGCCGATTCCGGACTGGGTCGCCAACTGGTTTGTTACGTCTGCGATGGGGCTGGCCGCGTTACGTGCGCTCCGGATGTGGCGCAGCAACCGCATGAAGCCGTTGCACGCAATGCGTGATGCCATCGCGATCATCGGACATGGCTGGCTCTGCGGGGCGCTGGCAAATCGCGTCATCCCATCGCCGTTTAGCGTGGCGGCGGTCTTCGATACGTCCGGTACCGCCACGCTCGACACGGGTGATGTGATGGTTCATCGCGAACTGAAGCATTTCGTCGAATGCGTGCGTTGCGAAGGTATCAGCGAAATCTGGATCGTTCTGCCACTGAAAGATGCTGATCACATCAGCGATTTCGTCAACGCGTTTCGCAATGATCTCGTCAATATCCGTTTCGTGCCGGACCTGACGGGCGTGGCGCCGTTCGAGTCGCGTCGCACGAATCTTTCGGACATGCCCGCGCTGGATCTCGTCGCGTCACCGTTGTCGACGCGGGCGCGCGTTGGCAAGGCGGTGTTCGACCGCATCTTTGCCAGTCTTGCGCTGATAGGGATCGCCCCGCTGATGGCCGCAATCGCCCTCGCGGTCAAGCTGTCGTCACCTGGCCCGGTGCTGTTTCGGCAGAAGCGCATGGGGGCGTACGGCCGCATTTTTACGATCTACAAATTCCGGACGATGTACGTGAACGACGTAAGGCCGTCGGACGAGGTGCGCCAGGCGACTCGCGGCGATGCGCGCGTTACCCGCGTCGGCGCATTGCTGAGACGGACAAGCCTCGACGAGTTGCCGCAATTCCTCAATGTGCTGAAGGGCGACATGTCGGTGGTCGGCCCGAGGCCGCACGCGGTCGAACACGACGTTGTCTACAGGGATCTGGTGGACGGCTATATCCACCGCTATCGCGTGAAACCGGGCATTACCGGCTGGGCGCAGGTCAACGGGTTACGTGGTGAAACGGATCGCGTCGAAAAGATGCAGAAGCGGGTCGAGCACGATCTTTATTACCTGAACAACTGGTCGTTTGCGATGGACATGCGGATCGTGGCGGCGACCGTTCTTTACGGGTTCACGCATCGCAACGCGTACTGAATGACGCGTCGATGTACGGAGTCTGGACAACGGAAATGGAAACAGGAAAACGAGCCAGTTCACGGGCGCAGCGCTTGCGATTGGCGATCGCGGTCTTGCCGATCGTACTGCTGTCAGCTTGCGCGGTCGAACCGGGCATGCATATGAATCTCGCGCACGATGCATCGCGGAATGGCGAAATCGCGACGCAGGCATATGACGGCGGCTTGACGGTGTCGATACATCGCATCGTTGCGGGATCGCTCAGCCAGTTGCAAGAAGGGCCCGCTTCGCGTGAAGCGACCCCGTCGGTACAGGTCGGGTCGATCGACGGCCAACTGATTGCGGACCAGCGGCGCGAGGCACGCATGCAGGAGGAACATGCGCGCGCGGCCCTCTTTGCTGCGCCGGTGCCATACGCGATCGACGCAGGCGACGTGCTGCAGATCACCGTGTGGGATCACCCCGAACTGGCCGCGGCGCAGGGCAACCCGGGCACGCAACAGGTGCGTGCTGCCGATCCGCCGGCGGGCTTCGTCGTCGATCAGGCCGGCAACCTGGCTTTCCCGTACGTGGGCGAACTGCATGTCGCCGGCATGAGTACGATGGAGATTCAGTCCGCGCTTCGTGCGCGGCTGTCGAAGTGGTTCGTCGCGCCGCAGCTGACGGTGCGTGTCGCGTCATATCGCGCGAATCGCATCTACATCGACGGCGAAGTCCACGCACCGGGCGCACAACCGCTCAACGATACGCCGATGACACTGCTCGAAGCTGTCACGCGTGCGGGCGGCTTCACGGCCGATGCCGATCAGAGCCGCATGATGCTCGTGCGCGACGGCGCCGCCTATCCGGTCGACCTGCCGGGCCTGATTCGCGAGCGCGTCGATCCGTCGCGCATCGTGCTGCGCAACGGCGACCTGCTGCAGGTCGGCGCGCGTGACCAGTTCGGCGTGTACGTGATGGGCGAAGTCAACAAACCGACGACGGCGCTGCCGCTGCGCAACGGCCGGCTCACGCTGGCCGATGCGCTGTCGCAGGCCGGCAGCGTGAACCAGGGTACGGCCGATCCGAAGCAGACCTACGTGATTCGCGCTGGCGAGAACCGGCAGGCGCAGGTGTTTCATCTGGATGGCAGCTCGCCGGTGTCGATGGTGCTTGCCAACGAATTCGAGCTACAGCCGCGCGACGTCGTGTACGTCGACAGCACGAAGCTCGCGCGCTTCGGCCGCGTGCTCGCGCAACTGCTGCCGGCCATCAACGCGGGCCTGACGACTGCGATCGTCACGAAATGATGAGACGGATCATAGTGGTGTGCACCGGCAACGTATGCCGCAGCCCGGCTGCGCAGGCGCTGCTCGCGCACGCGTTGCCCGGCCGCTCGATCGCGTCGGCAGGCACCGCGGCGATCGGCGGGATGGCGGTCGACCCGGTGATGAACGCTCTGTTTGCCGAGCGTGGTTTCGACCTGTCGGCGCATCGGGCCCGACTCATCGATGATCGGGCTTCCCGATGGGCCGACCTGATTCTCGTGATGGAGACTGCGCATCGGCACCTGATCGAGCGGACTTACCCGACGACGCGCGGCCGTGTGTATCGCCTGACCGAGCGCTACCAGACCGACGTTCCGGATCCGTACCGCCGAAGCCGCCACGTCTACGACTACGCGACAAAGCTGATCGAGCTCGGCGTTGCCCATTGGGCTGCGCGGATCGCCACCTTCGAACCCAACCTGCAACAGCCTTCGGATACCGGTGCGGATGCGCCGGGACACTTGCAGTGAGCCTCAAATGAACGCACCGACCTCACGCCAACCCCATTTACGCGACGCCGATGAACTGGACGTGCGCGGCATTCTCGACGTGCTGATCCGCCATGCAGGCCACATCGTCGCGGTCACGATGGCGTGCGCCGCGCTCGGCGCCGGCTATGCGTTCGTCGTGAAGCCGGTCTACAAGGCAGACATTGCCGTGCAGGTCGAAAGTGGCGGCTCGGACCTGCGCAGCATGGCGGGAGGCGGGCTGGTCGGCGGCATCGGCGCACTGTTCGACGTGAAGTCGACCGACGACGGCGAGATGGAGATTCTGCGCTCGCGGCTCGTGACCGAACCGGTTGTCGACGGGCAGCATCTGCACATCGAAGCGCGTCCGCGTCGCGTACCTGTGATCGGCCCCGTCGTCGCACGCTTCAATCGTGGGCTGTCGACACCCGGCCTGTTCGGGATAGGCGGGTTCGTTTGGGGCAACGAGCGCATCGATGTTCCGCAATTCGACGTGCCGCGCGGCCTCCAGGAGCACACGTTCGTCGTCACGTCGCTTGGCGACAGGCGTTATCGCCTGTCCGGCGGCGATCTCGATCGCGATGCGGAAGGCGCGATCGGCGAGCCGCTGCGCGTGAAGACGGCCGCCGGCGACGTGACGCTGAAGGTGACCGGCATCGAAGCCGAAGTGGGCGCGCAGTTCGTCGTGAAGGCCAACTCGAGGCAGGTCGTGCTCGCCGAACTGCAGAAGAAACTGACGATAGCGAACCGCGGCAAGGATCAGTCCGGCGTGATCGGTGTGTCGTACGAAAGCCACGATCCGGTGCGCGCTGCCGCCGTGCTGAACGTGCTCGCCGACAACTACGTGCGGCAGAACGCGAATCGCAAGGCGGCTACCGCCGAGAAGTCGCTTGCGTTCCTGAGCGACCAGGTCCCGACCGTGGAGCAGCAGTTGCGGACGGCGGAGGACCGTCTCAATTCGTACCAGGCCCGCCATGAAATCGTGGACCTGACCGAGCAGGCGAAGGCGATGCTGACTCAATCGACTGCCGCGCAGATGTCGTTGTTCGAACTCGAACAAAAGCGGCTGGCGCTGGCGTCGACGATGACACAGGTTCACCCGGAACTCGCGGCGGTCGACCGGCAGATCGCCGCCGCCAAGGCGCAGATCGGGACGATCAACGACACGATCCGGCGTTTGCCCGATGCGCAGCAGAACGTCGTGCGCCTGCGCCGGGACGTGACAGTGCAAACGGAGATCTATGTCGGCTTGCTGAACAGCGTCCAGCAGCTTCGCCTGGCGACTGCGAGCAAGATCGGCAACGTGCGCGTGATCGATCGCGCGATCGCGCCGGACGAGCCCGTGCGGCCGAAGCCGGTGCTGGTCACGGCGATTGCCGCAATGGTGGGGCTCGTGCTCGGCACGTGCGGCGTCATCGGCCGCGCAGTGCTGTTCGGCGGCGCGACCGATCCCGCGGAGATCGAGCGCGACACGAACCTGAACGTGATGGCGACGATTCCTCACAGCGTCGTGCAACGCCGCATCGCGCAGCGCGCCGCTGCCGTAGACGGAGCGGCGATCCTGGCGCTGGCGCGACCGAACGAACCCGCGGTCGAGGCGTTGCGGAGCCTGTGCACGGCGCTGCGGTTCCAGTTGATTGACCGGCCCGAGGGTAACCGTGTGCTGATCACGGGACCGTCCGCGGGTATCGGGAAATCGTTCGTGTCGGCCAACCTGGCCGCGTTGCTCGGACAGTCTGGCACCCACGTGCTGCTGATCGACGGCGACCTGCGTCGCGGCGAGCTGGCCAAGTGCTTCGGCATGCGGCCGGATATCGGCCTGTCGACCGTGCTTCGCGGCGACGTGACCGCTGCCGATGCCATCGTGCGCGACGTCGCGCCGAACGTCGATCTGCTGCCGCCTGGACCGCGCGCCGACCGGCCGGTCGAACTGCTGACGTCAGATCGTCTCGCGGCGTTGCTGACGCACGTTGCACGTGATTACGACGTCGTGCTCCTCGACGCGCCGCCGCTGCTGCCGGTGACGGACGCGGTCGTGCTGGCCGCGCATGCGGACACGATCCTGCTTGCGGCGCGCGCCGGCGTGACGACCTCGGACGAGCTGCTCGAATCGGCGAAGCGGATCGAACGCGTCGGCGCGCGTGCGACCGCTGTCGTGTTTAACGACTTCCGGCCAGGGTTGCGCTCTGCTCGGTACGGCAACTACGGCGCATACGGGTACGGCAACGACGATTCCCAAACCGCTGCGGATCGCGCGTGATCCGCCGACGGAGATTCCGATGACCCATCACCACGAAAACATTCTCGTTACGTTCGGCACCCGCCCGGAAGCCATCAAGATGGCGCCGCTCGTCCACGCGTTGCGAGCCCGCAAAGGCGTGCACTGCGGCGTCTGCGTGACGGCTCAGCATCGCCAGATGCTCGACCAGGTGCTCGACCTGTTCGGCATCGTGCCGGATTTCGATCTCGACCTGATGCGCGCCGGGCAGACGCTCGGCAGCCTGACCGGACACATCCTCAATGCGCTCGACCCGGTGCTGGAATCGTTCCGGCCAGATCTGGTGCTCGTGCACGGCGATACGACCACGACGCTCGGCGCGACGCTCGCGGCATACTACCGGCGCATTTCGGTGGGGCACGTGGAAGCCGGGCTGCGCACCGGCAACCTGTATTCGCCGTGGCCGGAAGAGGCGAACCGGAAGGTGACGGGCGCGCTCGCGCTGCATCACTTCGCGCCCACCGAAACTTCACGGGCCAACCTGCTGGCCGAAGGTGTCGAAGCCGACCGCGTGCACGTGACCGGCAACACCGTGATTGACGCGTTGCTGTCGATCACCAAGCGTCTCGAGCGCGACCGCGCGTTGGTGCAGCAGATGCGCGAGCAGTTCCCGTTCGTCGACGACGAGCGGCGCATGATCCTCGTGACCGGCCATCGCCGCGAGAACTTCGGCCGCGGGTTCGAGCAGATGTGCGAAGCGATCGCGACTATCGCGAAGCGCTATCCGGAGTGCCGCATCGTCTACCCGATGCACCTGAATCCGAACGTGCGCGAACCCGTCACGCGGCTGCTCGGTGACATCGGTAACGTCGTGCTGATCGAGCCGCAGGAGTACTTGCCGTTCGTCTATCTGATGAGCCGCGCGTGGCTGATCCTGACCGATTCCGGCGGAATCCAGGAAGAGGCACCGTCGCTCGGCAAACCGGTGCTCGTGATGCGCGACACCACCGAGCGGCCGGAAGCCGTCGCGGCCGGCACGGTGCGGCTGGTCGGCACCGAGGTCGAGCGGCTGGTCGGCGCGGTGGTTGAGCTGTGGGAAGACGGCCGCGCCTATCGCGCGATGAGTCGCGCGCACAACCCGTATGGCGACGGCCGTGCGAGCGAGCGGATTGCGGACCTGCTGGTCTCGCCGCGCATCCTGACGCAGGGGCCGGCATACCTGGTCAGCCCGCATTGCTGAATTCCACGACGTTTGGAGAAACCTCATTCATGTCATTCGAAACCGTTTCCGTTATCGGGCTGGGTTATATCGGCCTGCCTACCGCGGCGGCCTTCGCCGCGCGCCGTAAAGGCGTGATCGGCGTCGACGTGTCGCAGCACGCGGTCGACACGATCAATCGCGGCGAGATCCATATCGTCGAACCGGAACTGGACATGCTCGTGCATGCCGCCGTGACGCAAGGTTACCTGCGCGCGACGACCACGCCCGAGCCGGCCGATGCGTTCCTGATCGCGGTGCCGACGCCGTTTTCGGACGGCAACAAGCCGGACCTGAGCTATATCGAGGCCGCATGCGGGTCGATCGCGCCGGTGCTGAAGAAGGGCGACCTTGTGGTGCTGGAGTCGACTTCGCCGGTCGGCGCAACCGAAAAAGTCGCCGCATGGCTCGCGGCGCATCGCCCGGATCTGACATTTCCGCAACAGGCCGGCGAGCGCTCGGACATCCGCATCGCGCACTGTCCCGAACGCGTGCTACCGGGCCATGTCGTGCGCGAACTCGTGGAGAACGACCGCGTGATCGGCGGGATGACGCGCAAATGCGGCACGCGTGCGCAGGAACTGTACGAGGTGTTCGTGCGCGGCGAATGCATCCTGACCGATGCGCGCACCGCCGAAATGTGCAAGCTGACCGAGAATGCATTCCGCGACGTGAATATCGCGTTCGCGAACGAACTGTCGGTGATTTGCGACCAACTGGACATCAACGTATGGGAATTGATCCGGCTGGCAAACCGTCATCCGCGCGTCAGCGTGCTGCAGCCGGGCCCGGGCGTAGGCGGCCACTGCATCGCGGTCGATCCGTGGTTCATTGTCGATTCCGCGCCGGAGCACGCGCGTTTGATCCGCACCGCGCGCAACGTGAACGACGACAAACCGCATTTCGTCCACGAGCGCGTGCGGCAGGCGGCGAGCCGGTTCCGGGAGCCGGTGATCGCGTGTCTCGGGCTGGCGTTCAAGGCAGATATTGACGATCTGCGCGAGAGTCCGGCGATGGAGATCGTCGCAGCGCTGGCGGAGAGCACCGGCGCGACGCTCCTGGTCGTCGAGCCCAACATCGCCGTGTTGCCGGCGTCGCTCGACGCGAAGGCCCGGCTGTGCGATCTGAACGCGGCGCTCGCCGAAGCTGACGTGGTCGTGATTCTCGTCGATCACGCGCCGTTCCGGCGCATGGACCCGGTGCGGTTGCAGACCAAGGTCGTGATCGACACGCGCGGCGTGCTGGTGCGCGGGTAACGGACGGGCGAGATCATGCGGGACATCGACGTCAAAAAGCTGCTGGGCCGTCTCGAGGCGCTTGTCTGTACCGGTGCGCCCGGCCTGTATCGCGTACTGACGTTCTGGGTCGTCCAGCGAATCTATTCCCTGGACGAACTGGGGCACGCCGCGTCCAGCCTGTCGATCGCGCAGATGATCGGCTTTTTCACGGCCATCGGCTGGGCGACGCTGATTCTGGTGCGCGTACCGGCGGCCGACGGGAAGCGGGCGGCGCGCAATGCGTTCTATTCGCTGGTGTCGATGGCGGCCTGGACTGCCGCGGCCGCCACGCTCGCCTGCGTGCTGGTGTCTGCGACAGGTCTCGTGGCGTTCGATCTCGGCGGCGTGATCGCGTTGCTGTGGGGTTGGAGCGCGTATCAGCTCGCGCGGCATTTTTTCGTGTCGTACCGTTGCTACCGGATCACGATTGCGTTCGACTGCCTGCTGATCGCGGGCTCGTGCGCGATGCTGTGGGTCGGCGCGCGCCATGGCTATGCGTCGGCCCCGTGCCTAGCCGTTGCACTGATCGTATCGGCTGTCGCGATGTTCGCCGCGATCGGCGTGCCCGAGCGTCACGTGTTCTCGATGCGCATCGACGCGAAGGGGCTGCAGTTCGGGTTGACCAATTTCCTGTCCGGCGGCATCGTGCTGGTGATCGTGCCGGCGGCGAAGGCGATGTGCGGCGCATCGTTCGCGGGGATGCTGTCGTTGTTTTCTTCGGTCACCGCGATCGGCAACCTGCTGCCGCGCGCGATTTCGATCGCGCAATTGCCGACCCTGGTACAGCGGAAGAAGAACAACGCGTCGCTCGACGCGACGCTGGGCGCGATGCGGCGCACGATCGACCTGTCGAATCTGTGCGTGCTCGTCGTGAACCTTGCGATTGTGGCGGGGCTGACGTATCGGAACGGACCCGACGGCATCGATGCGTATGCGCTGCTCGCGGGCGGCGTGCTGCTCGCGATCCAGTGCGCGGCAGGCGTGCTCGGTATCGTCGGCAGCAACGTGATGATGGCATTCGAACGGAGCGCGGTAACCGCGCGGATCAACATCGGCACGTCTTCGCTGTTCGCCGTGTTTCTCGGCGGCAGCGTCGCGATCGGTGGTGAAGCCGGGTTCTTCTGCATGCTGGCGTCAGGCGTTGTTGTCACGCTGATCCGGAATTCGATCGTCATGATGCATGCGCGGCGCGTGTGTGCCGCCTATTCGGAATCGATCCGTGCGGCGGACGGCGCCGGCATGACGGCGATGCCGGCGTCGTCGGGAGCGTGTCCATGAGCGCCGTGGCCCGATTTCCGGCGATCGTGCCGCATCGTCGATCGCGCGTATCCGATCTGGGCGCCGGCCTGCTGGCGCTTGCCTACTTCGTCTTTTGCGTCAGCGACACGCTGCTTACGCTCGACGACGATCGTTCGCAGATCGTCAAGATGAGCGCGTTCGGCCTCGTGTTCGCAGCGATCCTGCTGCGTCCGCGCTTTCACCGGCTGGCCGTTCTCGCGCTCCCCATCGTCGTTTCGCTCTGCATCGGGATGCTTCTGTCGTTCAACTTCCACGCCGGGATCGAGGAGCTCGTCCGTTTCCTCTTTCCGATCGCGATCACGGTGGCGATCTTCCCGTATCGCGACCGGCTCGACGTGCTGGTCAAGACGTTCATCGGCGTGGTCGTGAGCAACGACCTGTTTCAGCTGTATTTCTACGTGTCGTATGCGACCGGGCTGCCGCTGTTCATGCCGGTGAGGATCGATTCGGGATTGTTCTTGCGTGCGCAGGGGTGGATGGGGTTCTTTTCGGAGTTCAGCTTCATCAATCTCTGCGCATTTCTGCTGTGCCGATGGTACTGGTCTGGCCCTCGCGCAGCGATTGCGTCGTGGGGGTTCCTGTTCTTCGCGTTGCTCGGCTTCTCGTTCAAGCTGTTCGCAGCGCTGGCGCTCTATCCGTTCGTGAGGAACGTCAGGGATGTGCGCGCGTGGCTGGCTGCTGCCGGCATCGCGGGCATGATGCTCGTGCTAATGGCAATGGGCGTACTGGATTCACTGTTGAAGGTCGGCATGGCGAAGATCCTGTTCTACGTCGTCGCGGGAAATTCGGCACGCGCTGAATCCTATCGCGTGATGTTCGAGTCGATCCGCAACGGCAATCTGCTCGGCGAAGGGCTGGGCAGCTTCGGTGGTCCGGCATCGGTGAAATTCTCGTCGCCGCTCTATCAGCTCTATCACTTCGACTGGTACGGGCTAAGCGGGCTGTTGAAGACCACCGACACGTTCTACCCGCACCTGTTCGTCGAGATGGGTGCGTTCGGCGCGCTCGCGTGGCTGGTGTTCGTGCTGGGGTACGGACAAGGGCGATGCAAGCTGGCCGTCTGGTTCTATATCGTCGGGGCATTCTGCTTCGACAACATCTTCTCGATGGCATTCGTGTCACCGTCTTACGTATTTTCCGCGCTGCTGGCAATGTATGCATTCTCGTGGGGGCGACCGCGCGTCGGCCCGGTACATCGCGTGGCGCGGTGAAGGTTCGCTCATGAAAATTCTTGTCGTCACGAACATGTATCTCGGCAGCAACCGCGCGAGCCCCTGGCAAGGCGTGTTCGTCACCGAGCAGGTCGAGGCGCTGCGGCGTTCCGGCGGCTGCACGGTCGATGTGCTCGTCGTCGAGGGGTATCGCGGCAAGCGTGAATACGTGCGCTCGATCTGGCAGGTCTGGAAGACCGCTCGTGCGGGCCGGTACGACGTCGTGCATTACCACTTCGGCCTGAGCGCGTGTTCCGCACCGCTGGTCCGGCTGTTCACGAAAGCGCGGGTTGTTATCACGTTCCACGGCACGGACATCCTGGGCCCGCTCTGGATGCGCGCGGTGTCGAAATCTATGGCTTGCTTCGCGCATGCGTGCATCGGCGTGAGCGCGGAAATTTCATCGCGTCTGATCCGGCCGCGCCGCCGTTGCGTGACGATTCCGTGCGCTGTCGATGAAGCGGTCTTCGCCGAACATCGCGACGATGCGCTCATGAAATCCGCCGTGCCGATCGTTGTCTTTCCGTCGTCGCTGAAGCGGCCGGAGAAGAATTATCCGCTGTTTGCGCTGGTACTGCGGCAGCTTGCGGAACAGCACGGCATCCCGGTGCAGGAGCGGCATATCGACGGTCTCGATCGCAGCGAGGTGCGCGACCTGCTGGCGCGTGCCGCGTGCCTGCTGATGACGTCGACCCGCGAAGGATCGCCACAATCGGTCAAGGAAGCGATGGCACTCAATCTGCCGGTCGTATCGGTCGATGTCGGCAACGTGCGGCAACTGCTCGACGGCGTGTCGCCGGGCATGGTGGTGTTCGACAACGACGCGGGCCGTCTCACGAACGAGCTTGCCGACGTGTTGAAGGCTGGCGCGCGATCCAACGGGCGCGAGAAGCTTGCGGCGCTCGGTTGCTTCTCCGCCGATGTTTCGGCGAAGTTGAAGGAACTCTACGCGTCGCTGCACCGGTTGTCGCGATTTGCCGACGATATTCCGGACGTCAAAAAGAACGACGGCGAGGCTTGCAATGAACCGCGCTGAAATCTTTTCGTGCCCGATCCATCTGATGTCGATGAACGATACGGTGGACTGGATCGGCGCGAGAGTCGAGAAGCGGCAATTCACGCAGCACGTCGTCGTCAACGTCGCGAAGATCGTCAAGCTTCAGCGCGATGCGGAACTCGCCGCGTCGGTCCGCGAATGCGACATCGTCAACGTGGACGGCATGGGCGTTGTCTGGGGCGCGCGGCTGCTCGGCATCCCGGTGCCGGAGCGCGTGGCGGGCGTGGATCTGTTCGATCGGCTGTTGGCGCTGGCCGAAGCGAAAGGGCTGCCGGTCTATCTGCTCGGCGCCACGCCGGAGGTCGTCGAACGGGTTGTAGCGGTGACGGCGGCACGCTATCCACGGCTGCCGGTCGCCGGATATCACCATGGCTATTTCTGGGACGATGAACAGGCGGTCGTGGACTGCATTCGTCGGTCAGGCGCGCGGTTGCTGTTCGTCGCGATCACGTCGCCGCGCAAGGAAAACTTCATCAATCGCTGGAAATCGCAATTGGGCGTCGATTTCGTGATGGGCGTGGGCGGGACGTTCGACGTGGTGGCGGGGAAAGTGAGGCGGGCGCCGCTATGGATGCAGCGCAGTGGGCTGGAGTGGGCATTTCGCGTGATCCAGGAGCCGGGGCGGATGTGGAAACGCTATCTGTCGACCAACAGCCGCTTCCTGGTGATGCTGACGCGCGCCTATGTGTCGCGGTTGTTCCGGCG
Organism: Burkholderia reimsis; assembly: GCF_003294055.1. NCBI lineage: Bacteria > Pseudomonadati > Pseudomonadota > Betaproteobacteria > Burkholderiales > Burkholderiaceae > Burkholderia > Burkholderia reimsis. The sequence continues at coordinate 137,737 of NZ_QMFZ01000012.1, forward strand.
AACCGGGGAGCAGAATGCGCGATAGGTTCTTCGTTGCCGCATGCGTGCTAGTGGCACCGGGTTGCCATGCGGGCCCGGACGGCGGCAAGCATGACGAGGCGCGCGTTTATCGGTCGGACTGGGTGCGCGGCATTGATTCGCGGCTTCGTTTGCAGGAGCCGGTGGCGCAGAACATCACTACCGCCGAAGTTGTCGGTATTGACGGCACGCTGTTGAGGGTAACGATGAACCGCTGGCAGGACTTCAGCAGCGTGGCGAGCGGCACGCCACGTTCCGAGATCAGCTTCTCGTCGGTGTTTCGCTTCGTCAACGGTGGCGACTACGAGGTGCGCTGGTCCACGGTCATTCCCGCCGACTACCGGTTCGATTCCAGACAGCCGGAACTCATCGCGCAGTTGCATCAGTGGGGCAGCAACGGATCACCGCCGTTTGCGTTGCTGTTGAATAACGGGAGGTATGAAGTCGACGTGCGCGCCGCGCCGGGCATGCCGAGCCGATCCATTGCGTTCGGCGACCCGTCGGCGGATCGTGGGAAACGGGTTTGCTGGGTGCTGCGGTATCGACCGGACGATCGAGGCGTCGACGCGCTGACCGATGTTTTCCGGAACGGCGAACGCGTCGTGCATGTTACGGGCGTACCGAACGCGTATCCGAACGATCGCGACGCTTACTTCAAGCTCGGCCTCTACAAATGGTGGTGGAAGACCCGCCCGTCCGATGTGACCGAACGAACGATGTATTACGGCGACATCGAGATGAAGGCACTGGGCGAGACGGCCCGATGAGCGGAGCCGAACCAGGTGGATGCCGTGCCGGTTCGGCGGAGGCGTGACGCTGGTGCGCGCTGTACCTCCGCCCTGCCAATATCACCCCTGCCGGAAAATCTCCGCATACGCACTCAACGCCGGCACCCCGCCGAGATGCGCATACAGCACCTTCGACCCCGGCTCGAATTCTCCGTTGCGCACCTTGTCGATCATCCCGTGCATCGATTTCCCTTCATAGACGGGATCGGTCAGCACGCCTTCGAGCCGCGCGCACAGCCGGATCGCTTCCAGCGTGCCGTCGTTCGGCAGGCCGTATTCCGGGCCGGCATAACGCGTGTCGAGCACGACGTCCTGTTCGTCGATGCGGCGCCCGAGCTCGACGATTTCAGCGGTATGCCGCGCGATGCGCGTGATCTGCGCATGGGTCTTTTCCGGGGTCGCCGACGCGTCGATGCCGATCACGCGGTCCGCGCGCCCGTCGGCCGCGAAGCCGACCACCATCCCCGCCTGCGTGCTGCCCGTCACCGAGCACACGACGATGTAGTCGAACTTGAAACCGAGTTGCGCTTCCTGCGCACGCACTTCTTCTGCGAAGCCCACGAAGCCGAGCCCGCCGAGCGGATGCTCGGAGCAGCCGGCCGGCACCGGATACGGCTTGCCGCCCGCCTGCCGCACGCTTTCCATCGCCTCTTCCCAACTGCGGCGAATGCCGATGTCGAAACCGTCCGCCACGAGCCGCACGTCGGCGCCCATCATGCGCGACAGCTGGATGTTGCCGACCCGGTCGTACACGGGGTCGTCGTAGTTGACCCAGTGCTCCTGCACGAGCACGCATTTCATCCCGAGATGCGCGGCGACGGCCGCGACCTGGCGCGTCTGGTTCGACTGGACGCCGCCGATCGATACGAGCGTGTCGGCGCCCTGCGCGAGCGCGTCGGGGATCAGGTATTCGAGCTTGCGGGTCTTGTTGCCGCCGAACGCGAGGCCGCTGTTGCAGTCCTCGCGTTTCGCATACAGCTCGACCTTGCCGCCGAGGTGCGCACTCAGGCGCTTGAGCGGCTGGATCGGGGTCGGGCCGAACGTCAGCGGATAACGGGGGAAACGTTGCAGGTTCATCGACTCGGGTCTCCGGAAAGGCGGGGTGGGTACGGGAAGGCGCAGTTTCGGCAAGCGCCGGCACGCGGCCTCCCGATGGAAAAATGATAGGCAAGTACGTACGAAATGAGCTTGCGAAATAAATGCCATTGGCCTACGTTGATAATGAATAAGGCGATGTATAAGCAATTGCGGATCGAAGAATTGGAGAGTGACGCAATGAAATTAAGTGGACATGCCGCGGCGCCGGCCGATGCGGCGCCCGCGCTCGACCGCATCGATCGCGCGATCCTCAGGCAGCTTCAGCAGGACGCGTCGATCTCGAACGTGAGCCTCGCCGCGAAGGTGAAGCTGAGCGCGCCGGCGTGCCTGCGGCGCGTCGAGCGGCTCAAGGAGATGGGGATGATTCGCGGGATCGTCGCGCTGCTCGACCCGAAGCCGCTCGGGGCCGGCATGCTCGTCGTGATCGGCTTCGTGCTCGACCGGTCGACCCCGGAGGCGTTCGCCGCGTTCGAGAAGGCCGCGCAGAAGGTGTCGGGATGCGTCGAATGCCACGTCGTGACCGGCGAGTTCGACTACTTCATGCTGGTGCGCACGCGCGACAACGAGAGCTTCAACCGGCTGCATGCGGAGCAGCTGATCTATCTGCCGGGCGTGCGGCAGGTGCGCTCGTTCATGGTGCTCAAGGAGATTCTGTCGACGCACGCGTTGCCGGTGTAGTGTGGTTCGGCGGCGGGTGGTGTGGAGCGCGAGGCGTCAATGACCGTCGGTGGTCACGACGTGCAACGGCCGATCCATGCGAAAACGCCGCGCAGGTCGCGCGGCGTTTTTGCGTCAGCGTTGCCAGGGTGGTGTATCCGGCGATGTGTCGTGCCGGTAGCGTTCGCGCGCGGCCCGCACGATGTCCGGGGCGATCTCGTGCTCGTCCGCCAGCGCTTTCAGCGCCGCGAGCACGATGCTTGCACGATCGACCTCGAAGAACGCGCGCAGCGCGTCGCGCGTGTCGCTGCGGCCGAATCCGTCGGTACCCAGCGTCACGTAGCGGCGCGGCACGTACGCGCGGATCAGTTCGGGCACCGCGCGCACATAGTCGGTCGCGGCGATCACGGGCCCGCGCGTCGCGGCGAGCGCGCCGGTGACATACGGCGTGGCGTGCGGGTGGTCGTCGTCGAGCCGCGCGCGACGCTCGGCCTCCATCCCGTCGCGCTGCAGTTCGGTGAAGCTCGTGACGCTCCACACGGCCGCATCGATGCCCCAGTCTTCCTTCAGCATGCGTTGCGCGGCGATGACTTCGCCGAGGATCGCGCCCGCGCCGAGCAACTGCACCCGCGCCGTCGCATGCGATTCCGCCGCCAGCGGATACATCCCGTTCAGGATTCCTTCGCGCAAGGCTTGCGCATCGCCGCCGGGCAGCGAAGGCTGCGCGTAGTTCTCGTTCGTCACCGTCACGTAATAGAACACGTCGCGCTGCTGCTCGACCATCTCGCGCATGCCGGCATCGACGATCGTCGCGACTTCGTACGCGAACGCGGGATCGTATGCGCGGCAGTTCGGAATCGTCGACGCGGCGAGGTGGCTGCTGCCGTCCTGGTGCTGCAACCCTTCGCCGCCGAGCGTCGTGCGCCCGGACGTCGCGCCGACGAGGAAGCCGCGCGCGCGCTGGTCGGCGGCGGCCCAGATCAGGTCGCCGATGCGCTGGAAGCCGAACATCGAGTAGTAGATGTAGAACGGCAGCATCGGCAGGTCGTGCACGCTGTACGACGTCGCGGCGGCGATCCACGACGAGATCGCACCCGCTTCCGAAATGCCTTCCTCGAGAATCTGGCCGCGCGTGTCCTCGCGGTAATAGAGCATCGAGCCGAGATCCTCCGGCTCGTAGCGCTGGCCGAGCGGCGAGTAGATGCCGACCTGCCGGAACAGGCTCGCCATGCCGAACGTGCGCGCTTCGTCGGCGACGATCGGCACGACGCGCTGGCCGAGCTCGCGATCCTTGATCAGCGCGGCAAGCATGCGCACGAGCGCCATCGTCGTCGACATCTCGCGGCCGGCCGCATCCAGCGCGAACGCACCCCAGGCCGGCATCGAAGGGACGGTCAGCCCCTTCGATGCCGCCATCCGCCTTCTGGGCAGATAGCCTCCCAGGGCAGCCCGGCGGGCATGCAGGTAACGCATTTCCGGGCTGTCTTCCGCTGGCTTGTAAAACATCAACTGCTCGACGTCGCTGTCCGACAGCGGCAACCGGAAGCGGTCGCGAAACGCTTTCAGATCGTCGACGTCGAGCTTCTTCTGCTGATGGGTCGTCATCCGGCCCTGGCCGGCCGCACCCATCCCGTATCCCTTCATCGTTTTCGCGAGGATCACCGTCGGCTGGCCGCGGTGCGCGAGCGCGCGCGCATACGCGGCGTGCAGCTTGCGCGCGTCGTGGCCGCCGCGGCGCAGGCGGTCGATCTCCGCGTCGGTGAGCTGCGCGGCGAGCGCTTCGAGCGCGGGGGCCTGGCTGAAGAAGCGCGCGCGGTTGTATGCGCCGTCGTTCGCGGAGAAGGTCTGGAACTGCCCGTCGACGGTATGGGCGAATGCGCGTGCGAGTGCGCCGGCGTGATCGCGCGCGAACAGCGGATCCCAGTCGGAGCCCCACAGCACCTTGATCGTGTTCCAGCCGGCACCCGCGAATTGCGCCTCGAGTTCGTCGATCACGCGGCCGTTGCCGCGCACCGGGCCGTCGAGCCGCTGCAGGTTGCAGTTGATCACGAACACGAGGTTGTCGAGCCCCTCGCGCGCGGCGAGCGACAGCGCGCCGAGCGATTCGGGTTCGTCCATCTCGCCGTCGCCGAAGAAGCCCCACACGGTGCGGCCCGCGGTGTTCGCGAGGCCGCGATGCTGCAGGTAGCGCATGAAGCGCGCCTGGTAGATCGCGTTGATCGGGCCGATGCCCATCGAGCCGGTCGGGAACTGCCAGAAATCGGGCATCAGCCACGGGTGCGGATACGAGCACAGCCCGGGCCCGGTGATTTCACGGCGATAGTGCGTGAGGTGATCCTCGCCGAGAAAACCTTCGAGATACGCACGTGCATAGACGCCCGGCGACGAATGCGGCTGGAAGTACACGAGATCGCCGCCAGGGCCGCTTTCATCGCCCGCGCCGGCCGGCGCCGCGCGGAAGAAGTGGTTGAAGCCGACTTCGAACAGGTCGGATGCCGACGCGTAGCTCGCGATGTGGCCGCCGAGCTCGCCGTACGCACGGTTCGCGCGCACGACCATCGCCAGTGCGTTCCAGCGCAGCGCGGCGGACAGCCGTTCCTCGAGATCGGCGTCGCCCGGATAGGGCGGCTGCTCGTGCGCGGCGATCGTGTTCACGTACGGCGTGACCGGGCCGCGCGGCGCCGCGAGCCCGCGGGTGTGCGCATGCGCGGCGAGCCGGCCGAGCAGGTACTGGGCGCGCTCCTTGCCGACGTGCGCGACGACGGCGTCGAGCGCCTCCAGCCATTCGGCGGTTTCTTCAGGGTCGGTGTCGTTGTGAGCGCCGCCCGCGCGCCGCGTGGCGTCGATACCGTTCGACAGGTCCGTCATCGCAGGTCTCCCGCGCGCCGGTTGGGAGCGGCGCGCATCAGTGGCAATCGGTCGGATCATGCTACCCGCCGATCCGCAAAATATGCGTCTGATTTCATTGAGATTTCGTGCGCCGATAGTGTAAATATTCCGGTTGTGGCCACTCTTCCGGAATATTTAGACCATGAGTTCAAACCCGCGGCGGCTCGACCGCATCGACATCGGCATCCTGAACCAGCTGCAGCAGAACGCGCGGATCACGAACGCGGAACTCGCGCGTGCGGTGAACCTGTCGGCCACGCCGTGCTTCAACCGCGTGCGCGCGCTGGAGAAGCTCGGGCTGTTCCGGCAGCAGGTCACGCTGCTCGACCCCGAGCCGCTCGGGCTGCGGATCAACGTGTTCATCCAGGTCAGCCTCGAGAAGCAGGTCGAGGACGCGCTGCAGCGCTTCGAGGAAGCGATTTCGCAGCGGCCCGAGGTGATGGAGTGCTACCTGATGTCGGGCGACGCCGACTACCTGCTGCGCGTCGTGATGCCCGACATGCGCACGCTCGAGCGTTTCATCATCGAGCGCCTGACGACGATCCCCGGCGTATCGAACATCCGGTCGAGCTTCGCGCTGAAGCAGGTGCGCTACAAGACCGCGCTGCCGTTGCCGGTGTCCGGACTGACGCTCGTCGATCCGGACGAAGCGGCATCCGACTGGAGCTGAGCGGGGCGTCGCAGGCGCGCCTGCCCGCCTTTCGGCTGCCGGCTGCAGTCGGAACCATGACAAAGCGCCGACGATTGCCCGACGCCGTCGAAAGGGGCCGCGTGCGGCACGACGGATCGCTGCCGCGACGGCGCGCAGGGCGCTTGCATCGTCACGACGCCGCGCGGCACGATCGCGTATGCTCGTCCCGTCAGCGGCAACGGCGGCCGCCGTTGCCGCTTCAATCGTGTGACGACCGATCAACGAGCGAGGGCATGATGGCTAGACAGACGATGGCGGAATACCTGGCGAAGACGCTGGCGGCAGCGGGCGTCGAGCGTATCTGGGGCGTGACGGGCGACAGCCTGAACGGCCTGTCGTTCAGCTTGAGCCAGATCGGCTCGATCCGCTGGATGCATACGCGGCACGAGGAAAGCGCCGCGTTCGCGGCCGGCGCGGATGCCGCGTCGACCGGGCGGCTCGCGGTGTGCGCGGGCAGTTGCGGCCCCGGCAACCTGCACCTGATCAACGGCCTCTACGACTGCCACCGCAATCATCAGCCGGTGCTCGCGATCGCCGCGCACATCCCGTCGACCGAGATCGGCCTCGGCTACTTCCAGGAAACGCATCCGCAGGAGCTGTTCCGCGAGTGCAGCCATTTCGCCGAACTCGTGACGAACGCATCGCAGTTCCCGCGCGTGCTCGCGCGCGCGATGCGCACCGCGATCGACGAACGCGGCGTCGCGGTGATCGTGCTGCCGGGCGACATCGCGCTGGGCGACGGCTCGGACGAAGCGCCGGCATGGAGCGAATCGGCGCCGCCGTCGATCCTGCCGGCCGACGCCGATCTCGATCGGCTCGCGGCGCTGCTCAACGCGTCCGACGCGGTCACGCTGCTGTGCGGCAGCGGCACGCAGGGCGCGCACGACGAGGTGGTCGCGCTGGCCGACACGCTCGGCGCGCCGGTCGTGCATGCGCTGCGCGGCAAGCAGTTCGTCGAATGGGACAACCCGTTCGACGTCGGGATGACGGGGCTGATCGGCTTCAGCTCGGGCTATCACGCGATGGAATCGTGCGACACGCTGCTGATGCTCGGCACGGATTTCCCGTACCGGCCGTTCTATCCGTCGAACGCGAAGATCGCGCAGATCGACTGGAAAGGCTCGCAGCTCGGCCATCGCGCGCCGCTCGCGCTCGGCCTCGTCGGCACCGTGAAGGAAACGATCGCGGCGCTGCTGCCGCGCCTGACGCGCAAGACGCAGCGGCGTTTCCTCGAGAATGCGCTGAAGCACTACGCGGCCGCGCGCAAGGGGCTCGACGATCTCGCGGTGGCCGAGCCGCCGGGCCGCGCGATTCATCCGCAATACCTGACGAAGATCGTCGACGAAGTCGCGGCGGAGGACGCGATCTTCACGGCCGACGTCGGCACGCCGACGCTGTGGGCCGCGCGCTACCTGACGATGAACGGCAAGCGGCAACTGCACGGTTCGTTCAATCACGGCTCGATGGCGAATGCGATGCCGCAGGCGCTCGGCGCGCAGGGCGCGCATCCGGGGCGGCAGGTGGTGTCGCTGTCCGGCGACGGCGGGCTGTCGATGCTGCTCGGCGACCTGCTCACCGCACGCCAGCTCAAGCTGCCGGTCAAGATCGTCGTGTACAACAACAGCCTGCTCGGCTTCGTGTCGATGGAGCTGAAGGCGGCCGGCTATCTGGATACGAACGTCGACCTGAGCCCGACCGATTTCGCGGCGATCGCGAAGGGCGCGGGCATCTTCAGCGTGCGGGTCGAGCACTCGGAGAACGTCGAGGAAGCGCTGCGCACGGCGTTCGCGCATGACGGGCCGGCCGTCGTCGACGTCGTCACGTCGAAGTACGAGCTCGCGATGCCGCCGAAGATCGAGCTCGCGCATGCGAAGGGCTTCAGCCTGTTCATGCTGCGCGCGATCCTCAGCGGGCGCGGCGACGAGATCGTCGAGCTGGCGAGAACCAACCTGCGGTGAGACGGGCCGCGCACGGGGCGGGCGTCGGCCGTTGATCCGGTACGAATTGATCGGGGGAATCAGGGTCAATCTTCACGTCGCCTTAAGTTTGCGTTTCCTAGAATCGATTTGATCGTCGCGCTTCCTGCGACGGACCGATTCGTCCAGGAGGATGCGCATGCCAAAGCCCCGTGTCGCCGTAGCCCTGTTCCATGAAGTCTTTGACGCGTCGTTGCCGGCGGCGCAATCGTTCGAGGGCTGCCTGTGATGTGGCCGAATGCGTGGCGTGTCTCGGCGCTGTTCGTGCGCGAGTGGGTCGGCCGTCCGGCCGCGGTGGGCGCGTTGTGCCCGAGTTCGCGGCAGCTGGCGCGCGTGATGGCCGATGCGGTGCCGGACGGCGACGGGCTGGTCGTCGAGCTCGGCGGCGGCACCGGCGCGATCACCGCGGCCTTGCTCGAACGCGGCGTCGCGCCACGGCGGCTCGTCGTGGTCGAGCGTTCGCCGGCGTTCGTCCAGCATCTGCGACGACGTTTTCCGGGCATCTCGATCGTGTCGGGCGACGCGCGGCAGCTCGGACGCCTGCTGCCGCCCGACGCGCGCGTCGACGCGATCGTGTCGTGCCTGCCGCTGCGCACGCTGCCGCGCCAGGACGTGACGGCGATCGTCGGCCAGTGCCATCGCGTGCTGTCCGCCGACGGCGTGATGATCCAGTTCACATATGACCTGCGGCCGCCCGGGCGGCATCCGCTGGGCGATCCGGCATTTGTCGCCTGCGGCAGCCGGATCGTCTGGGCGAACATTCCGCCTGCGCGCATCGTGACCGTGCGCAACATCGCCGCCGAACACGCGGAATGACGCCGCAGCACGCGCAGCGGTGGCGCCTCGCCGTCGCCTTTCATAATTCATTCGGCACCTTCCAGTTTCCATTCACATTGCCGTCACATCGGGTTCCTACCATCGCCTTTCATTTCGAAAGCATCAACGGCGGGGAGAACCGGCACCATGAATCGAATCAAAACGGCGGCGCTGCTGTGCGCGGGCGCCCTTGCGCTCGCCGGATGCGGCAGCGATGACGGCCCGACCAGCACGTCGCCCCCCCAGCCGCCCGTTCAGACGGCCGCGCGCAACGTGATCTTCTTCCTCGGCGACGGCATGGGGATGACGACGCTGACGGCCGCACGCATCTACGGTGTCGGTGAAGACGGCGCGCTCACGATCGATACGCTGCCGGAAACCGCGTTCGTGAAGACCTATTCGAACGATGCGCAGGTGACGGACAGCGCGCCGTCGATGTCGGCGTACATGACCGGCGTGAAGACCAACAACGAAGTGATCTCGATGTCGCCCGACACGAAGGCGATCGAGCCGAGCGCGAGCCTGACCGGCAATTGCGGCGCGAACAACGGCAAATCGGCGACGACGCTGCTCGAGATCGCGAAGGCGAAGGGCATGGCCACCGGTGTCGTGACGACCACGCGCGTCACGCACGCCACGCCCGCCGCGACCTACGCGCACGTGTGCCATCGCGACGCCGAGAACGACATCGCGGCGCAGCTCGTGCCGGGCGGCGCGGGCTACAACGGTGCGCTCGGCGACGGCGTCGACGTCGTGCTCGGCGGCGGCACGCAGTTCTTCGTGCCGAAGGACGGCGGCGGCAAGCGCACCGACGGGCGCAACCTCGTCAACGAACTGAAGGCGAAGGGCTACGCGTTCGCGCAGAACCGCGACGACCTGCTGGCGGCCGATGCGACGAAGAGCGGCAAGCTGGTCGGCCTGTTCTCGTCGAGCCACATGAGCTACGACCTCGATCGCGGCGCGACGAAGGAGCCGAGCCTCACCGACATGGCGACGCGCGCGCTCGACGTGCTGCAAAAGAACCCGAACGGTTATTTCCTGATGGTCGAAGGCGGCCGGATCGACCACGCGCTGCACGACACCAATGCGAAGCGCGCGCTGCAGGACACGGTCGCGTTCGACAACGCGATCAAGGCCACGCTCGACAAGGTGCGCAAGACCGATCCCGACCTGAAGAACACGCTGATCGTCGTCACGGCCGACCACGACCACACGCTGGTGCTGAACGGTTATGCGGCGCGCACCGGCAAGACCGAAGCGGGCAAGGCCGGCGTGCTGGGCGTGCTGCGCAACTACCAGACGGGCGCGGTCGCGAAGGACGCGGACGGCGCGCCGTACACGATCATCGGCTTCGGCAACGGCGAGAACCGCGTGCAGGGCAGCCGCGCGGGCACCGCACTCACCGACGCGGTGACGGGCGCCGACGACTATCGCCAGGAGGCGGTCGTGCGAATGGACAAGGGTAACGAGACGCACGGCGGAACGGATGTGTTCCTCGGCGCGATCGGCCGCGGCGCGGATGCGTTCCACGGCGTGATCGAGAACAACAAGGTCTTCGAGCTGGTGCGCAACGCGGTGCAGCTGTGAGCGCCGACCATACGGGTACAGGGGAATACAGGATGTCGACCATCAAGTGCATCGCGGCGGCGCTGGCCGTCGCGGGTTTCGCATGCGGCGCGGCGCAGGCCGCCGGCCAGGCGAAGAACGTGATTTTCTTTCTCGGCGACGGCATGGGGCCGACGACCGTGACGGCGAGCCGGATCTACAAGGTCGGTGAGTCGGGACAACTGACGATGGAGAAGCTGGCGCGCACCGCGCGCATCAAGACCTTCTCGAACGACGCGCAGACGACCGACAGCGCGCCGTCGATGGCCGCGTACATGACCGGCGTGAAGATGAACAACGAAGTGCTGTCGATGTCGTCCGACACGCGCGCGGTTGCGCCGGGCAACGACGCGAACGGCAACAAGACGGTCAACAACTGCGCGCCGGGCAACGGCCAGCCGGTCGCGACGCTGCTGGAACTGGCGAAGGCGCGCGGCAAGGCGGTCGGCGCGATCACGACGACCGAGCTCACGCACGCAACACCCGCCGCGACCTATTCGCACATCTGCCATCGCGACGCGCAATACGATATCGCCGCGCAGGCGGCGCCGGGCGGCGCGGGCTACAACGCGGCGCTCGGCGACGGCGTCGACGTGCTGATGGGCGGCGGCCGCAACCACTGGACGCCGTTCGATCCGGTGGCCAACAAGCGCGGCCGCGCGGACGGGCGCAACCTGCTCAACGAGATGAAGGCGAAGGGCTACACGGTCGTCGCGACGAAGGATCAGCTCGCGCAGGCCGGCAACGGCAAGCTGGTCGGCCTGTTCAGTTCGACGAGCCATCTCGAATACGAACTGGATCGCGTCGCGGGCAAGGGCGAAGGGCCGTCGCAGCCGAGCCTTGCCGAGATGACGTCGAAGGCGATCGACGTGCTGTCGAAGAATTCGAACGGCTATTTCCTGATGGTCGAAGGCGGCCGGATCGATCACGCGCTGCACGGCACCAACGCGAAGCGCGCGCTCGAGGACACGGCGGCATTCGACGAAGCGATCCGCGTCGCGCTGTCGAAGGTCGACCTGTCGAACACGCTGATCGTCGTGACGGCCGACCACGACCACACGATGACGATCAACGGTTATTCGAAGCGCGGCAACCCGATTCTCGACATCAGCCGCAACTATCGCGACGGCCAGCCGAGCAAGGACGCCGACGGCAATACCTACACGACGCTGGTGTTCGGCAACGGCGCGAACCGGCCGAACGTGCGCGCGTCGGTCGATTCGGCCACCGCGACGAACGATGCGTATCTGCAGGAAGTGGGCGTGCGGATGGGCAGCGCGGGTTCGGAGACGCACGGCGGCGGCGACGTGATGCTGTTCGCCGACGGTGCCGATGCGAAGGCGTTCAAGGGCACGATCGACAACACGAAGGTGTTCGGTCTCGTGCGCTCGGCGTTCGGTTTCTGAGGCGGGTGATGGGACGATGAACAGGAACGCGCGATGAAACGCCAGATCTTCTGTGCGCTCGCCGGCGGGATGATTGCGCTGCCGGCTTGTGCAGCGGCCGATCTCGACGCCGTGCTGCTGCACGAGAGCCGCACGGTGACGGCAGACGGCGTGACGCGCACGACGCTGTATCGCGAACGGATGGTGCGGCGCGACGGGCACGTGTGGGTCGAACGCGTGCTGCCCGCCGCGTCGGCCGGCGGCGGGCAGGGTGACGATCACGATCATGACCACGATGCGGGCCCGGGCCGCCGCGCCGGCGTGCAACCGGCGGCCGCCCACGCTGGCCACAGGCATTTCAACTTCCAGGCGGCTGCACGGCATGTGACTTACGACGGCAAGACGGCCCGCATCGAGTACGTCGATGCGGCGAACCGGACGGTCGTCAGCGTGCCGCCGGCCGAGTACGAAACCACGGGTTTCGACGGCTCGTGGGACAACGCGTATTACGTCACGCCGCCGTCGCAGCTGAAGCGGCTCGCGGTCGCGAAGCGCGGCGACGCGCCCGGCACCCTCTGGTACGAGCAGGCGGTCGATACGCCCGGCGCGCGCGGCGTGAACCGGATCCTGTGGAGCGAGACGCTGCAGGCGCCGCTGTCGGTCGAATACCGGAGTGCCGATGGCCGCGTCGTGCGCAAGCTGACGTTGACACCGGCGCCGGCCGCGCGGCGCGAGCCGCCGCCGTGGACGACGCTCGCCCGCTACGCGCGCAAGGAATACGCCGACTATCTGGATTGACCGGCGGGCGGCCACACGCTACCGATTACCCGACGGCTTCGGTCGATCGTGCGATGCGTACGCGGGGTTTGCGGTCAGGCCGGCCGGTATCGCCATCGCGATACGGCCGGGCGCTGGCCGCTTTTTTCTCTTCCCGAAGTCGTGTCACCCGGCAGGGGCGGCCGACGATCCGCTAGAACCGCGCACCGTCCGGCACGCGCGTTGACGGCCGCGACGCGACCCGCTTGATGAAGCGGTCGAGCGGTGTCGCATAGCCGCGCGCGATCGCCGCGCTCAGCACCGCCGACAACGCCAGATACGCGATCAGCAACAGCAGCCGGGTGTCGCCATGCGTGGCCGACGGCGGCCAGAACGTGCGCAGCCCGCCGAGCACGATCAGGTGAAACAGGTACAGCTCGTAGCTCAGCGTGCCGGCCCGGCGCAACGGCGCGAGCAGGCGGCCCGGCGCGCGCGTGCCGTTGACGTGCGCGCCGATCAGCAGCACGGCCGTGCCGAGCGCCATCGCGGTGACGCCGGCGACGTGGCTTTCCGCGATCGGCCAGGCCAGATACAGCGCGGCCATCGCCGCCGCGACGAGCCCCTGCACGAGCGGCGCGGCGAGTCGCTGCCAGCGTTTGCGCTCGGCCAGCAACGCGGTGCAGCAGCCGATCGCGATCCCGTCGAACGACGCGAAGTACGCATAGAGGAACCCGCCTTCGTCGCCGGCATGCGTGAAGCGGTACACGGGCCCGATCGCGGCGATAACCACCCAGAACGCGACCAGCCGCGCGTCGCGGCGCAGCGCGATGCACAACAGCGGAAACGACAGGTAGAACACCTCTTCGACAGACAGCGACCACAGCACGCCGAGCGCGTAGTTGACCCACCCGTATGCGCCGATCAGCACGTTCATCCAGAACGTCAGCGACGCGAGATTCACGAGCCAGAACGACACGGCGATGCCCTCCGGCGCGTGGTTCCGGAAGATCGGCACGCCGGCCGCCGCGAGGCCGTTGACGAGCGCGAGCAGCAGGAGCAGGCACGGGACGATGCGCGCGACGCGCGACACGTAGAACGCGCGCACGTCGACCGCGCCGAGGTTGCCCCAGCGGTGCCGCGCATTCGACGTGATCAGGTAGCCCGAGATCGCGAAGAACATCGTCACGCCGTAGTTGCCGTTGCGCACCACCGCATGCACCGTTTCCCAGCCGAATACGCGCGCGAGCGACGTCTCGCGCAGCGAGTAGGGGATGTTGAAGTGATGCAGCAGGACGAGCACGATCGACATCCCGCGCAGCAGGTCGATCCGCGCGTTGCGCGGGCCGGCGCTCATTGCGGCCTGCCCGGTTCGGCGAGGGCGGGCAGCGTCGCCAGGAACGTGTCGCGCGCGCGCAGGCCGGCGTTCGGCGTCTGCCGTTCGTCGTCCTGTATCAGGTACGCGAACGCGAGCGTGCGCGGCCCTTTGGCCGCCCAGCCGACGAACCAGCCGTAGGCATGCGACGCATCGTACTTGCGCCCCGGCGACCCGGTGCCCGTCTTGCCGTGCACGATCCAGCCGCCGGGCCGCGTGTCGATCAGCGTGATGCGCTCGGTCATGTCGTACGCGTGCGCGCTGACGGGCAGTGTCCGGTTTGCGATCTTGCGCATGAAGCCGACCTGTTCGAGCGGCGAGATGCGCAGCGATGAATTGACCCAGGCGCCCATCACGCCGTTCAGTTCGCCCTGCGGGCTGGTCGCGTCCGCGTTGCCGTAGCCGAATGCGCTCGTGTATTGCTGGAAGCGCGCCTGCCCGAGCGCCTGGGTGACCTGCTGCGAGTACCAGAACACCGACAGCTTCATCCAGCGCGCCGGATCGGTCGGCTCGCGCCACGGCGCGCCGCCCCAGTCGGGGTAGCCGGTGTGGAACTCGAGCGTCGGTGTGTGAGCGTCCGTCAGGACGCCCGCATCGAAGCCCATCAGGCTGATGGCGACCTTGAACGTCGACGCGGGCGTGACGCGGGTCGCGCAGTCGCCTTGCTGCACGAGCATCTGGCCGGTGGCGGCGTCGGCGACGACGGTGCACACCGGGTGGGCATGGGAAGTCGCGCTGGCCAGAAGGCCGGCGACGAGGGTGAACAGCGCGCGGCGCCAGTGCTTCAAGTGACACTCCTTCGGATGGGGCGGCACACAGTGTATCGACGGATCGCCGGCTGTCGACCTGTCACGATTGACGGGCGGCAGGCGCTTCATGACACGGGATGACACGATCGAACCCGGATATCCGCGGATATCGAGCAGTCGCGGGGCAATGCGCCGTTGCTCAATATCCGGCAAGGGCGTAATAGATCCCGAGGCACGCAACGGCGATGAGCGGGAGCGCGATGACGATGAAGGCAATACGACCGATGCCGCGCAGGCGAGTCACGCCGACATACAGGCAGAGGGATCCGAAAAAGAGCGTCGCCGGCCAGTAGATGGCGCCGTAAAGGACCGGGATGACCCAGATCGGCAGGTCGATGCCGATGTCACTCATTCAGGATGTTCCGTTGTGTGTGGATGTGCGTTCAATCATGTTCAACTGGCGCCATGATACGGCTTGTCGGCTCCCGACGATTGCCCCGCATGGGCTTGCGATCGCCGCAATCACTGGCCGCGTGCGCTGGCGTTGGCACCGTCGCTCCCGCTTCGCGCCCGCCTGCTTTCGTCCTGCGGACGGGCATGGCGCAATCGAGCTGGATGCGGTCACGCCGGCTTCATCACGTCACCCCGTTGCTGGCGGTTGCGGCCCAGTCGGCCGGCGAGCGACCCATGAAAAACTGGTTACGCCACGTCGCTATGCCAAGATTGACCGCGCGGACGCTCACCACGTTGACGAGATCCTGCTGCCGCAGCCAGGTCGATGCGGAAAGCGCTGCGTGTGCAACCGCGGTCGCCCCGGCCTTGTTCAGCAGCGTCGGCGTGCTCGAGAGCACGGTGATAGTGGCGACCGCTTTCGACGTCTGGCCAGCCGGGCCGACCGCACGCATGTTGCCGATCCAGACGCCGCTCTGGATCACGCCCGGAACGGTGGATGTCGCGCGCTGGATCTGACGGACGTCGTCCATGCGATCGTCATCGATCAGCCGCGTTACCGCAAAACGACTGCCGACGAACAGAAGCACGGCAACGCCGGCCAGGATTGCCCAGTGCCTCCGGCCAACCGGAGCGGTATCCTCGACGGGCACCGCGACACGCACGACCCTGCTGGCGGTGAGCAGATCTTGTATGGATTGGCGGCTCGGCCTGTTGAAAACGAGCAGATACAGCAATGCCATGCCCCAGAAGAACATGATTGCGCTGTTTGCGGTGGCGAGCCATTGCATGCCCGGATCGTGAAGCGCGGGCAGGTCGATAAAGCCGATGCCGCCGAGTATCAGCGGAACGGCGATCAGCGCGTACCGTGCCCAGGCGCGACAGTACCCGGGACCGGATGCGCCGGGCGCGGCGCTATCGGCAACACGGATATTCATTAGCCGCTTGCCGAACGACTGGTGCCGATTTCCGCCTTCGAGCAGGCCAAAGTAAATGGAACCGATCAGGAAGCCGATCAGCCTTCCCCAATCGCCGATCGTCGAAAGGGCATCGAAGAACAGGATCGCGATTGCCAGCCCGATCAGTCCGAGAATGAATGAATCGATCGAAAAGGCGGCGGTTCGTCGCCAGAAGCCTGCGGCGCCGTGCGATTGTTGGTTTTCATTGCGCTCCATTGTCGTCGCCCCCGATGCGTTGTGGTCGTCGAGCCGTTCGGGCTCGTTGCAGTTCGCGGCCGCGGGATGGTTGATGCCGATGTTGCCCCGACGGTGACAGGCAGATCATATCGACCGGCTTGACGCGGAATTGCAAACTATTGTGAGCAATGCGCCACCGCGAACGCCCTTCATTCCGCGCGGGGCTCATCGGTGAGCGACCCGAACGTGGCGAAGCGTGCGCTGTCGGACGGATACCGCGCCCCTGCGAACGTATCGGCGCGGGCGCAGGACCGAGACGGGCACCAGCGGACATGAAAGGCCGGAAGCGATTTTCGTGGATTTTCGTGCGGCCGTCGAACGCGCGGGTCCGGTCTGACGCGATGGCCGCTTTCGCACGCGCGCCGCAAATCGGCGAGGAACAATGAAAAAACCCGCCGGCAGGCTGGCGCGTGCGGGCGGGCGAAGACACCCCGGGCCGACCGGCGCGGGTGTCGCGTGAAGAACGGAGAACCGGGTTGCGTCAGAACTTGTGGCGCAGCGCGAGACGCACGGCCACCTGGTTCGACGTCGACGACGGCGCGTCGGTGCCGGGGATGAACGCGTTGTCGAGGATCGAGTTCGTCTTGTCGCCGGCGATGTGCTGGTACGCGGCCTGCACGTACACGTCGGTGCGCTTCGACAGGTTGTAGTCGGCCATCAGCCCGACCGAGTGGATCTTCGGTTTCGCGTCGCCGGTCGACGCGTCGTATTTCTCGAGCGACAGCACGTACTGCGCGCCGACCATGAACGCCGGCGTGACCTGGTACGAACCGTTGACCTCGAAGTTCTGGTACTTGATCGCGCTGACCGTCGCGCCCGGTGCGATGATCGCGCCCGGCGTGCCGAGGTAGCCGTTGCCGGTCGGGTTCTTGTAGTTCGAGTTCGTGTACGCGAAGCCGACCGTCGCGGGCCCGAACGTGTAGTTGATGCCCGCGCCGAACACGCGCATGCGTTCCGCGATGTAGCTCGCGTCGTTCGCGGTGATCGCGCCGGCCGAGCCGTTGCCCGGATGGTTCGCCTGCAGGTACGCGGCGCCGATCAGCAGCCCGTTGTTCTGGTATTGCGCGCCGAAGCTGTACGCGCGGTTGTCCGAGAAGTTCGTGCTGTTGCTGAAGCTGTACGCGCCGCCGAACGTGAAGCCGCCGAAGTTCGGGCTCGCGTACTTCACCGTGTTGTCGAGGCGGAACGAGTTGTCGGTGTTGTCGTTGTCGAACGGGTGCGCGAGCAGGTAGCCGCCCCAGTTGCCGTTGGCCGTGGTCGGCGCGAGATAGTCGACGACGGAGTCGTACTGGCGGCCGAACGTCAGCGTGCCGTACTGCGCCTGGCTCAGGCCGACGTACGCCTGGCGTCCGAACATGCGGCCGCCCTGGTTGAGCCGGCCGGAATTCACGTCGAAGCCGTTTTCGAGCTGGAAGATCGCCTTCATGCCGCCGCCCAGATCCTCGCTGCCCTTCAGGCCCCAGCGGCTGCCCTGCGCGTAGCCGCTCGCCATCTCGTAGACGTGGCCGGTGCCGACGTTGTTCGTGTAGTTCAGGCCTTCGTCGATCACGCCGTACAGCGTGACGCTGCTCTGCGCGAACACGGGGGCGGCGAAGGTTGCCGTTACGGCGAGCGCCGTCAGGGTCTTTTTCATTGAGAGATCTCCGGGATATCCAGCTTCTTGTATCGGTTGTCGTGGGCGCGACCGGCGAGGCGCGCCCCGTCATACGGGGCGTTTCCGGCGCAGCGCGCGCGGCGCCGGAAACGCGCGAGGCGCGGCGGCGCGGCGACCGGCTGTGCCGGGTCGTGTCTCCTCCGATGACACCGCGCATTCTTCCCAAGCCGAAGAGGAACCGGAAGCGAGTAATTTCGATGGATGGGATCGGGTTCGCCGATGGGGTCGCGGCCGGCCGTTTCGACAGTCGAAACCGTATGCGCGGCGTCGCGCGCCAACGCCGGTCTGGCCATCGCCGGACGGGGGCGCGACGCAGCCTGGCCGGAGCCGTGCGCAGGCGCGGGAAATCGGACGAGAGGCCCGCCAGGCGGGCCTGGCGGGGCACCCGGAGATCGATTGGCGCTGCCGATAGCCATGATCGGAATTACTCGTTTCCCTAAACATATTGGCGGCTGAAACATGCAGGCTAACCGGACGTGGCTGGATGCACGATTCGCCGGTCGCCGCGCATGCCGCGACGCACAAACAACAGATTCGATTTGGAGACGACCCACCATGCAGATTCGACGACTGAAAACGGTCCTTCTCGCCGCCGCGGCGATCCTGTCCGCGCCCGCGGCCCACGCGGCCGGCGGCGCGTGCGCCGACGGCAAGACGGTCCATTTCGCGGGCATCACGTGGGAGAGCGGGTCGTTCGCGACCGAAGTGCTGCGGCAGATCATGGAGAAGGGCTACGGCTGCAAGACGGACGTCGTGCCGGGCAGCACGGCCGCCACCGAAACGGCGCTCGCGCGCAACGACCTGCAGATCTGGGCCGAGCAGTGGACGGGCCGCAGCGAGATCACCGCGAAGGCTGTCTCGTCGGGCGCCGTGAAACTGATCGGCGACACGCTGCCGGGCGGCACGACCGAAGGCTGGTTCGTGCCCGACTACGTGGTGAAGGGCGATCCGGCGCGCAACATCAAGCCGGTCGCGCCCGGGCTCGTGTCGGTCGACGATCTGCCGAAGTTCAAGCAGGTGTTCGCCGACGAGGAGGAGCCGGACAAGGGCCGCTTCCTGAACTGCCCGACGGGCTGGGACTGCGAGCGTGTGAACACGCGTCTGCTGAAGGTGCTGAAGCTCGACCAGTCGTACACGAACTTCCATCCGGGCACCGGCGCGGCGCTCGACGCGGCGATCGCGTCCGCGTACCAGCGCGGCGCGCCGATCGTGTTCTATTACTGGGGCCCGGCCGCGCTGATGGCGAAGTACAAGTTCACCGCGCTGAAGATGCCGGCCTATAACGACGCATGCTGGAAGACGCTGCGCGACGAGAGCAGCACGCACCAGTGCGCGTCGTCGTACATGGTGTCGCGGCTGACGGTTGGCGTGTCGAAGCCGTTCGCCGATGCGAATCCCGATCTCGTCGGCGTATTCGGCAAGGTGCGTTTCCCGATGGACTTCCTGAATCAGACGATCCTCGAGATGACGACGAAGAAGATCGACGGCGCGGCGATGGCCACGCAGTTCCTGAAGACCCGCCAGGACATGTGGAAGCAGTGGGTGCCGGCCGACGTCGCGCAGAAGATCGCCGGCAGCCTGAAGGGCGCGTAACCTGCGCGCGGCGGCGGGCCCGCGCCCGCCGCCGCCGTCACGCGCCTTCGCGGCGCGACGGAGAATCAACATGAACGGCTTCTTTCTGCACCTGTCGATCGCCGACTGGGTGAACAGCGCGCTCGAGACTTTCGTCGCGCAATACGGCGACAGTTTCCATCACTTCAGCGTGCTCGTGTTGCGCTACCTGCTCGTGCCGCTCGAAGGCGCGTTGCGCGTGGCGCCGCCGTGGCTCGTGCTGCTGGTCGTCGGCGCGATCGCGTGGAATGCGACGCGCCGCATCGGCCTCGGCGCGCTTTTCATGCTGCTGCTCTACGTGATCGGCTGCTTCGGCCTGTGGGACAAGCTGATGCAGACACTCGCGCTGATGCTCGTCGCGACGGTGCTGTCGGTCGCGATCGGCGTGCCGGCCGGCATCCTCGCCTCGCGCAGCGCGTGGCTGCGGCGGATGCTGCTGCCCGTGCTCGACGTGATGCAGACGCTGCCGAGCTTCGTGTACCTGATCCCGGTGCTGATGCTGTTCGGGCTCGGCAAGGTGCCCGCGATTCTCGCGACGATCATCTATGCGCTGCCGCCGCTGATCCGCCTGACCGATCTGGGCATCCGCCAGGTCGATCCGGACGTGACGGAGGCCGCGCGCGCGTTCGGCACGACGCGCTGGCAGCTGCTCGTCAACGTGCAGCTGCCGCTCGCGCGGCCGAGCATCATGGCCGGCATCAACCAGACGACGATGATGGCGCTGTCGATGGTCGTGATCGCGTCGATGATCGGCTCGCGCGGGCTCGGCGAGGACGTGCTCGCGGGCATCCAGACGCTCGACGTCGGCAAGGGCACGCAGGCCGGCCTCGCGATCGTGATCCTCGCGATCGTGATCGACCGGATCAGCCAGGGCTTCGGCCAGGAGCGACGCGCGCGCCGCCGGCTCGCGCAGCAGCGCCGGCAGAAAGGCGCGTCGCGCGTGCCGTACCGGCTGCCGCGCAAGGCGCAGCCGGCGGGCGTCGATTCGAATCAGGCGACGCAATCGTCGCGCGCATAGGAACGGAGGCAGACATGGCGACCATCGACGTCAAACACGTGTACAAGCTGTTCGGGCCGCAGGCCGCGCATGCGCGCGTGCTCGACCTGCTGCGCTCGGGCAGGCGCAAGGCCGAGGTGCTGGCCGAAACGGGCTGCAACGTCGGGCTCAACGACGTGAGCCTCGGCATCGAGTCGGGCGAGATCTTCGTGATCATGGGGCTGTCGGGTTCCGGGAAATCGACGCTCGTGCGGCACTTCAACCGGCTGATCGAGCCGACGGCCGGCGAGATCGTGATCGACGGCAGCGACGTGATCAAGCTCGACGCGCACGGGCTGCGCGAGCTGCGCCGCTACAAGGTCAGCATGGTGTTCCAGAACTTCGGGCTGCTGCCGCACCAGACCGTGCTCGACAATGCCGCGTATGCGCTGCGCACGCGCGGCGAGAAGCGGCAGGACGCGGCTGACGCCGCGCGCAACTGGCTGACGAAGGTCGGGCTCGACGGGTATGGCGATCATTACCCGGACGAGCTGTCGGGCGGGATGCGGCAGCGTGTCGGGCTGGCACGCGCGCTGGCGGCCGATACCGATGTGCTGCTGATGGACGAGGCGTTCTCCGCGCTCGATCCGCTGATCCGCACCGAGATGCAGGATCAGCTGCTCGAACTGCAGGCGACGCTCGCGAAGACGATCGTGTTCATCACGCACGATCTCGACGAGGCGCTGCGCATCGGCGACCGGATCGCGATCCTGCGTGACGGCACGCTCGTGCAGGTCGGCACGCCGGACGACATCCTGTCGCGTCCGGCGGACGATTACGTGAAGCGGTTCGTCGAGAAGCGCACGAGCGTGAACTGACGCGTCGTGCCCGATCAGGCCGCGCGGTGCGCGGCCGTCGTCAGCACGATCTTGCCGACGTGCTCGCCCGAGTCGATCAGCACGTGCGCGCCGCGCGCGTCGTCGAGCGCGAAGGTGCGGAACACCTGCGGCTTGACCGTGCCCGCCGCGACGTGCGGCCACAGGTGCCGTTCGAGTTCGGCGATGAGTGCGCCTTTCTCCTCCGGCGTGCGCGAGCGCAGCGTCGAGCCGATGTGCGTGAGGCGCTTGGTCATCATCGGCCACACGTCGAGTTCCTTCGCCGGCCCGGCGAGCGCGCTGACCTGCAGGATCCGCCCGTTCATCGCCGCGGCCCGGTAATTGCGCGCGACGTAGTCGCCCGCGATGATGTCGAGGATCACGTCCACGCCCTTGCCGGCGGTGATCCTGTCGACTTCGGCCACGAAATCTTCTTCCCGATAATGCACCGCGTGATCCGCGCCGAGGCGCAGGCTCGCGGCGCGATGCGCTTCCGAGCCGACCGTCGTGATGACGGTCGACGCGCCCATCGCCTTCGCGATCATCGTCGCGGTGGTGCCGATGCCCGACGCGCCGCCGTGGATCAGCACCGACTCGCCCGCCTGCAGCCGCCCGCGCTGGACCAGGTTCAGCCAGACCGTCAGGAACGTTTCCGGCATCGCCGCGGCTTCGATCATGTCGAGGCCGGGCGGCAGCTTCATCGTCGTGAGGTGATGGGCGACCGCGTATTCCGCATAACCGCCGCCCGTCACCAGCGCGCTGACCCGGTCGCCCGGCGCGAAGTCGTGTACGGCTTCGCCGGTCGCGACGACTTCGCCCGCGATTTCCAGGCCCGGGATGTCGGATGCGCCGGGCGGCGGGTTGTAGAGCCCCTTGCGTTGCAGCACGTCCGGGCCGTTCACGCCGGCGGCGTGAACCCGGATCAGCACTTCGTCGGCTTTCGGCCGCGGCACCGGGCGACGTGCGGTCGCGAGGACTTCGGGGCCGCCGGGGCGGGTGATTTCGACTGCCGCCATGTCGGCGGGAACGGGGGAGAGCGTATCGGACATGTTTGCCTCGGAAAGCCAGGTGAGTGATCGGTGAAAAAAGTATAGGCTTGGGCCTTGATGAATTCGCGCAGCGATTTTCACGACCACAGATGCAAATTTGCATCACACCGGGAGAGGGCGCTTGAACTGGGACGACGCACGGATTTTTCTCGCGATCCACCGTGAACGCAGCCTGCGCGGCGCCGCGCGGGCGGTCGGGCTCGACCAGGCGACGGTCGGCAGGCGGCTCGCGGCGCTCGAGCGCGCGCTCGGGGCGACGCTGTTCCTGCGCACGTCGGCCGGGTACGTGCCGACCGCGGTGGGCGAGGTGGCGCTGCGCAACGTGGAGAAGATGGAGCAGTCGGCGATCGATCTGGTGCGGCAGACCCAGGGCGTCGACCGGCGCCTCGCCGGTGACGTGCGCGTGACGACGACCGATACGATCGGGCTCGAATTCGTGATGCGCGCGATGCGCAACCTGCACGACGAGCATCCGGACGTGCGCGTGCTGCTCAACACGTCGACGCAGGTGGAGAACCTGGCCAAGCGCGAGGCGGACATCGCGATCCGCACGATCAAGCCCGACAATCCCGATCTACTCATGCGCCGGCTCGCAGCATGGCCGACGGCGCTGTACGCGTCGGAGGAATACCTGGAGCGGCATGGCGAGCCGGTGCCCGGCACCGGCTTCGAAGGGCATGACCTCGTGTGCTTCCTGCCGCACCTGAATGCGCGCGGCCCGCTGACGGTGGTCGGCGAGCCGGTGCGCGCGGGGCGGATCGTGTCGGCGCTGAATTCGAATCTCATGCTGCGCGCGGCCGCGCGCGCCGGGCTCGGGCTCGCCGAACTCCCGGTGCCGATCGCGGAGCGCGACGGGCTGGTGCGCGTGTGGCCGGCACGCACGTCGGCGCGGCCCTATGAAGTCTGGATGGTCACGCACAAGGATCTGCGGCATACCGCGCGGATGAGCGCGATGATCGATCACATCGTGCGGGTGTTCGACGAGGTGCCGGTGCAGGGCGGGGTGGAGGATTGAGGCGGGAACGGCAACCGGATCGCGCTCCTGCCCGGCGGCACGCCGGACGATATTCCGTCGCCGCCGGCCGACGATGATGTGAGGCGGTTCGTGGCGAGGCGCACGAGTGCGAACCGGGCCGGCGGTGGTAGGTTGCGAGACGACACTACTTGCCGGCCGCGGTCGACGTGACGACCGATATGTCGGTCAGCCGCACGCCGTACGGGCCGACCAGTTCCTTGACGCGGACGATGCCCGACGCGCTTGCGTCAGGCAGATCCAGATCACGGTTGCACACCGAGACCGGCGCATCGAGGCCGTTGTCCATGAATGTGACCTGGTGCCGGCAGCCCTTCGGACCGGACTCGTCCAGCGCGAAGCCGGCCTCGAAGGAGCGGGGCGAATGCGCGGTCATTCTGACCAGCGCGATGAGCGTGAAGTTGCCGAACATCATGCCCAGGCCGCCGAACATGAAAAGGCAGAAAAGGAGCTCCTTGAGGCCGCCCGCCTTTCGCAGGTCCGACGTGACGATGACGGCAAGCAGCGCGAAGGCAATGGCGAATCCGGCGACGACAGCCGAGGAACCGGGCCAGTCGGCAGGGTAGCAGTGCTTCGTCGCAAACAGGCCGACGAACATGATGACGAGCGGCGCGAGAATCAGCGAGAGAAAGGTGATTGCGTGCCATCTCTTCATTTCTTTTTTTTGTGTCGCCATCGAATCGGGAACCTGTCGCGCGAGGTGGAAGACCTCGTAAATTATGAACGACTTTCGACAGGTCCCCTGGCGACCACTCAGTGCGCGACGGGCTCCCGTTCGCCGGTCCGCGCGCCAGCCGTCTCGCCGCGCGACGCATCCGCCAGAATCAGATCCGCGCCTTTCTCCGCGACCATCATCGTCGGCGCGTTGATGTTGCCCGACGTGATGTTCGGGAACACCGACGCGTCGACGATCCGCAGCGCCTGCAGCCCGTGCACGCGCAACGACGCATCGACCACCGACGTCGCCGCGTCCGGCCCCATCGCGCACGAGCCGCACAGATGGTAGATCGAACCCGACTGCTCGCGGAAATACTGCAGCATCGCCTCGTCGGAATCGACCTGCGGCCCCGGCGAGATTTCCTCGACGGTCATCGACTTCAGCGCCGGCGCGCGCATCAGCGCACGGATCACCTTGCTGCCCTGCACGGCTTCGTCGAGATCCTTCCGCGTGGTGAGCGCGTTGACGTGGATCTTAGCGGCATCTTCCGCGCGGTTCGATGCGATCTCGATCGTGCCGCGGCTCGTCGGCCGGCACGGGTTGAACGCGATCAGGAATCCGGAGTAAGGCTCGGGCTTGATGCTCGCGCGGTCGCTCTTCGGAATCCGGTACGACAGCGGGTTGAAGTAGAGCTGGAGGTTCGGTTCGTGCGCATCGTCCGTGCCGCGGAAGAAGCCGCCGGCCTGGTTCACGCTCATCGCGAGCGGCCCGCGCTTCGTCAGCAGGTAGCGCAGCCCGATCTTCATCTTGCCGAGCAGCGTGCCCATCTCGTCGTTCAGCGTCGGCCGGTTCGCCTTGAAGTAGAAGCTCACGCACAGGTGGTCCTGCAGGTTGCGGCCGACGGCCGGCAGCGCATGCACGAGCGGCACGCGCCGGCGCGCGAGCAGCGCCTGATCGCCTACGCCCGACAACTGCAGCAGCTTCGGCGTATCGACCGCGCCGGCCGCGAGGATCACCTCGCGCGCGGCGACGAGCGTTTCGTCGCCGTGCGCGCCCGCGACGACCACGCCGGTGGCGCGCGTGCCGTCGAAGGTCACGCGCCGCACGAGCGCACCCGGGCGCAGCGTGAGGTTCGCGCGGCCCAGCGCGGGACGCAGGTACGCGAAGCTGCTGGAGCAGCGTTCGCCGTTCTTCGTGTTCAGGTCGTAGATGCCCGCGCCTTCGAACTGCGCGCCGTTGAAGTCGTCGGTGCGCGGCAGGTTCAGTTCGCCGCAGCCCTTCAGGAATTCGTGGACGATCGGATGCACGTCGGCCTTCATCGACGTGATGTGAATCGGCCCCGTCGTGCCGTGATGCTGCGGATCGGTCGCGCCGGCCGCGTGGGTTTCGAGCTTGCGGAAGTAGGGCAGCACGTCGTCATACGCCCAGCCCGGATTGCCGGCGGCCGCCCAGTCGTCGTAGTCGCTGCGCTGGCCGCGCACGTAGACCATCGCGTTGATCGAGCCCGACCCGCCGACCACCTTGCCGCGCGGGCAGTACAGCTTGCGATCGGCGAGCTGCGCCTCGGGCTCGCTGTAGTACATCCAGTTGTAGCGGCGGTTGTAGTAGGTCTTCGTGAAGCCGACCGGCACCTTGAACCAGAACGACGCGTCGCGTTCGCCTGCCTCGAGCAGCAGCACCGAGTGCCGGCCCGATTCGCTCAGGCGGTTCGCGAGGATGCAGCCGGCCGAGCCCGCGCCGACGATGATGTAGTCGTAGCTCATGTCTGTCCTTTGCGCTCAGCCCTTCGCGGGGGCGAGATCCTTCACGTCGACGGGGTGTTCGCCCATCTGCAGGTGCAGCCGTTCGCCCGTGTACGGCGTGTGGCGCCGCACGACGTCCATGTCGAGCTCGATGCCGAGGCCTGGCTCGTTCGACGGGATGATGTAGCCGTCCTCCCAGCGGATCGGCGTCTTCACGACTTCGGCATGGAAACCGCCCCACGTCATGATGCTTTCCTGGATCAGGAAGTTCGGCGTGCAGGTCGCGAGCTGGATGCTCGCGGCGGCGCCCACCGGCCCGTTGTACAGGTGCGGTGCGATCTGCGCGTAGTGCACTTCGGCGAGCGTCGCGATCTTCTTCGCTTCGAGCAGGCCGCCCACGCGCGCGACGTTCAGCTGCAGGATCGACGCGCCGCCCGCCTGCAGCAGCTTGTGGAACTCGTACTTGGTGGTCAGGCGCTCGCCGGTCGCGATCGGGATCGACGTGTGCTTCGCGACCTGCGCGATCGCTTCTTCCTGGCCGGGGGGAACCGGCTCCTCGAACCACAGCGGGTCGTACTTCTCGAGCCGCTTCGCGAGCCGGATCGCCGACGACGGCACCATCTGCCCGTGCGTGCCGAACAGCAGGTCGGCCTTGCTGCCGACGGCTTCGCGCACCTTGCGGCAGAACGTCTCGCAGCGGTCGAGCACGTCCAGCGACAGCTGGTGGCCCGAGTAGGCCGTATACGGGCCGGCCGGGTCGAACTTCACGGCGGTGAAGCCGAGCTTCACGTTTTCGGCCGCGCATTCGGCCGCGAGATCGGGATCGTCGTAGTCGTATTCGCCTTTCGCGTTCTTCGGGTACAGGTACGTGTACGAGCGCAGCCGCTCGTGGATCTTCCCGCCGAGCAGTTCGTACACGGGCTTGCCGGCGGCCTTGCCGATGATGTCCCAGCACGCCATTTCGAGGCCGCTGACGACGCCCATCATCGTGAGGTCCGGTCGCTGCGTGAAGCCGCTCGAATAGGCCTGGCGGAACAGCCGTTCGACGTGATGCGGGTCGCGGTTCAGCAGGTGGCGTTCGAACACGTCGTCGATGATCGGGGCCATCGCCTTCGGGCCGAACGTCGCCGAATAGATCTCGCCGACGCCTTCGATGCCGTCGTCGGTCTTCAGCTTCACGAAGATCCAGTACATCCCGCCGACATGCGGCGGCGGCACGGCGACGATATGGGTTTCGAGCGAAACGATCTTCATGCGGACTCCTGGATTCGGTGAATGCGGGTGAGACGGTATTTGAGGAAGGCGGCCGCGCCCGCGCCGCAGAGCGCGATGGCCGCGATATAGCCGAAATAGAGCTGGTAGCCGTGCGCGCCCGGCCAGGTCTGCGTTACGTAGCCGTTGATCAGCGGCACGAACACGTCGGGCGAATAGCCGAGCACCGAGATCAGGCCGATCGCGAGGCCGGCGCAATGCGCCGGCACCTTGCAGTCGTCGAGCAGCGACCAGTACAGGCCGCGGATCGCGTAGGTGAGGATGCCGATGAACAGCACGAGCACGACGAGCATCGCCTGCGGGCTGTGCGCGGGTGCGGCGATCAGGCCGACGAGCGACAGCGCGGCGAGCAGCAGCGCCCAGAACAGCACCGACACCTTCGATACGCGGTCGCCGAGGAAGCCGCCGCCGATGCCGCCGATCGGGCGCATCCACAGCTTGAGCGTCGTGATGAAGCCGGCCGCCGTCGCGCTGAGCCCGAAATTGCCTTCGTGCAGATAGGCCGAGAAGCTGTAGGTCGCCCAGAACACCTGGTAGCCGCAGAACACGATCGCGGCGACGAGCCACAGCTCGGGGATCGCCGCGAGCGTTTTCAGGTCGGTCAGCACGTTGCCCTGGCGGTCGCTGCCGGTGCGGCGCTTCGCGGCGGCCGCACGGTCGCTCGTGCCCGCCGGATCCTTCACCAGCGCGAGCAGCACGCCGAGCGCGATGCAAAAGAACGCGTACAGGTGCACGACGAGCCTGAAGCCGGCCGCGTCGGTGCCGCCGTGCGCCTGCGTCACGTAGGCGAACAGCGTGATCGCGATCGTCGCGAGCAGCGCCTCGACGAGCCCGCGGCCGCCGTCGAGCAGCCCGAAGAAGCGGCCCTGTTCGTCGGGGCCCGCGATCATGTTCACGCGCTTGATCACGGCCGCCCAGAACGTGAGGCCGGTGGTCAGCCCCCAGCCGCCGAAGAGCAGCACGAGCGTGTCGAACGACGGCCCGGTCGCGTAGGCGAGCCCGAGCGCGCCCGTCGCGAGCAGCGAGAAGCAGATCAGCCAGCGCGGCGACAGGCGGTCGGCGAGCCAGCCGCTCGGCAGGTAGCTGACGAGGAAGATCGTGCCGAGCGACGAGTACAGGTAGCCGAGCTGCACGTCGTCGATATGGAAGAACTGCAGCATCGTCGGCTGGTACACCTGCCGCAGATACAGCATCGGATAGATCGCGCCCGCGGCAATCACGAGCAGCAGCAGTTGCAGGTAGCGTTGCGCGCGGGAATGCTGCGACGCGTGAGCGGCGAGCGCTTCGTCTTGCAACGCGAGCGACGCCGCGGGCGTCGACGGTTGGGTCGGCATGATGTCTTCCTCCATCAGGCGTCCTTGAGGCGGACGCCTGCAGTTTTTTTATGGTCTGGTCAGGGCCGGCGCGCGGCGTGGCGTGGTGCCCTGGTGCGCGCGCCGGAAACGGTGCGTGGGTATCGCGGTGTCAGTACTTCATGACGACGAGGCGCGTCTGCGTGAATTCGAGCATCCCGTGCTTGCCGTCGTCGCCGCCGAGGCCCGAACGTTTCCAGCCGGCGTGGAAGCCCTGGTACGGATCGGCCGGCGTGCGGTTCACGTACAGTTCGCCGGCTTCGATCGCGTTCGCGACGGTCATCGCGGTGCGGTAGTGCTCGGTGTAGAGCACCGACGACAGGCCGAACTGGTGGTCGTTCGCCTGCGCGATCGCTTCGTCGATCGTCGCGTAGCGCAGCACCGGCATGATCGGGCCGAAGGTCTCCTCCTGCACGATCTCCATGTCCTGCCGCACGCCGGTGAGCAGCGTGGCCGGGTAGAAGAAGCCGGGGCCGTCGGGGATCGCGCCGCCGGTTTCGAGCGTCGCGCCTGCCGCGATCGCGCGTTCGACCATCCCGTGGATGTGCGCGCGTGCCGATGCGCTGACGAGCGGGCCCATCCGCGTGGCGTCTTCCGCGCGGTCGCCGCTGCGTACCGCGGCCATCTTGTCCTTCAGCAGTGCGACGAAACGGTCGTGCACGCTGTCGTGCACGTACACGCGCTCGATCGCCGTGCAGAGCTGGCCGCAATGGGTCGTCTTCGACGCGACGAGTGCAGCGGCCGCGCGTTCGAGATCGGCGTCGGGCTCGATGATCGCGGGCGTCTTGCCGCCGAGTTCGAGCGACGGCTTCGCGATGTTCGCCTTGCAGTAATCGAGCACCTTGCGGCCGGCGTTCACGCTGCCGGTCAGCGTGATCATCCCGACTGCCGGGTGCGTGCACAGCGCTTCGGCCGTCGCGTGATCCATCGTCAGGATGTTGACGACGCCCGGCGGGAAGCCCGCATCGTCGGCCGCCTTCGCGATCTCGAACGCGGACACCGGCGTGTGGTTGCTCGGCCGCACGACCACGGTGTTGCCGGCGATCAGCGCGGGCGCGACCTTGCGCAGCAGCGTGTAGACGGGATAGTTGAACGGGATCAGGCACGCGACGACGCCGATCGGCTCGCGCTGCAGGAACAGGTTTTCGTCGGGCGTGTCGCTCGGGATGATCTCGCCCTCGATCCGGCGTGCCCACTCGGCGTGATAGCGCGTGATCTGGCCCGCGTAGACGGCTTCGTTCGACGCGTCCTCGACGCTCTTGCCGGATTCCTGCGCGAGCGCCGCGCCGATCTCGGGTGCACGCGCGGTCAGCGCGTCGGCGAAGCGGTGCAGGTACGCGGCGCGCTCGGCGCTCGGCAGCTTGCGCCACGCTTTCTGCGCGGCGGCCGCGGCGTCGACGGCGGCGAGTGCGTCGGCCGGCGTCGCGGCCGGCACGCGCGCGAACGGCGCCTCGGTGGCGGGATTGTGGACGACGATGAACGCGTCGCTTTCCGGGGCGACGAAACGGCCGTTCACGTAATTGCGTTCGGTGCGCATGAAGTGACTCCTCCGATGAATGCAGGCGGATCGCTTCGGGTGGCGACACGCGCGGCACGGGACAGAGGCCATTCTCTTCATGCGTTTAGCGCACGACAAACGACTTATTTTCGTGCCGGGCATGAGAAAAACGCACGTTACTCGGCGAATCGGCCGGAGTCGACCGTCCGGCAAGGCTGCTGCGGTGGTGGCGGGATGGAGCGCGGGCGGCGGCCCTGTCGTATTTTCGACCGGTCAGCGTGCGGACCTGTGCGGGAGCCGGTAAGGTGTCGCCCGCGGTTGGCGGTTGGCGGCCGGCGGTCAGCGGCCAGCGGTCGGCGGCGGGAGGCGGATCGCGTGTCAGGCCAGCGGCACTTGCGGAAGCGGCGACGACGGTTCGAGGTGGCGCTTCGCGAGCCACACTTCCTGCTGCAGCCAGTCGCGGAACTGGACGATGTGCGGCAGGTTCGTCTGTTCAGGCCGCGTGACGAACCAGTACGACTGATGGCCGTCTACGTGCACGTTGAGCACCTGCATCAGCTGCCCGGTCGCCAGTTCGCGCGCGACCATGTGGCGATCGGCGATCGTGATCCCGAGGCCGTCGATCGCCGCGCGGATCGCGTGGTCGAGCAGGTCGAATTCGTAGCCGCCGCGCGTGTCGACGTCGGCGATGCCGGCGGCTTTCAGCCAGTGCTGCCAGGTCAGGTAGCGCTGGTCGTCGGTGGCGAGCACGTGCAGCAGCGTGAAGCGGTTCAGGTCGATCGGCGCGCCGTCCTGTCGCAGCCGCGCATACAGCGCGGGTGCGCAGACGGCGATATGCTGCTCCTGCATCAGCAGTGCGTTGTCGAAGCCGTCCCATTCGCCGTCGCCGAACCGGATTGCGCAGTCGAGCACGCGCGATTCGCCGAGACTGTCGTGAATGCGGGTCGTGAGGCTCAGCTCGAATTCGGGATGCGCGTCGCGCAGCCGGCCGAGCCGCGGCATCAGCCAGCGCGCGGCGAAGGTGGGCGGCACGTTCGCGCGCAGGCGGTTCAGGTGGGTTTTTTCCTGCAGGCTGCGTACGGTCAGCTCGATCTTGTCGAACGATTGCTGCAGTGCGCGCAGCAGCACGCGGCCGGCCGCCGTCAGTTCGAGCTGGTGATGACGCCGCTCGAGCAGGGTTTCGCCGAGCTGGCCCTCGAGCTGGCGAACCTGGCGGCTCACCGCGCTCTGCGTTACGTTGAGCAGTTCGGCCGCGCGCGTGAAGCTGCCGGTGCGGCCGGCCATCTCGAAGGCTTTCAGCGCGTTCAGCGCCGGCATCTTGCGTCTCACGGGGCGGTGTCGTGTTTGGTGCGGGATGCTTATTGTAGGCGGGCGGCGCGGGCGCGGGGACGATGAATGGAGGCGAACGAGGGGGCGGGCCCTCGGGGGTTTTACGGCGCGGCGGCTGGCGCGCACGGTTGTGATCGGGCCGCACGCGGGATGGACGGCGGTGACGGCCGGCAACGGCACGAACGACACTAAAGATACGAACGATACGAACGAAGGGGACACATATCATGCGACGCCTGCCATCGTTGATCGCGCTGCGATTTTTCGAGGAGACCGCGCGTCACCTGAGCTTCAACCGTGCGGCGGTTTCGCTGTGCGTGACCCAGGGGGCGGTGAGCCGGCAGATCCGGCTGCTCGAGGAAGCGCTCGGCGCGCGGCTGTTCGAGCGCGATCACAAGGGCGTGCGCCTGACCGAGGCCGGCCAGCGCTTGCTGCCGTTCATCGGGCAGGCGTTCGACACGATCGAGCGCGGCGTCGACGAAGTCGCCGCCACGCGTCCGGGTGCGAAGCGGCGCCTGACGGTGTCGCTGCCGCCGACGTTCGCGACGCAGTGGTTTTCGCCGCGGCTCGGCACGCTCGCGGAGACGCTGCCCGACGTCGAACTGTCGATCCGCACCGAGCCGGCCGACGATTGCCATTGCCACATCCGCTTCGGGCGCGCGGCGCGCGCCGGGATGCAGTCGGAGCTGCTGATGATGGAGCGGCATGCGCTCGTCGGTGCGCCGCGTTATCGCGGCGATGCGCTCGACGTGCTGCTCGGCCGGCTGCCGTCGCTGCATGTGCTGCACGAAGGCAAGCGCCTGACGCTGTGGGCCGACTGGTGCGAGCAGGCGGGCGTGCAGGTGGCGCGTATCGGCGACGGCATCGAGTTTTCCACGCTCGAACAGGCGATCCGCGCGGCGCGCAAGGGGGCGGGGCTCGCGGTGGTCGACCTGAACATGATCGAGGAGGAGATCGCCGAAGGCAGCCTCGTGCGGCTGTCGCCGGTGCAGCCGATCGGGCCGTTCGGCTATTGGCTCGATGTCGAGCCGGAGAGTGTCGCGGTCGAGCACGTGCTTGCGTTTGCCGCGTGGTTGCGGGAGCAGGTGGGGCGGAAGGGGTAGGGGGCGACCGTGGGACGCGGCTGATCGGAATGCGGGAAAAATCGGATCGGTCCACGTCGGTCACACAGTGCTTCCAACTTTGGTGTCCGTTAAAGATCGTTACCAACGCGAGACCTGTACGCTCGATGTCGAGCCGGGCCAGACGGCTTCTTCCCGTCGTTGCC
Source organism: Burkholderia reimsis (assembly GCF_003294055.1). Lineage (NCBI taxonomy): Bacteria > Pseudomonadati > Pseudomonadota > Betaproteobacteria > Burkholderiales > Burkholderiaceae > Burkholderia > Burkholderia reimsis. The sequence goes on from NZ_QMFZ01000012.1 coordinate 170,499, forward strand.
GGCTACGCGTCGGGGTCGTGTCCGAAGTGCATGAGTGTCTCCCGGCGGCCGCTGGCTTCGATTTCGGCGATCGATTCGACCGGCAACTGGCACTTGGAGAGATCGATACGCCCGACGTTGAAGACGGCGCGTCGAGGCGGGGATGCCGGCATGTCGGCCGGTCGTGTGTCGTGCCCGATGGCGGTCTGGCGCATGACGCGCGCCAGGCTTCGATGGAGTTCGTTTGCGACGAGCGTATCGAGGAGTTGCCTCGCTTCGGAGACGAGAGCAACGCGATGCCGGTTCGCCGGCCGGCCCCGCTTTGCCGTGGCGCGCGCGATCCGGAATCCGGCAATCGGCGTGTGCTTTGCGTTCATTCGTAAATCCCCTTTTCGATCAGGTATCTTTGCAGCGCCTGCACCGATGTGCCGTGCGGTGCGACGTCGAATGACATCCAGCGATGTGATCCCGCCACACGCCAGAAATCTCGCCCGAATCGTGTGGCATAGAGCGCACGCAGCGACCGGAGCGATCCGTCGGCAAGACCGGCCGGCCGCCCCTGGAAATACTGGAACAACGCCGCTTCATCGCTGCACTTGTCGGGAATGGGCGCGTCGAAACCGAACCGTGGCCATGCGTAGTATCCGAGTAGCCGGCGCCCGCCCGATTTGGGCGCGGCCTTCCGGCCCCCCGCTGCGAATGCAATGATTCGGCTGATGCCCAACGTATCAGATGCCCTGACGATGCGCCACAGCATCGCCGCGCCGAGTCCCGCGATTGCGTTGTCGACGAGATCGATCGTCTTGAGTTCAAGTAGGGACGTGTCCGATTCTCGACGCACCGATACGCGGTTTTCGGATCGGATCCAGATGGTGTTCGTGACCGAGAGCGTCAACCAGCCTCTGCTGTCGAGATAGGCTTGAATCTCCGATCCGGTGGGCGCTCCGCACAACGAAACCAGCAACGCGTCGGGAACGTGACCGTCCACCCCCAGCAACGCGGAAATATCCAGACCGTTTCGTTCGACCGCGAGCCGATCGTCGAAGTACGTCGTCTCGTACGGCAGGACATGGCTGAGGTCGGCAAGGCGGGCGGGCATGGTTGCGGTCGCAAAGCGGAAAACCCCAGCATATCGCCGCGAATCCGCCGTGCAGAGTCCGCCGAACGGCCAACCGCGAGGCGGAACGCCCGCCGTCCCGCCCGCCTTACGACCAGTCGAACGTCAGCAGCGCCACGCGGCTGACCGGTTCGTAAAACAGGAGAATCCAGTCGGCGCCCGCCGCGCGATATTCCCATCCGGTCACGCCGGCGACGAAGCGAAAGCGCGCACCGTCGGGGCCGATCGGCCGGATGTCGTCCGGATCGCTGTCGTCGACCGGGAAATCCGACGTGCCCGACCAGTTGCCCCAGCCGACCGATCCGCCAAGCTGGTCGACGAGATTGCACGGCTTTTCCCGGCTGAAATCGCGCTCGTCCGGCGCGTACCGGTTGGACGAGTAGAGCACGCCGTATTCGGCGAACCGCTTGCGCGCAGCTTCGATGCTGGCCTGTTGCTCGGCGTAATGCGCCTCCAGTTCCTTGCGATAGGTTGCGTCGCGCGGGGCGGGCGGGTTTTCCAGATAGAAGTAGCGCGGGTCGCCGAGCAGCGTGTAGCGGTTGTTATCGTCGAGCCGGAACCCGATCCAGTTCGCGCGAAGATAGTCGTTGTGGTACGCGGCCGTGTCCTGCCCGACGAGCCCGTCATAAGGTTCGACCGGGCTGAGCAGGTGGATCCAGCCCTGCCACGACGGATCGACCGTCGCCAGGTCGATCGACACGAGCGGATGCAGATGGCGCGCGAGTGCGGCATCGGGCTCGGCAAAGACGTCGGTGTCCGGCGGGTAGACCTTCAGGCCGGGTTGTGGCGTGACGATGTCTTCAATCATGATCGGTGTCCGCATGGTGGGCGTTCGGCAAGGCTACACGAGTGAAGGCGAAACCCGGATGAATGCCGATGCCGCCGCAGCCTGCGTGAATCCCGTTCCGTCCATTCACCCGATCGGCCGCCGGCGCGGATCGACATTCTTCACATCCTGCACGGCGCGCGGGACTACGCGTCGATTCTGTTCTGAACGAACGCGCGCACTGCATCGCGCCCGGAATGCGCGAACCCGGCCACGGCCGGGTTCGTTCGAATCGCGATGGGCTCCGCCGGCGCGCATCGGCGGCGAGTCGAAGCGGAAGCCTCGAGCGTGACGAAGCAGGCGGGCACGCCGCCCGCCTCCCGCGTCAATGCCCCGACGCCTCCTCCAGCGTCAGATGCTTCGTCTCCGGCGCCCACGCGATCGACACGATCATCCCCACCAGCAGCACGCCCGCGAGCGCGAACATCGTCGCGTGAAAGCCGAGCGTCGCGATGCCGGCCGGCAGCAGGAACGTGCCGATCGCCGAACCGAGCCGGCTGCACGCGATCGCGAGACCCACGCCGCTCGCGCGGACTTCGGTCGGGAAACACTCGGGCGGGAACACGCCGACGAGGTTGCTGAACGCCGACATCGTCAGCGTGAAGATCGCGAACGCGACGATCATCGCGACGGCCGCCGCCGACGGCAGCACCGCGAGCGCGACGAGCGACGCGCACGTCACCGCGAACGAACCGATCAGGAAACCGCGTCGCGACAGCCGGATCGTCAGCCAGATGCCGATCAGCGCGCCCAGCACGAGGAACGCGTTCAGCAGCAGGTCCGCACCGAAGCCCTCGGCGAGGCCGATCGTCTTCAGGATCGTCGGCAGGAACGTGTAGATCGCGAAATACGGAATCACGAGGCACACGAAGAACGCGCAGTTGAAAAGCGTGCGGCGGATCAGGTCACGCTGGAACAGCCGCGCGAAGCCGGCATTCGCATGCGGTTCGGCCGAGCCGTCGAGCATCACGTGCGGCCCGAAATGCTTCGCGACGATCGCGCGTGCTTCCTGCACGCGGCCCTTGCCGAGCAGCCAGCGCGGCGATTCGGGTGTACCGATCCGCAGGACCAGCACGATCAGCGCAGGCAAGGCAGCCGATGCGAGCAGCCAGCGCCATGCGTCGGGCGTGGCGTCGCCGTACGCAAGGCCGAGCACATTCGCGGCGACATAGCCGATCGTCCAGATCACGCTGAACGAGCCGAGCAGCGCGCCGCGATGCTTGCGCGGCGAGAATTCGGCGAGGATCGCGTGGCCGACGGTGAAGTCGCCGCCCATCCCGAAGCCGATCAGCACGCGCAGTACGCACAGTTCGAGCGGCGACGTGACGAAGAACTGCGCGAACGCGGCCGCCGTGATGATCACGAAGCTCGTCAGGAAGATTTTCTGCCGGCCCATCCGGTCGGACAGCCAGCCGAACACGAGGCTGCCGAAGAAGATGCCGATCAGCGCCGAGCTGCCGATCATCCCCATCCAGAACGCGTCGATCGGCATCTGCCTGCCGAGCGCGGCGAGCGCGTAGCCGATCGTGCCGAGCGTGTAGCCTTCGGTGAAATGCGCGCCGAACGTCAGGCCGGCGATCTTCACGTGGAAACGGTTGAGCGGCACGTCGTCGAGCGCGACGGGGCGGTGCGGCGCATCGGCGCCACGCGACAGCGGCAACGCGCGCGCGGTGCCGGATTGAACGTTGGCTTGGGTCAAGCTGCCTCCTGGATTGTTATCTGGCGCGCGGCGGCGCGCGCAGGCGGCGCGGCGATGTGCCGCGAGCGTCGTGCAAGGCGCCGCGCGGCCGGGCGGCGCGCGGCGCGGGTCGACCGCGGGGAGCGGTCAGCGGCCGAGGCCGGCCATCAGCGTGTACTTGAGTTCCACGTATTCATCGAGGCCGTACTTCGAGCCTTCGCGGCCGAGCCCCGATTGCTTGACGCCGCCGAACGGCGCGACTTCGGTCGAGATGATCCCGTCGTTGACGCCGACCATTCCGCTTTCCAGCGCACCCGACACGCGCCACGCGCGGCCGAGATCGCGCGTATAGAAGTACGCGGACAGCCCGAACGGCGTATCGTTGGCCGCGGCGACGGCCTCTTCCTCGGTCGTGAAGCGGAAGCAGCCGGCGACGGGGCCGAAGGTTTCCTCTTCGGCGATCAGCATGTCGGCCGTCATGCCGGTCAGCACGGTCGGCTCGTAGAACGTGCCGCCGAGCGCATGACGCTTGCCGCCGGTGAGCGTGTGTGCACCCTTCGCGACCGCATCGGCCACGTGCCGCTCGACCTTGCCGAGCGCCGCCTCGTTGATCAGCGGCCCCTGGTCGACCTCACCCGCGAGCGCGTTGCCGATGCGCAGCGTGCGCACGGCGTCCGCGAGCTTGCGCGTGAATGCGTCGTACACGCCGTCCTGCACGAGAAAGCGGTTCACGCACACGCAGGTCTGGCCCGTGTTGCGGAACTTCGACGCGATCGCGCCCGCGACCGCCGCATCGAGATCGGCATCGTCGAACACGATGAACGGCGCGTTGCCGCCGAGTTCGAGCGACAGCTTCTTCAGCGTGTCGGCCGACTGCTTCGCGAGCAGCTTGCCGACCCGCGTCGAGCCCGTGAACGACAGCTTGCGCACGACGGGCGAACTCGTCAGCGTCTCGCCGATCGCGACCGCGTCGCCCGACACGACGTTGAACACGCCGGCCGGCACGCCCGCGCGCTCGGCGAGCACCGCGAGCGCGAACGCCGACAGCGGCGTTTCCTCCGACGGCTTCAGCACCATCGTGCAGCCGGCCGCGAGCGCGGGGCCGGCCTTGCGCGTGATCATCGCGAGCGGGAAATTCCACGGCGTGATCGCCGCGACGACGCCGACCGGCTCGCGCGTGACGACGATCTGCGCATCCGGCTTCGGGCTCGGGATCACGTCGCCGTACATGCGCTTCGCTTCTTCCGCGAACCATTCGAGAAAACTCGCCGCGTACGCGACTTCGCCGCGCGCTTCCGCGAGTGGCTTGCCTTGCTCGCGCGTCAGCAGCTCGGCGAGCGCGTCGCGATGTTCGAGCATCAGTTCGCCCCAGCGCTTCACGCGTGCGCCGCGTTCCTTCGCGGTCAGTGCACGCCACGCGGGGAACGCGTGCGCGGCTGCGTCGATGGCGCGCTGCGTGTCGTCGGCGCCGCCTTTCGCGACTTTCGCGATCGTCTCGCCGGTCGCGGGGTTCAGCACCGGATAAGTTGCATCGCTCGCGCCATGCGGTTCGTGCCATTCACCGCCGATGTAATGGCCGGTCCTCAGAAATTCGTTCATCGTGTGTCGTTCCTTCAGGGCCTCAGTCCGTCGCGAAACTGCCTTGCGCCGGACGCGACGCGCGCGCGATGCGCTTGCCGGCCGTGTAGTCGTTGATCAGGTCGCACGGCGTGTAGTTGCGCTCCAGTTCGTGCAATTCCTCTTCGGTGAGCTGCGTCTCGAGCGCGCCGAGCGCACTGTCGAACTGCGCGACGGAATCCGCGCCGACCAGCATGCTCGCGACGCCGGGGCGGCTCAGCACCCACGCCTGCGCAATCTGCGCGGGCGGCACGCCGCGGCGCTTCGCGACCTTCGCGACCGATTCCGCGATCGCGAGCGATGAGGCATCGCCGTACATCTGCGCGGTGAAGAAGTCGGTCTGGTTGCGCGTCGATTGCGGCTCGCAGGTCAGCAGGCCGCGCGCGAGCGGGCTGAACACCGACACGCCGACGCCCTGGTCGATGCAGTACGGCACCATCTCGCGCTCCTCCTCGCGATACGCGAGGTTCAGCTGCAGCTGCATGTTGATCGGCTTGTCCCAGCCGTGTCGTTCGCAGGCCTGCATGATTTTCGCGAACTGCCACGTGTACATCGTCGATACGCCGATATAACGCGCCTTGCCCGCGCGCACGATGTCGTGCAGCGCGCTCATCGTTTCCTCGACGGGCGTGTTCACGTCGAAGAAGTGCAGCATGAAGATGTCGACGTAATCCATCCCGAGCCGCGTCAGCGAAGCGTCGATGCCGTCGAGCACGTGCTTGCGCGAATGGCCGCCCGCGTTCGGGTAGCTGCCCATGTCGTAGCCGACCTTGGTCGTCACGACGAGCTCCTCGCGGCGCGCGTTGCGCTTCAGGATGCGGCCGACCACTTCCTCGCCGACGCCCGTCGAATAGAAATCGGCGAGATCGATGAAGTTGACGCCGGCGTCGAGCGCGCGGCGCACGATCGGCTCGCTCTGCGCTTCGTCGAAGATCCAGGGTTTCCAGTCGGGGGTGCCCATGTTCATCGTGCCGAGACACAGGCGGGACACCTTCAGGCCGGACTGGCCGAGGCGGACGTATTCCATGCTTCCTCCAGGTGCGGCCTTGTGTCGGCCGCTTGTCGTCTTCAGTTTTTCTTCGGGGTGTAGAACGGGTTCGACACGTCGCGCGCGGCGGCGAATACCGTGTCGCGATGCGGCAGCCCTTCCATCGCGGCGACGATCGCGGTGCGGCACGCGCGATAGTTGTTCTCGAACACGGCATCGAGATCGTCGGTCTGCGGGTTCACCCAGTTCGCCGACACGACGACCCAGTCGTTCTCCGCTTCGGGCGGCAGCGTGCCGTTCTCGAGCGCTTCGGCGACGGCCTTCGCGATGCCGGCCTGCGACGCGCCCCACGTGGCGTTGCCGTGGAAATCGCCGGCGATCTGCGCCTTGTTGACGTACAGCGTGAGCGGCTTGGTCGGCACGCCCGGCTGCGCGATCACGACGAACGGCGCATGGCCGGCCGATGGCGTCGCGAGGGCCGTGGCGAACGCCTGGCCCGCGGGGCCGTTGCGCGGGCCGACCAGCACGTTGATGTGCGCGAGGTTGACGCCGGGGCCTTCGAAGCCTTCGCCGATGTAAAGCTGCCTGGGTTGGGATGCGGTCATTGCGATGTCTCGTCGATGAGGTTGGGTGTGAGGCGATTGTGGTGGGCCGCGGCGCGGCCGGTGAATCGATGTTTTCTGATCGGGCTATGAGTTTTCGTCGTCTCCGGGAATGCCCTGGGCCCGTCACGCGGACGCCCGCCGGGCGGGCCTCGGCCGGTGTCGTGACGGCGGGCGGGGCGGGATCGGCGGGTGGGCATTCGCGTACCGGCTCCGGGTTTGTCATACCCGGGCAGGGGTTGGAGGGCCGGGCGCATCCGGACAACAATCGGCGTACTCCGAGCCCTATCTTTCGTCTTCCCTTCTTTTTTCGAAAGCGAGTAATTCCGATGGCTGCCATTCAAAGGCCCGATTGGTCGAAGCTCAGTTCGCTCGATCCGGAACTGATCCGGGCGTTCGTCGCCGTGGTCGAGAGCGGCGGTTTCACCGCGGCGGCCCGGCAACTGCATCGCACGCAGTCGACGATCAGCCTGCGCATCCGCACGCTCGAGGAGCGGCTCGACACGCATCTGTTCATGCGCAACAGTCGACGGCTCGAACTGTCACGCGACGGCGAGAATTTCCTGATCCATGCGCGCCGCATCATCCAGGTGCAGAACGACGCGATCCTCGCGCTGAAGCAGGCGAGCAGCGATCGCGGCGTCGTGCGCTTCGGGCTGCCGGAGGACTACGCGGAGCTGTGGCTGCCCGACCTGCTGAAGTCGTTCTATGCGATGCGGCCGGGCGCGCGCTTTCACGTGCATTGCCGCACGTCGCTCGAACTGCTCGAACGGCTGCAGGCCGGCGAGCTCGACGTCGCGCTCGTCGTGCGGCACGGGCCGAACGCGGGCGGGCGGCTGCTCGGCCGGCACGATGTCGTGTGGGCCGCGCACCGCGATTTCGTGCTCGGCCCGCAGGCGTCGGTGCCGCTCGCACTGTTTCCGGAGACGTGCTGCTACCGGCAGCGCGGGCTGCAGGCGCTCGCGACGGCCGGGCGGCCGTATCACGTCGTCTATACGAGCCAGAGCCCGACCGGCATCAAGATCGCGGTGAACCACGGCGCGGCCGTGACGATGATCGACCGCTGCACGCTGCCCGAGAACTGGCGCGTGCTCGACGAGACGGACGGGCTGCCGCTGCTGCCGGCGGCCGATCTCGAACTGCATCGCTCGCCGGGCATCTGCGATCCGCTGACCGACGATCTGGTGTCGCTGATCGAATCGATGGTCGACGAGCGGCGGCGTGCGTCGCTCGAAGCGTTCGCGTAGCGCGGCGGCCGACGCAAGGCGTGATGGGCTCGAACCGTGGCGGGCGGCGTGCGGTCGCGGCGCGCGCATCGCGACCGCACGGCCGGCGGCCATGCCGCTGGCCGCTGGTCATTGACGTGTTGTGTCCCCGTGCCGTTTTTTGCACGGACGGCCCGTTTTTTTGCACGACGTTTATGCGGTCTCTTCTAAGCTGGGGACGTGTCGAACAGCCGAGACGGCTTCCGTCCGCTCCATGACCTTCATTCATCCCGTTCCCGCCTTCGATGTCGCCGGCCGCCAGTTGCGCGCCGGCGCACCCGACAACGTCATTCCGTTCCCGCCGCCGCGCCCGCGCCTGCAGTTGCCCGTCACGCTGACGGCCGACTCCGGAGAACACGCGCATGCACGGCTCGCGGCGCTGCTGCATTCCCCGCTCGGCGTGTACGTCGTCAGCGCGCGTGCCGTGCGCGACGTGGTCCACGTGCACTTCGACATCGCGCCGGAAGACCTGGATTTCACGCTGCACTTGCTCATCGCGCAGCAGGCCGATGCGGTGATCGGGCCGGTCGCGCGCCGGTTGCGCGTCGGGCCGAAGGCACGGTGAAGTCGGGAACGGCTGTTGCTCGTGGGTTGTGGTTCGTTCCTTGATGGCTTGTCCGATCCGCCGTCCGATCGCCGGTCGCCGTGCTGTCCGCCCTCAGGCGGCGGACAGGCGCGCGATGCTGCGTGCGCGGCGCCGATCCTGCATGCGGAGGAGTCATGGATCTATTGGAAGCAGTACCTGTCGTGCAGCCGGCAAACGGCCGGGTACGGACGGCGTCGCTGCCGTCGGGCCAGCAACTCGCGCGTCAGCTCATGACGACGGTGCGCGTGGCCGAAATGCTGTTGCATCAGGCGATCGTCGTGCCCGACCGGCATCAGTGGTCGGTGGACACCGAGCGGGTCGACGCGGCCGGCGGGCCGCTCGCGGCGTGGGAGCGCGACGTGACCTGGCGGATCGGCAAGGTGTTCGCCGCGACGGTCAGCCCGGCCGCGCGCGTCAACGATCGCGACCAGGTCGCGGTCGAGATCCGGCTTTGCCTGCCCGAACAGGACTACGTGGCCGGGCGGCGCGTGAGCACCTTCGGCCGCCGCCACGGCAACCGCTTCGGCGCGACGCTGTCGGTCGCGTCGGGCGCGCAGTGGGGCTGGCAACGCGCGGAGCACGTCGCACCGGAACACACGCAGGTATGCGGCGATACGCTGGAGGCGCTTGTCGATCGGGTGGCCGCGAACGTCAACGCGGCACTGGGTGCGGCCGGATTCGGCGCGATGCGCTGATCACGCGTCGCCGGTCTGCCCGGTCTGACGCTGCAGGTCTTCCATCAGCTGTTCCGCGAGAAAGTCGCACGGCGGCCGCTTCGATTTCGTGCTGCGCGCGAGAATCAGTTCGAGCGGCGGCAGGTCGGGCAGCCCGTGCGCGCGGCCGAGCATCGACAGTTGCGCGGGAATCGCGCAGCGCGCGAGCGGCGCGACCGCGAGGCCGGCCTCGACCATGCTGAGCAGCCCGAGCAGGCTCGGGCTTTCATAGGAAGTACGGTACGGCACCTTCGCGCGTTCGAGGCTGCGGATCGCGTTCTCGCGCGCGACGCTGCCCGGCATGAACACCGCGATCGGCAGCGGCCGCTCTTCCCACACGCGCGGCCCGTTCGTCATCGCGGCCCACGCCATCGGCTCGTGGCGGATGAAGTCGCCGGACAGCCCCTTGATGCGCGTGCCGCAGACGAGATCGACGGTGCCTTCCTTGATCAGCGGCGCGAGCGCGCTGCTCGGCAGCCCCATCACCTGGATCTCGACCTTCGGGTAGGTCGCCGAGAACTTCTTCAGCACCGACGGCAGCAGCGACGACGCATAGTCGTCCGGCACGCCGATCACGACCTTGCCGGTCACTTCCGGCCGCACCACGGCCGCCCACGCCTCGTCGCGCAGCGCCAGCATTCGTCTGGCGAATCCCAGCAGCACCTCGCCTTCACGCGTCAGCACGATGCTGCGCGGCTTGCGCACGAACAGCGGCCGCCCGATCGCGTCTTCCAGGCTCTTGATCTGCATGCTCACGGCCGACTGCGAACGGTTCACGGCCTCGGCCGCGCGGGTCATGTTGCCGGTCTCCGCGACGGCGACGACGGTAGCCAGCACGTCGTGATCGAGCATCTTCATGGGTATCAGGAAAACTGAACGTAACGATCAACATTATGCGTTTTTATTGTTGCTGTGTGTCTGCCATAGTGCGATCACGCTGACGTTTCGCCCGAGGGCGGCGCGGCGTTCGGGCCGGACGATCCGGCGTGCGGGACTGAACAGGGAAGCGTGGTGTATCGATGATGGACCATCCGTTGCGCGCCGCGCTGGCCGCGGAATTACATGCCCGGCCGTTCCTGCGGCTCGCCGAAGCCGTGTCGCTCACGCATTACGCGATCTACGCGGACGGCCAGCCCGACATCCACGAAACGCTGCTGCACGCGCTGTGCCGCGATACCGGCATCGCCGCGCCGCACGAAGGCGCGACGCACTACGCGGTGCAGTCGCCGAGCGGCTGGCACCTGAAGTGGGAGCGCCACACCGAATTCTCGACCTTCACGTTCGTCGCGCCGCGTCGCGACACCGGTTATTTCGACGATCTCGCGATCGAGGGCATTCCGGCCGCGTGGTTCGCGCGGCTCGCCGGCATCCGCTTCGTCGCGGTGCGCATGGAGCTGCTCACGGGCGACGCCGCGCGGCTCGTCTGCGGCGACCTGCGCCGCTGGATCGACGGGCCCGCGCTCGTCGGCAGCAACGTGCTCGGCGGCGGCAAGGTGTTCTGCGACTGGCATGTGCGCGACGACGGTTTCATGCGCTTTCTCGTCGTCGACGAGGATTTCCGCGAGGAGCAGGGCGGCCGCCTGCTGCAGCGCCTGCATGAAATCGAGACGTACCGGATGATGGCCCTGCTGGCGCTGCCCGTCGCGCGCCAGATGAGCCGCGAGCTCGACGAGATCCACGCGGCGCTCCATGCGCTGATGCAGCGGATGGACGCGAGCGGCGCCGACGGCGACGACACCGCGCTGCTCGTCAAGCTCACGCATCTGGCGGTGCGGGTCGAGTCGCTGTCGGGATCGGGCGCGCGCTTCAGTGCGTCGCGGGCGTACGAGAAGCTCGTGCTGGCACGCATCCACGAGCTGCGCGAGGAACGTATCGAAGGGATGCCGACGATCGCCGAATTCATGGAGCGGCGTTTCGCGCCGGCGATGGAAACCTGTCGCAGCGTATGGGCACGCCACGAACAGATCGCCGCACGGATCGCACGGGCGGTCGACCTGCTGCGGACGCGCGTGAATCTCGCGCAGGAAAAGGACGTAACGCGTTTGCTGGCGGGGATGGAGCGCACCGCGCGCAACCAGCTGCATCTGCAGCACGCGGTCGAGGGGCTGTCGGTGGCCGCCATTTCGTACTACGTGCTGTCGCTCGCGACGGCGGCGTTCAAGGCGCTGCACGTGATGAACCTGCCGGTCGATCCCGAACTGGCGGAAGGCCTGCTGATCGCGCCGGTCGTGTTCGCGGTGATTCACATCACGCGGCGCACGCGCGCGCAGCTGGCGCGATCGGAGGCCGCGCATGACGACGCACATGACGGCGCGGCGGTGCATGCGGCGGCGTTGAAGCAGGTCGGTTAGAACATCGAAAACTTGATCAGGTAAAGGAGTGGAGATGACTTTTTCGCAGAAGCAACCGGAGTTCTACAGCGGTTTCGATGCCGCGTTCGACGAACCGGCACCGGACGACGCGGGCGTGCCGGAGGCCGCGCGCGTGACGTCGTATCAGGCCGTGCTGCAGGAGCCGATGACGTCGCTCGTCGGGAATACGATCGATCGGCCGGACGTCGCGGCGGTGGCGATTCTCGGTTACAACTGACGCAGCGCCGGGCGGGTGGGCTGCGCAGGCCCTTCCCGATCACCCAGCGGCACGCATGCGCGGCATCGTCGGGTATGCCACCCATCGGGCGTCGATCTTGCGGCCGGGTAGAAAGTGAAACTCGATATAACCGTCGCGCCGGTTCGGCAAAGCCGGCACGGCGACGTCGGTTTCGACGATGTCGGGCGCCTGGTTCCGGGCGTCTTCTTCAGGCGTCAGATCGTACGTGATCCTGACGTGCCAGGTCTTCTTGCCGCGCGGCACGCTCATGCAGCACATCGTGCCGCCCCCGCCGCCGAACTGGCGCGCGTGCACGCTGCCCGCGCCGAAGCCATCCACCACGAAACTGTAGACACCACGATCGGTGTAGTTGAATCCCACGACGCGATACGGGCCGTCGGCGCGCGTCTGTGCGTGGATCCACCAGGCCGCGCCCGCCAGCAATGCCGCGGCGGCAACCGGGTTGAGTATCAGGCGGCGTAGCAGGTTCGGCATGTCGGTTTTCCAGTGAGTCGGTTCGGCGGCACGATCGGTCGCCGGTAGCGCCGGGGCGCGTGCCGTGCACCCCGGCGGCCGAGGTTATCGCGCGCGTCTGACGGCCCCCGCTCCGTGCGCCAGCGCCAGTTCGACGAACGCGCGCGCGGCCGCGCTCCGGTATGCCTCCTTTCGTTGCAGCAGCGCGGCCGTGCGCCGCAGGACGGCCGGATCGAGCGCGACGGCGACGAGATCGTCGTGCCCGCTCGCGATCGTCGCGGGCAGCAGCGTCGCGAGGTTCGTGCGGCGCACGATCTCGATCACGGCTCCCAGCGAATTCGCTTCCATCGACACGCGCGGCCGCACGTCGTGTTCGCGGAAATAGCGATCGATCTGCACGCGTGTCGCGAACTCGGCCGTGAGCAGCACGAGCGGCGCGTCGTGCAGCGCGCGCAGGCCGGCCTTGCGTTTTCCGGCGAGCGCATGCCGGCGGTTCACGACGAGCGCGAGCGTTTCGACCAGCAGCGGTTGCGCTGCGATATCGGCCGTCTGCACCTCGTCGAACGCGATGCCGACATCGAGCTCGTCGTCGACGAGCAGCGCCTCGATGCGCTCCTGCGACATCTCGCGCACCGACAGCGACACCTCCGGATAGCGGCCGTGAAACGCCTCGACCAGCGGCCCGACGAGATAGCTCGTGAAGGTCGGCGTGACGGCGATCCGCAACGAGCCGCGGCTGAGATCCTGCACGTCGTGAATGGCACGCCGGCCTTCCGCGAGATCGTGCAGCGCCTGCCGCGCATAGCGGAAATACACGTCGCCGGCGTCGGTCAGCCGTGTCACGCGCCCGGTGCGGTCGAACAATTGCGCGCCGAGCGTCTCCTCGAGCTGGCGGATCTGCTGGGACAGCGCGGGCTGCGACACATGCAGCGCGGCGGCCGCGCGCGTGAAGCTGCGATGCTCGGCGACGGCGAGGAAGTAGTGGATATGGCGCAGCAGCATGGCGATTCCTATAAGTCCTGCTTATCCGGTGGATCATAAATCAGTCTTTTACCTTATTGGAAGCCCGGCGTAACCTGCTCTTCATCGATTCCACCCGCACCGGAGAACACGCGATGAAGGACATCATCGAAGGCTTCCTGAAGTTCCAGCGCGACGCGTACCCGGCGCGCGCCACGCTGTTCCGCGATCTCGCGCGCAGCCAGCATCCGCGCGCGCTGTTCATCTCGTGCTCGGACAGCCGGCTCGTGCCCGAACTCGTCACGCAGCGCGAACCGGGCGACCTGTTCGTGATCCGTAATGCCGGCAACATCGTGCCGTCGTACGGCCCCGAGCCGGGCGGCGTGTCGGCGTCCGTCGAATACGCGGTGGCCGCGCTGCGCGTGACCGACGTCGTGATCTGCGGCCATTCCGATTGCGGCGCGATGACCGCGATTGCCACCTGCCAGTGCATGGATCACATGCCGGCCGTCGGCCACTGGTTGCGTTATGCCGATTCGGCGCGCGTCGTGAACGAGGCGCGCACGCACCGCAGCGAACGCGAGCGGATCGACTCGATGGTGCGCGAGAACGTCGTCGCGCAACTGGCGAACCTGAAGACGCACCCCGCCGTGCGGCTCGCGCTCGAAGAAGGGCGGCTCGCGCTGCACGGCTGGGTCTACGACATCGAATCGGGCTGCATCGACGCTCATGACGGCGCGACCGGCCGGTTCGTCTCCCTGGCGGACCATCCCGAGGTCCGCGCCACGCCCGCGACGCTTCCCGTCGCGGCCTGAATCGCTCCCACCCCACCACGAGGAATTGCCATGATCCAGTCCCAGCACAGCCAGACCGCCCGCCACGCGCTCGCGGAGACCGTCGTTCTCGCGAAAGCGCGCAAGAACCTGTCGTTCGCGCAGCTCACCGAAGGCACGGGCCTGAGCGAAGCGTTCGTGACGGCCGCGCTGCTCGGCCAGCATGCGCTGCCGGCCGATGCTGCGCGCAATGTCGCCGACAAGCTCGGCCTCGACGACGACGCGGTGCTGCTCCTGCAGACGATCCCGCTGCGCGGCAGCATCGACGATCGCGTGCCGACCGACCCGACGATTTACCGCTTCTACGAAATGCTGCAGGTGTACGGCACGACGTTGAAGGCACTCGTACACGAGAAGTTCGGCGACGGCATCATCAGCGCGATCAATTTCCGGCTCGACGTGAAGAAGGTCGACGATCCGGAAGGCGGTTCGCGCGCGGTGATCACGCTCGACGGCAAGTACCTGCCGACCAAGCCGTTCTGACGCCGGCGTGGCGCTGCGGCAGCGGTGCCGCGCAGGTTCCCGCCCGACGAGCATCGGCCGGTTGAAGCCGCCGCACGTTCCCGCCATGCCGTTTCAACGAGGACGCAGCCATGGATTTTGTGAAACGCACGATCGATCTTGCGATGAAGAACGTGGAAGAGGGCGGCCGCCCGTTCGCGACGGTGATCGTCTGCGACGGCGAGATCGTCGCGGAGAGCCCGAACCTCGTCGCGCAGACCAGCGACCCGACCGCGCACGCCGAGATCCTCGCGGTGCGCGACGCGTGTCGCAAGCTCGGCACCGAGCACCTGACCGACTGCGAGATCTACATTCTCGCGAGCCCGTGCCCGATGTGCCTCGGCTCGCTGTACTACTGCAGCCCGAAACGCGTGGTCTACATCACGACGCGCGAGGACTACGCGCCGTTCTACCGCGACGACCGCAAGTATTTCGAGCTCGACACGTTCTATGCCGAATACGCGAAGCCGATCGAGGAACGCCGGTTGCCGATGGTGCAGCAGAAGCACGGCGGCGCGATCGACGTGTACCGGCGCTGGAAGGAACTGAACGCGAAGTGACGTGACCCGCGCGGCGCCCAGGCCGCGCGTTGCAGCCGCCCGGCTGCTCGTTTTCCCCACCCTCCGTTTCGTCTTCCGTGTCATCCGGCGGCGCCCGTGCCGCCGGGGCGCCCGCGCTGCCGCGCGAGGCGGGTCGTGCCCCCGTTTTCCCGCCTTCCCAAACATCGATCCCGTTCAATGTCCGGAACGGAAATCCGCGATCCAAAAGGTTTTTGACGGGTTTAAAAATTCGCACTGGAGACGACGAAAACGTGCGGAAAGCCCGATGAAAACCGATGAAATCTTCATGACAGCCAGCGGGGTGGCCGCGGTCGTTCGCGACTGATCGCCATCGATCGCCGTGCGTTTTCCCTGCCTGTTTCGTTGCGCCATTCGTTCCGGACGAGGAATCGCTCGATCCCTCTCCGCCAGCACCGCTCGACTGCCGCCGGTCGCGCTTGACGCCTGAGATTCGCTTACCTGCTTGAAACGGACCATCATGAAACGGGATTCATTCAGTACACCTGATGCGATGCATCGACCGACGACGAACATGCTCGAGCCGAACGACGCCTTCGTGCGCATCGAAAATGTCGTGAAGAAATTCGGCGACAGCACGGTCGTCGACAACGTGAACCTGACGATCGCGAAGAACGAGCTGTTCGCGCTGCTCGGCAGCTCGGGCTGCGGCAAGTCGACGCTGCTGCGCATGCTCGCCGGGCTCGAGACGGCCACCTCCGGCAAGATCTTCGTCGACGGCGAGGATCTCGCGTCGCTGCCGCCGTACCGCCGCCCGGTCAACATGATGTTCCAGTCGTACGCGCTGTTCCCGCACATGACGGTCGAATCGAACGTCGCGTTCGGCCTGAAGCAGGAAGGCACGCCGAAGAACGAGATCCGGGAACGCGTGGCCGACGCGCTCGCGC